>NZ_JBRBAU010000007.1:0-158740 GCF_053480195.1 Corynebacterium guaraldiae | reverse complement strand
GAACACTAAGCGGCTTCACGAAGCATTGGACTACGCCACCCCACAAGAAGTAGAAACCGAGTACTATCTCACCCAGCCCATCAACACAGGGCCGTAAAAGAAGCGGAACTAAACCCAGGACGCTTCAAACCGACTAGAAACCAGGTTGGCGCGACCAAGGGTAAGCAACACACGGCTTGCTGCAGTAAAGAACCCGTTAAGCCCAGTAAGGACTCCAGCGCTGACAGCAACGACCATGAGCACTAGGCCTGTCGGCCCCATTACGTCACTGATTGCTGCCACCGGCGGAACACCGACAGAATAGATGGGTTCAAGCTCCGGGCGCTCTGCGACGTAGTAGATCAACTTCGACGCGACGATGACCACCACCGTCACGATAATGAGCGCAACGGAACCCACGACATCAATTTCTTCTGGGACGGCCACCCTGAGTGCTCATTGTGGAGAACAAGCAAACCTTCCTGGCACTGCCTGCGCTTGCCGACGCCTCGCCAACCACCACCGCCATCCTTGTCTCTGGCACCGCCGCCCACCAACTTCACTCACTGGGCTGGCTGCAGCAAGCCAACATCACCCACTGGGGCAATTTTGATGCTGCCAGCCCTGCCATCCTCGCTGTCGAAAAGCAGCGCGCATTACGCTTCACTTCAACCAAGGTTGGCTAGGCATTGAACGAGAGCGGATTCTGTTTGTATACGCAAACGCGGAAATTAGAGAGCCAGAGATCTTCGACCCCCTACCCACAAAAAGACCCTCACCTGCCAGTAGCCACGATGAGGGTCGAGCAGCAAATTTTGCGTATGACTTAAGGCTACTCCGTTTACGGATTATTCCTAACCAACACAATGATAGTCAATTCATCAATCGGCAACCACGAAAAATCAAAATGAGATGGAGGTACCAAAAGAATCGTGGTGCGGTCGGCTTCTACTAGACTATGGCAAAAGTGTCCTCGGATCCTTCAGAAGTTTTCTGTGCACGGATCTGGTAACTTAAGCCCATATAGCGAACTTCACCCCCGTTGAGCAGAGGTCCTCTTCATGAGAAAACGTGCAAAGCAAACTGAGGAAATAACCAGCGATCTGACCTCGAGGCTAGCTACCGAGCTAGTAAAGGCATATTCTGATCTACTCTTTGAGATTGATCGCGATGAGAAGCTCTTAAAGGGCATCCAGCGTCGTGACGAGGAAATTCGGAGGTTAAAATCGCAAATCCGGAAGCTTGAAAGCACTAAGTCTCTACGCCTTCAACGCCGCTACTGGAACCTTCGGAAAAAGATTTTAGGAAACAACTAACCATGCAGGAATCAGCTATCAACAAGCAATTAAAACGGCTGCGCAGCCTCAAGAAACAAGTTAAGGCGGCCAAATTAAAAGCGGAGACATTCCTTAGTACTCATCCGACGGGAAGAAAAGCTGGATACCAAGCTCACTCAGGCGGGTTCGTTGAACCAATCAAGAACCGTGCGGAGTATATGAAACAGTACGCCCAATATCGTACAAACACTGAAGCTTGCATAGAAGAATTGCTTGCTGAAGCCGCTTCTCTGCCCGTAGCAACTGCTCAAAAGTGGGACAAACCGCGCGACGTCAAGATTGCAATTATCGCCGACGCCTTTCTCTTTGACTCCATAGAGGTTGCTGCCGATTTTGTACCTTTAACTCCCGAGAATTTTGAGGCTGTAGTACCCACAGTTGATATCCTTCTCGTAGTATCAGCTTGGCGCGGTCTCAACGACGAATGGTATGGCGCTGCGCAGAAAAACTCACCTAACCGTCGCCTAATCGAAGATGCGGTTATCCCTCTTGCAAAAGCCAACGAAATACCCGTTGTTTTCTATTCCAAGGAAGACCCGCCTAACTATAAGGCCTTTCTTAGCCTGGCAAAGCTTGCAGACTTTGTATTCACTTCAGCTGAGGAAATGATCCCCCAGTACAGGGAAGACATCGGACCAGACACTCCGATCAAGGCGCTCCGCTTTGGTGTTAACTACAAAAAGCACAATCCTTTAGGCTGTCAACGACACAAGGGGCGAGAGGTTGTATTCGCGGGCTCTTGGATGTCGCATAAGTACCCCGAGCGCGCAGGAGCTGCAGAAAAGATTTTCGATGGCGTCAATCAGTCAGACTCGGATCTTTTCATTATCGATCGGAATCTAGATCTTGATCCGAACAAGTTTAAAAACGTGGAGAGGTATCTTTACCCGTCCAAGTATCTCAAGAATCTTCATGGGCCACTTTCTCACGATCAGGTTTTACGACTACAGAAGCTGCTTCCGCTGGCGATAAACCTCAATTCAGTGGTTACAAGCCAAACAATGTTTGCAAACCGCGCCGTTGAACTCCAAGCAATGGGGACACTAGTGCTCTCCAATTACAGCGCTGGCCTAAATTCACGCTACCCACAAATAACCATGCTCGATTCTGAAGTAGATACCGAGCTATTCCTCGACACTCTGACCGACGAATACTTGAGCTACTGCCAGGTTGAAGGTATTCGCGAAGTGTTCCTCAACGACACCGCCTTCGAGCGAGTCGACGAAATACTCGAGGCGGTCGGAATAGAAGCAACCAAACCCGATCACATTGTCTATATCGTCAGTGATAGCAAACGACGCTTTGAGGAGTTTCGCGATTCACAAGCAACCGAATCAGAGCTGAAGTGGATAACACCGAATGACCTAGATCGGGTAGAAGGCTCCAAGAACGGCGATGTCCTGATTTTCATTGATCGGATCCCGTTCAATGGACCAGATCTCGTAGACGATGCAATAGCAGCCTTCCGCTACTCGGATGCAGATATTCTGAAGTTTGCAGCCTTCGACGACTACCAGATCGCGTATGAACCAACTTCAAATGACTTGAGCAAGGACAGCGGACACGTCTACTGGCTCACTGAAGGGCAAACGTTTCCCACCCTAGCCGTTGAGAAGGCGATGCTCATCAAAACAAGTGTGGCGACGCGACCCGTAAATATTGTCGGACGCAAGGAACCTGAGATATCGATCATCGTCCCCACATACAACAACGGACGACATCTCATCCACAAATGCTTCCAATCGCTCGTCAGAAGCAACATCTTCCCGAAGAGCGAAATCATTATTGTAGATGACGGCTCCACAGATCTTAAGACTCAGAAAACCGTAGATCTTATCGAACAGCTGTATCCAAACGTAAAGGTTTACCGTTACCCTGTCGGCGGCTCAGGAAGTGCATCTCGTCCGCGAAACAAAGGGCTTGAGTTAACTTCAACGCCTTACGTAACGTACCTAGATCCCGACAACGAGCAGCTAAATGATGCCTTCGACCAATTGCTAGATCTCGCCAAAAAGAACAATCGTAATTTTGCAATTGGAAACATGATCCGATTCAAGGGCCGGCGATCTACGGTTAATAACTCCCGCTTCCTAAAAAACGCCATGGCAAAGAGTCCAAGCCTGAACGGTGAGAATGCCGAGCTTTTGAAGCAACTAAACTATAAGCCCATGAGTATCCAGGCACTCGTTGCCGATACTCACTGGTTGAAGAGCTTAGGACTAATTCAGCCAGTGGGGGCTGTTGGGCAGGACTCATACTTCTTCCAGCAGATGCTCTTCTACGCTGATAGTGTTTCCGTCACAACTCTCCCCGTACACGTTTATTATGCTGAGGTTTCCAATTCGACGGTTAACTCAATTTCTCCAAAGTTCTATCGGAAGTATATCCCGTTGGAAGAATCAAGATCTTCATGGTTAGACTCAATCGGGCTTAAAGAGCACTATATAGAAACTCGCTTCCGAGACTTCTTGAAGCTTTGGTATATTGAGAAACTTAAGTATGTTTCAGCCGAAGATCGTCAGGAATGTGTGACAATTATCGAAGAGATCACTTCTCTATACGGTATTGATATCCAGAATGATCAGGAGATAAAGGGCCTACTAGATGACGCGCGGAGGGGAAAGTATGTCTACTAGCGCGTTGCCTCCAATTCTGTACCCCGGAGCGCGACTACCGAAACCTACAGATGGCGAAAGCATCCGCTTCAGTTTTCTATTTGGAGGATGCAAAATATCGGCGATCTATTATCATCGGCGCGAATATTGTGACCGGCTATTTGTGGGATTTAATGGCGCAGTAAAACGAGAAGCAGAAAAAGATCCAAGGGAAGTATTTCAGCGCAGGACATGGGCTGAATCCATCGAGGCATCCTGTCTGTTCATTTCAGATCCCACCCTCCATCAAGACAACGAAATCCAGATTGGTTGGGGTCAAGGATCTGCGTTCTCAAAACCTTTCACGACAATGGCACAATGCGTCGATTTCATACGCGAGAATTTAGAAATCGAATCCAACAGGCGCATACTGTTTTTCGGCAGTTCAGCGGGCGGCTTTCAAGCTGTACAAATGCACTCCCGTTTTCCAGGCTCAAGGTTTTTAGTGAATAATGCGCAATTCGATTGGTCAAAGTATCACAAAAAGTTTGTTGATACGATTATGCGGAATTCCCATCCCGGTATATCCCTCAATAAACTGCGCGAGCAAGATCCCTCTTCGATTAATGCATTGAATCAATTCCTAGAGTTAGACATACCTTTTTGTGGAGATTATTGGGTCAATACAGCAAGCAAAATCGATTACGCTGCACAACTCCCAGTCGTCAACGATTTTATTGCAAACCGAGCGAGACTTCAGAATTCCGAAAACCTAGATTTCGCCACTCATTACTATTTTGATACACGCAGCGGCCATACGCCCATGCCCAAAGACAAGACTCTGACCATCATCAACAACGCGCTGTCACGGATTTCCGGAGAAGACTAATGCCAAATGTGCCTATACCAGAGTTTCTAACTAAGCTTTCATCACTGAGTGCCAACGCTAGGAACGCACACGCAGACAAGACAGATCTATCCCGGAGAATCGCAGCGCTTGTTTACAGTGTTCCCCACGAGCCCTTGATGCTAGGTTCCCTGGTAAGTCTATGCCTATGGGATCAATCACCTAAACGCTGCCGCTTTACCTGTGACGCTTTTGCAAACTCAAGCTATCCCTGGGCGGGTAAAATCTACGCACAAAAGGGCATTACCGATCCCTCTGCCGCCTGGCAAATTAAGCGCCGAAATCAGCTCAGTAAGCTAAGCTTCGAAAGCCCCGCAGCAGTAACCGCCCCAATTCATCTCATTCTCCGAAAAGACGAGCTTCAAATCGCAAACCGAGTAATTACGTATGACGATCGAGCGGTTCTTGAAGTCCTGGAAGCTGCAACCAATCTCGTTAGCGGGTCAGATTTCACCTTCGAACAACATATTTTGTCCGTCGAGGCTACGGAACAGCTAAAACCACACCATGCTGAATTCCTAGCTAAGCTAGCTCAGCTATCTCGTTTTCTTCCCTTCACGATTATTTTCATCACGGATTCTGCTAAAACTTTTGAGCAAATCTTCGATGAACCCGATAAAGACTATGGCGAGATTTATTGGTTCATCAAAGATAGCAGCAACCTCTACTCGTTTCTCGGAACCGCAAATGCCGAATTCCCGAGCTTCATCCCTACACGATACTTATCCAACTTATCGTCCCAGGAGGTTATCACTGTTCCCGGAAGTATCCGATTTCACCGACTAGTAAAATCTTTCGGCTCTGCTGTCAATGTCGATGAAATGAAAGAGCAGTTTAATAAAGGCTTCTCAGAGACACTGAAAGACTCTTTGTGGTCGACCAGGGTCGATGCAATAGGCAACCACTTCTCCCAATAGGGACATTCAGCATAAAGGAGTAATATGTTTGAAAAATCCGCCGTAATGCCCCTCATCGGGGATTCGTCCTCCAAGCTCAACAAAGATGTTAAGCGGATTGCGACTAAAGCCCTCGACAATACTATCGAGCCTTTCCCTGGTTATCCCGATATTCAATTTGGACCATCCTTCGATTGGGAACATCTTGAACCGCAACTCGAGACTACCTATCAGCTCTACCTTCAGAACCTTAGAGTTGTAGGAACACTCCTAGCAGTATATGAAAACAGCGACGACCGTGCCCTCCTAGATAAGGCCTCTGAAATCGTCACTAGCTGGCTCGACTACGTTGAGGCTGGCGGCGAAACAGAAATGACTTGGTACGATCATGCTGTAGGCGCGCGCGTGCGAGTTCTAATGCAATATCTGTACCTTATGCAATCCGAAGGGCTCCCCTTCGAGAGCGCGCGTATCGAGCGTATTTTGAAGAAACACGCCGATGTATTGCTTGATGATAGTCACCATCGAATGAACAATCACGGCATTATGATGGACATGGCGTTAATGTCTTTAGGCATTGGTTTGGACGAACCTGCATACCTCTACCACGCCCTTGGCCGAGTCGAAAGCATCTTCTGGCAAACTTTTAGTGAAACCGGTATGCATCAAGAAAACTCTCCCGAGTATCACGGGATGGTTTATCGGATGTATCGTGAGATCGAGTCATATCTAAACGATAATGGATTCTCATTGGGCCAAGATATTCTAAGAAAGCTGGAAGTAGCAGCCGGTCACTTTAGCCGCATCGTTATGCCAAATGGCGAATTGCCAGGAATTGGCGATAGTTCGGCTCGCACAGTTTCCGCCAAACCAAATTGGGAATCTTTTCACGACTCAATGAGTGGCTTTACGGCCCTCAAGAGCGAATCGTCTCAAAGCTACATCGGTTTTGTATGCGGCTATTCTGCCACCGCACACAAACATTCTGACGATTTAAGCGTCGTCTTAAACTATCGAGGTAAGAACTTCTTTGTAGACGCAGGGAAGTACAACTATGGAAAGAACAAGTATCGGCGCTATGTAGTTTCTTACAGAGCGCATAACTCTTTCACGCCTAATACGCGCTACAACCGCCCACCCGACAACCGATACACCAAAGTGATTGCCACCGACAAGTATCTAGAGGCTAAAAACTATTCTCTAGCCTCAGGCTACAATCACGGGTTTCCCGGTGCGAAGCTACGCCGCACCGTAATCTCTGTCCCAAAGTTCAATATCATTCTATTAAACGATGTCGGCCACTCAACTGATAAGACGGGACAAGCTTGGACCGAGCGATTCATGCTCCCTCCTACTGCAAATGCAATCATTCGAGACGATAGTTCAGTACGAATTGAGAACCAGGGCGAAGTCATCTACCTCTCAATGACGGATCCAGAGGATACTGAAATTGAGGTCATTAAGGGAGATCGATCTGAGGATCCCGTAGAGGCAATAATCTCACCAGCAAGCAACAAAGCCATTGAAACATCGCAATTGGTATTTCGAGGTAAGGAAAGCCTCGATACGAACCGCCTCTTTGTCATTTCCCTCGGTACGCCTTTTACGGGTAGCATCTTCCAGTCGGAAGATAGTATCATCGTGTCTTCAAGTGGGTTCTTAACCGATCAATCTATTGTGATCCCCCGTTTTAGTTCGGCCGAAAGATAAACAGTTTTGTAGGTAGCCTTTGCAACGGCATCAATAACCGCATTCAGTGGGTCTCGACGATTCCTGCGATGATGACCAATGGAGGTTTCCCGTAAAGGACAGGCGATGAAAGACCATTTCATGGATTCAACCAAGATAATGGTAGACGACTCTGGGCTTCAGCCCGTCAACTCTGCTCCTAATATGAGAGAATACCTCGCTCGATTGCACAAGCGTCGCTACTTCATAAACGCCGATGCAAGGAGTCGAGCACTTAGCAATGGTCGCGGAATGTTTTTAGGCCGAGCTTGGCTCGTTCTTCAACCATTGCTAGAGATCCTCGTCTATGCACTTATCTTTGGAGTAATTCTTAAGGTATCCCGCGGCATTGAAAACTATGTGGGGTATTTGATTATTGGCGTTGTATTCTTTCGCTTCGTTTCGCGTGGTATCAATTCCGGATCTGGTTTGATTCAATCAAACCATTCATTAATATCCTCCTTCAATTTCCCACGAGCTGCAGTCGCCTGTTCAGCCATTAAGCGGCAACTATATGACAATATTATCCCTGCAATCGTTGCACTTGTAACCGCGTTTTCCCTACAGGATTCTTTAAAGATTTCTTGGACCCTTGTACTAATAATCCCGGTTTTCCTCTTCTTGCATGTCTTCTTACTTGGGATAATATTTATAATCGCAAGATTGACAGCATTCGTTCCCGATATTAAGTCGCTAGTTTCGCTCCTGAATCGAGCTCTATTCTTTACCTCGGGAATTTTCTATTCCCTAGAGAGATTTGAAGGGCATCCAGTGCTTCTGGAAGTAATGAAGTTTAATCCTGTATACCAATACCTCACTGCAGCGAGAGACGTTTCTATTTACGCCCGAGTTCCAGAGCTATACACAACGCTTAATATTGTTATTTCTACGGGGTTAGTCTTGTTGGTGGGGTTTGTATTCTTCTGGCGAGCCGAGGAAAGGTACACGGGTGTCAAGTAACACTACTGTCGCTATCAGGGACCTATCGAAGACTTATCGCATATCGAAGAATGGCTCCGGTAAAAGTCTATTCAGGCGGAATACCCAAGAAGTGCGGGCCCTGCACCCCATGTCATTGGTCGCAGAGGCTGGAGAGTCTATTGGCGTGCTAGGCAAAAACGGGTCAGGAAAATCCACCCTACTCAGACTTATCGCCGGCTCTGAGACTCCTACAACGGGTGAAGTTTTGGTTTCGGAAACCCCTACCCTATTAGGTGTTTCCGCCGCTCTGCAACGCCAGCTTTCTGGACGACAAAACATCCAATTAGGACTATATGCGATGGGACTCACCCCCAAGGAGGTCCAGCAACTTGAGCCTGGAATTATTGAATGGGCGGAACTTAAGGATGCCATCGACAGGCCCTTAAACACCTATTCTTCTGGTATGACAGCGAGACTAAAGTTTTCAATAGCAACCGCAGTCTCAGCCAAAATCCTATTAGTCGATGAAGCCCTATCCACTGGAGATTCTTCTTTCACCGATAAAGCCCAAAAGCGGATGCAGGAGTTTATCCAAAGCGCTGGTACCGTGTTCCTCGTTTCACACGGAGCGAAAGTGATTCAGGAGCACTGTTCGAGAGCCATTTGGATTCATGAAGGCCAGCTAATCGCTGACGGTTCCCCCAGCACTATCGTTAAGCTCTATCGCTCATGGAGTAGAAGTGTATCTAGCGGAAATAAAGAGCGAGCTCTAGAAGTCCTTCAATACACCGCGTCAAAGTTCTCACCAGTTGAAATCGTATTCGACAGTGAGATCATCAAACACCTCGACGGCGGAAGACATCGGCTTAGGTAAGCAAGCTTCTATAAAGCTCTTCAAGCCTAACGCAGTTCGACGGCCAAGTTCTCTCTTCGACCCACTCTTGCGGAGCTGTGAATTTGTCCGGCGCCGCCAAAACCCTATTGATCGATTCAGCCAAAGCGAGAGGGTTTTCTGGTTCACAGTAGCAAGCAAATCCCCCAGTAACTTCCCGTAATGCAGGTAAGTCTGACGCAACAACTGGTATCCCAAGCGCCATGGCGTTCATTGGCTTGATCGGAGTTACGTTTCGACAGACATCGCGGTCTTTTCTTGGAACCACGAACACATCAAGGCGTTTATACCACTCCAAGATTTCGTTCTCAGGCTTCCGCCCAGCAAAATGAAACCTCTTTTCCAAACCGCTTTCGTCGACTTTATGTTTCAACGACTCTTCTGAATCGCCAGATCCCACTATTAGAAAATGTATTGAATCGTCGACGTACTTCGCAGCCTCGACTAGGGTGTCTAACCCCTCATAGTCAACGATGCTGGTTACCGTACCCACCACAATTGGACGACGTTCTGATTGATTGAACAAGCTAACAGCTCTCGGTCGCTCTCTGCTGTCTGCGGAAACATCTACACTCGAGCAATTCGGCAAATTAAATATCTTCGAATCGTCGATCCCCAACTTGACTATTCGTCGTTTGGAAACGTCGCTCAAACAAATAACCGCAGATGCAGCTCTCATCGCCTGGACTTCTAGGTCTAGAAGGGCGCGATAGTGTCTGCTCTCTCGTGCTTTAGACTGTAGCGATTCAGGCACCTTAGATAGCCACGTGTTATAGGGCTCTCCCCTAACTTCGTATAACCAAGGTACTCCTATTTCCGCGGCCACATGAGAAGCAACCACAGCATTCCTGTACCCAGAAGTCGTATGAATAACGTGGACCGAGTTCTTGAGGCATTGCTTTTTTAGAAGCTCGATCTCTTTTTCAAATCTCGCCGTATGACCAAAGGGAAGAAACCTCGGCATAAGCTTTTGATAGCTCACGCCATTCACTTCTTCTGCCTCATGAACAGTGAGCTTTCCTACAACAGCTGGATAGCCTAGACGGGTGAAGGCAAAGACTTCGCCCCCCATACGCGCTAGGTTCGATAATATCTGCTGCGTCCGAACCGTGTACCCCGATCTAGTAAAGGGCAATGAGTTATTTAGAAGAAACGCTATCTTAAGCTTTTCTCCACTTACTCCATCGATAGATACTAAAGGTGAGCTTGTAATTCCAAGTTCAGTTGCAGCTTCAACCATCGGATCTGCCGATTTATTCGTTTCAGCTACGCTAACTCTTTCAGCCAGACGGACTAGTTTTGCGGGTAGTACTCGATTCAAAAGTCCAGTCTTGAGGCGTAAAACCACGTTTCTAAAGAACAATTTTGGATCTCTGATCAAGAAACTAGCGGATCCGCTTAGAAGGCAAGCAACGCTACGAAAGAAATACAAATAACTACCCAAGTTTTGAAATTGCTCGAAAGAATTCAGAGAAGACTCTCGGGGTTCGTATTGAACGTTCATTCTCAACCCATCGTTTGCCAGTATCGTCCACAGTCAACCGCCAGCGTTCTTGAGCAAGTTCAGTCCAAAGACACGCCAATGCTAGCGGGTCTTCTGGTGGAACAACGTCTCCTGACTTCAATTCAGTGATTAGATCGGCAGCTTCCCCAGACAAAACCCCTGAAATGTGAACACCGGCAGTCATTAGTTCATAAGTCTTCGACGGTATAGCTCTGTCAAGTGGTTCCCAATTAGTTAAGTGCACCAATGCAGTATCCGCCCACTGGTAGTCCAGGTGAAGTGACTCAGCATCCTTCTGATCACTAAATTCAATGTCAACTGGAGAAGCAGCAGCCAGCTCACCCAATGCCTGCCTGGCCGCCCCGTCTCCTACGAAACGCAAATGGATGCTAGTCCCCATCTCCCTGGCAATCTCAGCAGCGCGAATCGCATTTTCAAGGTTTTGTGCGCGTCCCAAGGTTCCAGCATAAAGCACGTTTAGACTATTGCCTTGACAGCTAGACGGCCGCCCCTTTTCGACAGAGGACTCGACAGGAAACACATTTCGAACAGTTTGAATCGTTCCCGATCTCGCCATTTCGGGATACGTTCGTTCAAGCTGTAGTTGAAGTCTATGCGAGGTCACTAATATACCTGCTGCATTCGACAATGCAATGTTTAGTGCTTTTTCTGTAATAAGTGAAACAACTCTAAAAGGTCCGTTAAACAGCATTGACTGAAGAAAACCGCTTCTATTGGTTCCACGATTCCACCTTGGAGCTTCTGCCAGTAAATCAGGCCACGCATCCCTTAAATCTATGACATACGGAACCTTAAATGTTTTTGCTGCAACGCAAACAACGATTGCCGTCGGAAGGGCCGGCACCGTACCAATAACTACATCGGGCCTCTCCCTTTTAACTATCATGAGGCTAACTACTTTTGTCAAAGAACACAGGGCAATTAATGCTTGGTTGAGTGCTCTTTGAGTCAATGAAGACCCGATAGGCAAGTACGGTGTCCTATATATCTGCTCTTCGGAATTTCCGGTTTCGGCACCTTTGCTTGGTCTATAGTGTCCGGCTTTCCACCAGTCACTAACGCCAACCTTCATTCGGTAGCTTGGCCAAGGAGCTACAACACTCACCTGAGCACCCGAATCTCTTAGAATCCTTGTTAGCCAAGTCCAGCGGCGCTGAGGCACCCCGTTTTCAGGAAACCAGTATTGAGATACTACTAGAACTCTCAAGGGTTTCCTCCTCAGTAATTCCCTCATGCTTTAGGCCTCGTAAAAGGTTTCAAAACACGCGTAGGACAATAGTCGAACGCGTAAACATGGAAGGTACGAAGGCTGGCAGAGGCCCACGCCTCCGCCAGCCATTCCGTCTGCTAGCGCCAAATTCCCTTAGTATCGATGACCGTCTTCCCCGTCAACTCGGAGCGGTCCAATGCGATGAATTCCTTATGGTTAACCAGTAGCAACACTACTTCCGCATCAGACAAAGCTTCGCCCAAGTCCTGCTTCCGAAGGTTTGGAACCGATGAAAGGGACGGCGGCAGCTCCTCAACATTGGGCTCAACAACACGGATGTCTAGCTGAGGATGCTCTTCTCCCAAGCGCTTCACGATATTCAAAGATGGAGACTCACGTAGATCATCGATATCGTTCTTGAAAGCAATTCCAAGAGCCGCGACCACTGGCGCCTTTTTACCTTCGATTGCCTTAGTCACTTGGTCAATAACCCACTGTGGCTTGCCGTCATTAATGTCTCGAGCCATCTTAATGATTCGAGCTTCCTCTGGTACAGACGAAACAATAAACCAGGGATCCACAGCAATGCAGTGGCCGCCTACACCAGGTCCTGGCTGCAGAATATTCACTCGTGGGTGGTGGTTGGCAAGATCGATCAGCTCCCATACGTCGATTCCTAAACGATCAGAAATCAACGACAACTCGTTGGCAAATGCAATATTGACATCCCTAAACGAGTTCTCAGTCAGTTTAGCCATTTCCGCAGTAGTTGCGTTGGTCTGCAAAAGCTCCGCCGTGCAGAAAGTGCTATACAAATCGGCAGCCATTTGCGTTCCACGTGGAGTTAAGCCACCAATAACTCGATCGTTGCTTTCCATTTCCTCCATGATTCGGCCGGGCAAAACGCGTTCCGGGCAATGCGCGACGAAAATGGCATTTTCCGCATCTTCATCGAGGGAAAGATCTGGCCGGAGTTCAACAATATGCTTTGCCATTGCCTCGGTGGTTCCTGGGGGAGAAGTGGACTCCAGAACGACCAAGGCACCAGGTCGAAGATGCGGGGCCATCTCCTCAACTGCGGCGTTGATGTACTTGGTGTCAACCTTGTAGTCATCAGCGAAAGGAGTGGGCACACACACAATATAAGCATCAGCTTCAATCTGCTTAGATTGCGCGACCAGCAATCCCTCGTCAACTACTTTTTTCAGCATGACATCGAAACCCGGCTCAACGAATGGCACCTCACCGCGGTTGATTGATTCCACAAACGCAGCATTTACATCGACGCCAGTTACCTTGATGCCTTTTGATGCTATGAACGCCGCCGTAGGAAGACCAATATAGCCAAGTCCAACTACGCAAACGCTCTCAAATTTTGCCGGGGATTCACTCACAGCATTCACTCCAAATAGCTTCTGGGGATATTCTCACAACTACCTTACACCTAACTTCGCGACACAACATAAGCCACCTTCCATTGTCAGCACTCCCTGATAGACAAGATTCTTTAAAAGGAAGGACCTAGGATGGCCGCCAATTCCTAGTCCCCAAGATCTTAAAAACGCCGCATTAGGTGGCGATTTGCAGGTTCATTGGTTCGTCTATATAGTTACTAAACGTCGCAGAGAGCAGATACCAATACTCTCCGTTACATTTATTCCTCCATAGCTCAGTTGGCAGAGCATTCGACTGTTAATCGAAGGGTCACTGGTTCGAGCCCAGTTGGAGGAGCCAATCAACACCCACCAATCGTCCATAGGCCGGTCGGTGGGTCTTTAGGTTTTATGCTTCAGTTTCGACATAAAAGCGCGGCCTTTGTCTCAAAGTGCTCATTGGTGTTTTATGGCTCTGCGAAACCAGCTTTCGCATCCCAAAAGTCCTCTATTCAGAAAACAATTGGTTTTTAACCCTTTTGTCGCAAACTATTCCACGACCTATATGGCGAACGCACTTTAAAAGAAATTCTCACAGCGGTTTCTGCGGTGCACCTAGGAAAATCCGTCCACGATATGTTTTGTGGCCGTTCCTGATGTCTCTGCCGGCAATTAGACCTATTTCCTTTACCTACGCAGCAGACCCGGAAGTACCGCTTAGACCCGCCAAGCTCCATGCACAGTTGGCCAAGCTCGGAATCACATAGTCGAGGTCACATCCAACACAACTAGAGGAACCTAGCCGCCCCAGAAAACAGTAAATCTAAAGACATGTGTTTCTACAGTATCTTTTTTCGTGGCACCGCTTGATCGGGCAGGCGCGCCAAACACTCACCCCTGCCCGCCAGCGCAGTTGAATTAAGCCTCAATGCCCGGATCGAAATCCGGCAGGCGCTCCCCTACTTCTAGAAGCTCAGCAATAGCTGCCACGGCACGCTCGGCAGCCTTGCCATCGCCATAGGGATTCACGGCGTTGGCCATGGAGTGGTACGCAGCGTCGTCATCAAGCAACAGCTTGGCCTCCGCCACGATGAGGCTGCGGTTGGTTCCTACAAGCTTCACGGTGCCGGCAACTACTGCCTCTGGACGCTCGGTGTTTTGGCGCATCACCAAGACTGGTTTGCCAAGTGCTGGGGCTTCCTCCTGAACTCCGCCGGAATCCGTCAGGATGATGGTTGCGCGGTCAAGCAGCTTAATGAACTGGTCGTACGGAAGCGGGTCCGTGATGAGAACGTTGGGCAAGGACTCGGCTTCCGGAAGCACAGCTTCACGAACCTTTGGGTTCAGGTGTAGCGGAAGGACAAAGTTAATGTCCGAGTAGCTCTCCGCAAGATCCTTGACCGCGCCGCCGATCTCCTTCATCGCTTCGAGGTTTTCACGGCGGTGGGTGGTGACCACAACGAGGCGCTTGCCAGATTCGGCTGCTTCCTGCAGCGCGGGATCCTCAAATTCGGTATCCCAGCTGGCGGCCTCCAGAAGAGCATCAATGACGGTATTACCGGTGACCGCGATGTCCTTGGACCGGACGTTCTCACGGCGCAGGTTTTCCATCGAGCCTGCAGTCGGTGCGAGGTGCAGCTCTGCCACCTGGCCAATGAGCTTTCGGTTGGCTTCCTCCGGGAACGGAGAGCGAATGTCACCGGTACGCAGACCAGCTTCGAGGTGCACGATCTTTACGCCTCGGTGGAAACCAGCCAGCGCTGCGGCCATCGCAGTCGAGGTATCTCCCTGGGAAATGATGACATCAGGCTGTTCGGTGTCAATGATCTCATCCAAGCCCATCAGCGCACGAGAAACAATCTCATTGAGACCTTGGCCTGGCTTCATAAGGTGAAGATCCAGCTTTGGCTCAATACCAAACATGGTATTGACCTGTTCCAACATTTCCTTGTGCTGGCCAGTGGAGACGGCGACAGATTCGAAACGATCGTCCTTCTCCAGAGCCTTGATGACCGGTGCCACCTTGATGGCTTCAGGGCGGGTACCGTACACGGTCATAATCTTTGGCTTAGACATAGACTTCCTTTGTTGACTACTGGGAGAGAATCTCCATAAGAGTCTACAATGCCCTTGCTTCGCGCACATGGCCCAGAGGTATCGAGGAGATGAACGTTAGTCCTCGCTCACGGTGACTTCGCGCGGCTCTTCAAGGCAATTGGTGCGGGGCTCAGCTGCCGCCACGCTGGCCGTTAGCAGCGCTGACATGGCCACGGCTGCCGATACCGCATGCGTACGCTTCGAAGTCTTCACAGGTATTAAGTTAACTGAAGCGAATGCAATATGGGAAGAGTTCCTGTCATATCTATTCGGCATCCCTGTTCGCTCCGCTGCCAGAAGGCCACCTGCCCCGGACTGGTTTGGCAGGTAGGCTATTCATGAGAATTGCACGTTACCCGTACGTTGTACGCAAACGCCGGCTATTGCGCTGGCTTGAAGTAAGGGGATGACTAGTTTCCAATGATCCAATTTGTTGTGGGTGCTGCCGCCGGATACGTCTTTGGAACCAAGGCGGGGCGCAAGCGCTATCACCAAATTAAGGGTGCCTACGAGAAGGCCGTCAACTCCCCCGCCACCAAGGCCGCGGTGCGCTCCGCACGAAAGGCCGTGGCTAACCGTCTAGACCCGGAACCGCGCATGCGTGAGCTTAAGGATTACAACAAGGGGCGCCGCGGCAAGCGCGGCACCGCGGATGGTGTGCAACCGGATCGGATTTACGAGCCGGACGAAGATTAGCGCGTACGCTACAACGCGTGCGCGCGGCGGCGGATTAGCGGGGGCGTCGGTTAGCGCACGCCGCGGAAAGCGCGGTCGTTGAGCTCGCGGCGGGCTTGCTCGAGGGCGACGAGGTCCGCGAAGAGCGAGTTGTAGGATTCCTCGTCGTCGGAGGGGCGCATGCGGCCCAGCTGCGCCTTGAGTTGGGCTACCTGGTCGCCCACGCGGGCTTCTTGGAGGCGGGAGAGCACGGAATCGGCGTAGGCCTCAAGGTCGGTATCGGGATTGCCGGTCTCCCCCAGCTTGATGGGCTCCACGGCGAGCTCAGAGACGAAGTTGCGGGCCATGAGGTCCGGCATCTCACCTGCCACGCCGGCCAGCCATTCCACGCCGGGCTGTTCGGCACCGGCGGTCACGCCGCCGAGGGTCGAGATGGCGCGGCGGATGGTGCGGTAGGCCTCGTTGGAGTAGGCATCCTCCGTAATCCCGTCGAAGTAGCTGCCGGCGATCTGCGGGAATTGCAGGGCCAGCTTGAGGGCCTCGCGCTGCGGCCATAGGTGCGGCTCGCGGGGGCCGGGAATGTGCATAACGGGGGCGTTGGTCTGCGCGGGCACAGACGATGTTTGCTCCAGTGAGGCAAAACGCGGGCGCTGCTCCTTCTTCGGCTTGCGCGCCTCTTGGCGTACCTGGTGGAGTACTTCCTCCGGATCAGGCCAGCCCACCCAGCCAGCCAGGCGGCGGGCGTACTCGCGCTGCAGAGGTTGGTCGCGGATCTGGGCCACCACGGGCACCGCACGCCGCAGGGCCTGGAGGCGACCCTCCGCGGTATCGATGCTGAAGTCTGAGATGACGGAGCGGATGACGAACTCGAACATGGGGATGCGGTCCGCCACCAAGTCACGCACCGCGGCATCACCGCGCGCGAGGCGCAGATCGCACGGGTCCATGCCATCGGGGGCTACGGAGACGAAGGACTGGCCGGTGAACTTCTGCTCGCCCTCGAAGGCGCGCATGGCGGCTTTCTGTCCGGCCTCGTCGCCGTCGAAGGTATAAATGAGCTCGCCGTGGAAATAGGAATCATCCAGCATCAAGCGGCGCAACACCTGCAGGTGATCCGCGCCGAAGGCGGTGCCACAGGAGGCCACGGCAGTCTTCACGCCCGCGGCATACATGGCCATGACATCCGTATAGCCCTCCACCACCACGGCCTGGTGTTGCTCCGCAATGTTGCGCTTGGCCAAATCCAGGCCGAAGAGCACCTTGGACTTGTGATAGAGCATGGTTTCGGAGGTGTTCATGTACTTGCCGAGCTTGTCATCGTCGAAAAGCTTGCGTGCGCCGAAGCCGATCACGTTGCTGGACAGGTCCTTGATGGGCCACAGCAGACGCCGGTGGAAGCGGTCGATGGGACCGCGCTTGCCCATCTTGGAGATGCCGGCGGCGTCGAGCTCCTCGAAGGAAAAGCCCATGCGCAGCAAGTGCTTGGTGGCGGTGTCCCAGCCCTCCGGGGCATAGCCGCATTCGAAGGCGTAGATGATTTCCTTGGAGAAGCCGCGGTCAAGGAGGAACTCACGAGCAGTGGCGGCTTGCGGGGTTTCCAGCTGCTGGCGGTAGAACTCGTGCGCGGCCTTGTTGGCGGCGATGAGGCGGCGGCGTGTGCCGGGCTTTTCATCGCGCGCACCGGTGGAGCCACCCTGGTAGTTGATGTGGTAGCCGATCTTCTGGGCTACTGCCTCAACGGCCTCCGGGAAGGAGACCTGCTCCATCTCCATGAGGAAGCTGAAGACGTCCCCGCCCTTGCCTGTGGAGAAGCAGTGATAATAGCCGCGCTGCGGGCGCACGTGGAAGGACGGAGTCTTTTCATCCTTGAAGGGGCTCAAGCCCTTCAGCGAGTCATAGCCAGCGGGTTTGAGCTGAACGTACTCGCCCACGATTTCATCAATAGGCGCGCGTTCACGGATAGCTTGGATATCGCTGTCCGGAATTCTGCCTCGTGCCATGCGTACAGACTACCCCGCCCGCCGGAGCTACAGGTACCCACGGCTGGGTGGATCCTTGATGCTTGTTCCCACATCCTCCAACAACCTGCGGTGGGGATTGGGAAAAGCCCTGGTCCGGATTTCTGGTTCAGGTCCTATACCTGCAATGATGGGGCCATGTCCCAATCCTCCCCCTCCAAAAAATCGCTGCCGGCCATCATCGGTGGCGCGGTTCTAGTCCTCGTCGCGGGCTACTTCGGCATTGACCTCGGTGGCTCCGGCGATGGCGCGGACCAGAAGGCAGCGCCCTCATCGGCAGCGTCTGCTTCGTCCGCTGCATCCGGCGCATCCGGTGGCGGCGATGGGAATAAGGGGGACGTCGCAAAGCAGGGCGAGTCAGACCTGCCCACCTGCGCCATGGATTCCCTGCCGCAGGAGGCGCACGAGACCGCCGAGGATATCCTGGCCGGTGGGCCCTATGACTATCCCGATAATGACAACGTGCGTTTCGGCAACTATGAAGGCGCGCTGCCGCAGCAGTCAAGGAATTACTACCGCGAATACACCGTGGAAACCCCGGGGATTGGGCACCGCGGGGCAAAGCGCATCGTCACCGGCGGCGGCAGCGAGACCGACCCGGATGTCTGGTATTACACCGATGACCACTACGACAGCTTCTGCAGTATCCCGGACGCGGAGGACTAAGGCATGCAACGCATTCTCATCACCGAACCCATCCGCACGCGCGAGGACTTCTATAGCGCGCTCGGCCGCCTGCGCGGCTGCCAGTCCGGTGCCCCGCGCAACCTCGACGCCCTGGCGGACTTCCTCCGCGAGCAACACATCGTGGCGATTATCGCCGCGGATTTCGACATGGTGGAGGAAGACCTGGCCCCCATCAGTATGGTGTTGGAGGACCAGGACGTAGCGCTGGTGCGCTAGCTGGGAGGTTGCCCGGCGGGTGGTTAGCCCGCCGGGGCCTTAGACCTTAGAGGCCGAGGGCGCGCTTGACGGTGTCGCGCACTTCCGGTGCGAGGTAGTTCAGCAGGCCGGCGATAACCGCGGTGGCGCCTGCGGCGCCGAAGAGGGCGCCGAGGATGGCGGGGAGGACGCTTCCACGGTTCGAGCTGTTGCTCGAGTGGTCGCTCGAGCCGCTGGATCCGCTTGAGCTTTTATCGCTACTGCTGTCACTGTCGCTGCTGGAGTCGCTGTTGTCGCCCTCGCTGCCGGCGGTGACTTCCACGACGCGGGAAGCAAGGGCCTGGTTACCGGCGGAGTCGGTCACGGCGTAGGTGACGGAGTAGACGCCCGGCTTGGCGGTGTCGATGTTGCCCACCACCTTCACCTTGTCGGTGAGGTCACCGTCCTTATCGTCCTTGGCGCTAACGCCCTCGAGGAGGTTGGCCTTTTCACCCTTGGTGATGGTGAGCTTGTCGCTCGGGACGGTGAGCTCAGGGGCTTCGTTATCCTTCTCCTGCTGCTCCTGCGCGGTAAAGACGCCGAACTGGCGCACGATGCCAGGCTTGGTGTCCTCCTTGGAGGAGGCGTCGGCAGAGGTGGCGTACCAGCCATAGGCCTGGCCGGCCTTGACGCCCTTGTACGTGACGCTGGCGGGCCAGCCGGACTTGGCGGTGTCTTTGCCGATCTCCTTGCCGGTATCGGTCAGGGCGAGCATGGAGTTCGTCGCAAAGCTGGTCTTGCGGGTCTGGAACTGGATCGGCACGCGGAACTCGTCCTCGTGGCCGTTGTAGCGGTGGCGGTCGTCGTACTCGGTGGCATTGTGGTCGTCGAGAAGCGGCGAATACGTATCCACGACCATCTCCGAGTTCTTCAGATCGAACTGCAGGAGGCGCAGGTAGCTGGAGCCAAAGCGCAGGCCGGTGTCGCCGTCATACTTGCCTAGCTCCGTCAGGCCCAGTTCATCGGAGCCGACCTCGTAGAACTGGTAGTCCGCGAGAAGCTCCACCACGTGGTTGTTGGTGTGGCCAACGTCCTTGCGGGTGACAATGGACACGCCGTGCTCGTGACCGGCCAGAACCAGGGCCACGTTGGGGTTCTTTTCAATGACGTTCTCGTAGACCATCACGCCATCGTGGGAGAAGTCCGAGCCGCGGCCATCCGGGTTGGCGGAAGGCTTGAGGTAGGCGTGGGTGAGCAGGATGGCGTTGCGGTCGGAGTACTGCTTGAGCACCTTATCGGCCCAGGCTGCTTCCTCCTCAGTGACGTCATAGCCCAGGTGCAGGGCGATGAAGTCCATGCCGTTGGTGGAGAACAGGTCATAGTGGTTGTCGTTATCGCCCTCAGCATAGGGGTGGTAGGAGGCGTCCTGCTCAGCCCACTTGCCCTTGCCCTGCTGCGCCTCGTAGCGCTCCGGGCCGAAGTACTCGTTGTAGAGGTTGTCGGCGCCGACATCCGCGCCGCTTTGGTTGTCGTGGTTGCCGGGCAGCACGCCGTTGACCACGCCGGCGTCCTCCAGAATCTTCTGGGCGTTGGAGGCTACCTCGAATTCCTTCTTGGCATTAGGGCGGTCGTTGTCCTTGCCAATCCAGTTCTCAATGATGTCGCCGGTGTGGGCGGAGTAGGCGATCTTGCGCTTCTCGGCGTTGTCCGCGATCCACTGGGTGGCGGCGGTGTAGCCGTCTTCCCACTTCTTGCGTTCCTCGGCGGTGGCCTTCTCTACTGCGCCTTCGGAGAGGTACTGGGTATCGGTGTGGTGGGCGATGGAAAAGTCATAGTCGCTGGTGTCGGCGAACTCTTCGTTAACGGGCTCGTTGAGGTCATCGGCAAAGACGTCATAGCCCACCAGCATGGTGTGGATGCTTCCGTTGTCGACGAAATCCTGGTTGACCTCCGCACTCAGACTGACTTCGGCGTCGGCCACGCCACGGGTTTCTGACAGCTTCTCCCAGCTATTGGTCTTGGTATTCCAGGCCATAAGCCGCACCGAGCGCTTGGGATCCACGGTGCCGGACCAGGCGAGGTCGTGGGCTTTCTTCTCTGCGTCCTTGACCTTCAGATCAAAGCGCTGGAAGGGCATGTCCTCCGTGGAGCCGGTTTCCTGCGCGTCCTCGTTATCCGGATTGAGGGACTTGTCAAAGTCCTCACCGTCTTCGTACTCAAAGTCCAGGGTCTCCGGGATTTCGGTGACAGTGCCCTGGAAGCCCTTCTCCGCTACCGCAACGTCTGCTTCGGTGAAGGTGGTCTCCACCTCCCCACCGCTCGGGTTATCCGCGCGAGCAGAGATGGTCACACCCTCGCCGCTCGGCGTGGAGTCGGTACCGGCAGCACCCGGGAGGTTGCCGGAGGTGAAGTCGATGGCCTGGGAGATGGGGTTGCCAAAGACATCGCGGCCCTCGACCTGGATGGAGTGGTTTCCTTCCTTGAGGCCGGCGCCGATCTCCTGCCCCAGCTCGATCTCCTCGCCATCCAGGGTGTAGGTGAGCTCGCGGGAGATGAGGGCGGCGTCGTTGAACTGGACGTCGAAAGTCACCGGGCCCGTCAGGTGCTGGCCGGCACTCGGGGTGGAGCCGGTGATCTCCGCCTTCTTGTCGGTGCTTAAGTTGGAGTCCTCATAAAGGGCAGAAATCTCCTCCTCCCCGAGCGGATCGGAGAAGATGCGGGCTTCGCTCACGACGGCATCGGAGTAGAACTGGGCGGCGTTATCCCGGCCGGAGTCCGCGCCGATCATCACGGCGGTGGAATTGGACTTGGGCTTGGTCACCTCACCGTTGATCTCGGTGTTCTCAGCCACCTTGACGCCGTTGACATAGAGCTCGCTCTTGGTGCCGTCGTAGACGCCCACCGCGTGGTACCACTGGCCCGGTTCCACTTGCTGCTGGGCCTTCTTGTAGCCATCTCTGCCGTTGACGGTGAAGGTCAGCTGGTCGCCGTAGATGACCATGGCCCAGCCGCCGGCTTCCTTGTTGGCGCAGAGGCTCTTTTCGTTGCCGTCGAACTCTCCGTCGTAGCGGAAGACGCACTCGACGGTGAAGCCGTCCTTGATCTGGTCAAACTTGTCTCCGATGTCGAAGCCGACGGCATCCTTGCGGCCGTCGAAGTGGGCCACGGGGCGCTCAAGCACGCTGTCTTGCTCCACGGTGGGCGCGCCGATGTTCAGCGGTGCGGCATCGGATGCGGAGTTGCTGATGGTCCCGTTCTCCAAGGACAAGTCCAGGATGTCTGCCTTGGGCAGGTTCTGGGCGGAGGCGAATGCGGGAGCAACAAGGCTGGAGCCAACGAGGCTGATGGAGGCGATCAGCGCGGCTTGATGCAGCTTTTTATGAGACTTCTTTTGAGACACAAAAATTCCTTGACAAATAGCAAAATGAAGAGACTTCCGCTTCTGAGGGCTCCACAGGAGCCGCACAGCTCACGGCCTGCCCGAGGCTAGGCCGCTCGTTTAACAACGAGTTGTCAGGTGCATGACGTCAAAGTAAACGGTGTTCAACTATCGAGTGACGGATATCTCCCGCTTCGCCCGGCCGTTGCGAACAGCACGGCCCTGCCCCGCCTTCTGCCCGTGGGCAGGGTGTCGCGCTGGTGCGCTAGCTCCGCCCTAGCTCAAGAAACCGAAGAGCTCGGCGCTGCGTTGCGCCAGGCGCTCGAGGCGGGATTCGGTCATGGAGGCGATCTGGTCGATGATGGCGCGGTCACGCTCCAGGTCGGTATCGGCTTGCTTCCACCACAGGGCGAAGGTGGCGTCCAGCGAGCCCGGCGCGCCGGCCACCAGGTAGTCGTAGACGCGGTAAATGCGCTCGCGCTGGCGGTCCTGGCGGGCCAGGTGGGCGGGTTCATCCATGACGTAGAGCACGGCGATGGTCTTGAGCAGCGTTACCTCCGCCACCGCGCCCGGCGGGACGGCGAGGTCACCGTTCATGCGGCCAAGCGGTTCGTCGTTAGCCGCGAGCGTGGCGGAAACGGTGGCGCCCACGTAGCGGCCGACGAGCTCCGAGGTCATCTTCTTCAAGTTGGCATAAGAGCGCAGGGAGTAGTCGAAGTTGCCGATGGCATTGATGACATCCAGCTGGCGCAGGCGGTCGGCGGCCTCGAGGAGCTCGTCGGCAGTACCGCCGAAGGCCTTGGCGCCTTTGTCCGCAAGGTTGGCCAGCTCCACCAGGTCCCACAGAACGTTCAAAGAGATGCGGCGGGAGATGATGCCGTCTTCGACGTCGTGGACGGAATAGGCGATGTCATCTGACCAGTCCATCACCTGCGCCTCCATGGACTTGCGCTTATCGCTATGCCCCTGGCGCAGCCACTCCAGAATGTCCACGTCCTCGTCATAGGCGCCGTATTTGCGGTTGGTCGTGCCATCCGGGTTGGTCTTGGTCCAGGGGTATTTGCAAGCCGCATCTAACGAGGCGCGGGTGAGGTTGAGGCCATAGCTGCGCGGGCCCGCCGGGGTATCCAGGACCACCTTGGGCTCCAGCTTGGCCAGGATGCGCAGGGTTTGTGCGTTGCCCTCGAAGCCGCCGAGGGCTACCTCGTTGAGAGCATTCTCGCCGTTGTGGCCGTAGGGCGGGTGGCCGATGTCATGGGTTAGCCCCGCCATATCGCACAGGTCCGGGTCCAGCCCTAAGCCAGCACCAATGCTGCGGGCGATCTGGCTGACCTCCAAGGAGTGTGTCAACCGGGTGCGCGGGGTATCGCCATCGCGCGGGCCCACCACTTGGGTCTTATCAGCCAGGCGGCGCAGGGCTGCAGAATGCAGGACGCGGGCGCGGTCCCGGGAGAAGGCGCCGCGGTGCTCCTCGGATTTGAGCAGGGCCGAGCCTTTGGGGGACTCGGAAGCGAGGCGGGCGACGTCTTCTGCGCGATAGGAATAGCTCACGGGTTTTAAGTTTAGGCGGAGTCCTGGCCTTCCTGGGTCTGCCTCGCGCCAATGACGCGGTGACGCAGGGCCTGGTTGGGGCGAATAATGCGTTCGATGCGGTAGAAGGCCGAGCGCACGCCTTCGGTGCGCTCCTCCCCCAGCAGGGTGCGCAGGCCCAGGTAGGCCAAGCCGCCGGACTCGTGGGCCAGGTAGCGCCACCAGGGGATGGAGAAACGCGGGGAAGGATAATAGGGCGTGCCCAGCACCGTGGCATCAATCCCCTCTTGGCGGGCGATGAGGAAAGTGCGCAGGCGGTGGAGCGGATCGGTGATGATGACGGCCTCGGTAACGCCCAGCTTCTCGCGCGCGGCAATCAGCTCGCTACGGGTGTCCAGGCCTTCCTCGAGGGCGGTGACGGTGAGGGGATCGTCGTCAAGCAAGGCCCGTGCCACCCCAGCTTCGGTGAACCTATCGCCGGGTAGCTTGCCGCCGACGGTGATGATGGGCAGGTCGTGCGCGGCGGCGTACTCGGCGGCGAAGCGCACGCGGCCGGACAGGATGCGGGAGGGGCGCCCGTCGTACTGTGCGGCGCCGAGGACAATAACGTGCTTCACTGCCTGACCACTTTAGCGCTGAGTGGGAAGGTATCGTGGTGCGCATGACTACTGCTGCTCGTTTTGGTCGCGCCGCCCTTGCTGCTCTCGTGTTGGGGTTGGCCACTGCTAGCCCCGCCGTGGCGGCGGACTATGTTCTTGCCGCGCCCGAGGCAGCCTCCATTAAGGACAAGGTGACGGATGAGGCGGGGGTGCTCTCGAGCTCGGAGAAGTCCGAGTTGGAGGACAAGATAGCCGCGCTGCAGCAGGAGAACCACGTGGTGATTTTCGTGGTCTTTGCCTCCTCGCTGCCGGAGGGCGCGGAAAGCTATGCGGGTGAGATTGTGCAGTCCAAGGGCCCGAACTCCGCGGCCTATGTGGTGGGCGTGGATGATTCCACCGTGGGCGTGCAGACGGGTAAAGACTGGCCGCGCGGGCGCCTGGATGCGATGTATGACGCGGCCTACGCCAAGCTTGCCGACGGTCACCAGTACGGCCCCTCCGCACTTGCGCTTGTCGACGCTGCCGCTTCCGGATCTGCGGGGTCTTCTTCTGGCGCTTCTGCTGCTTCTGATTCCGATGGCTCCGGAGGACTGTGGCTCGCTGGCGGCGCGGGCGCGCTGGCTTTGGCGGGTGGCGGAATCGCGGTGGCCAGCAGGCGCAAGACCAAGAAGGACTCGGCGGCCACTCTGGAATCCGCGCGCCAGATTGAGCCGGGGAATACCGCGCAGCTCGACCGTTTGGACATGGATACTTTGGAGAAGCTGGCGCAGGAGGAGCTGGTCTCCACGGATGAGTCGATCCGCCGCGGCAAGGAGGAGCTGGATATTGCGGTGGCCGAGTTCGGCCCCGAGCGCACCCGCCCGTTCACGCGCGCGATGAACCACTCCACGCTCACACTGCAGAAGGCGTTCCAGCTGCAGCAGAGGCTGCAGGACAACCTGCCGGAATCGACTTCGGAGCGCCGCCAGATGTTGGTGGAGATCATCTCCTCCTGCGGGCAGGCCGACGATGCCCTGGATGAGCAGGCGGCGGACTTTGCCAAGATGCGGGACTTGCTGATCAACGCCGGCTCCAAGCTGGATGAGCTAACCCAGCGCACCGTCGATCTGCGCGGGCGTCTGCCGCAGGCGCGCACGACATTATCCTCCCTCAGTGCTTCTCATTCCGCGGAGGCGTTGTCCTCGATTGCGGATAACCCGGAGATGGCGGAGGTCTCGCTCGACGAGGCTGAGAAGTTGCTGTCGCGCGGTCGCGAGCTGCAGTCCCAGCCCGCCGGGCAGCAGGGGCCGTTGGTGGGCTATATCCGCGATGCAGAGCATGCGCTGGAGGTCTCCGACCGTCTGCTCAGCGCCGTGGAGAACGCCGAGAACTCGATCACCGCGGCGCAGGATAACCTGCCGGCGCTCATCGATGAGGTCGAGGAAGAAATCGCCGAAGCCCAGCACCTCGAGCAACAAGGAAAGGCGCAGGGCTCCCCGGCTGATTGGTCCGCGTTGGAGTCGCTGCTCGCCCAGGCGCGGGAGGCGATCAGTGCGGCTCGCCAGCAGGGCAAGGCCGACCCGCTGGGCCAGTACACAGCGCTGACGGCGCTCGATAGCAAGCTGGACGAGCAGCTCGATACCGTCCGCGAAACCAACGCCACCCGCGAGCGCCAGATTGCGCTCTACCGCCAGCAGATTGCCGCGGCCGAGTCCGCCATCCAGGCGGCGGAAGACTTGCTGTCCTCGCGCGGCCGCGTGGTGGGCCCCGATGCGCGCGTCGCGCTTGCCGATGCTTCCCGCCTTTACGCCCAAGCCCAGAACTCCGCCTCCAAGGACCTGCGCGCGGCGCTCAACTATTCCCGCGATGCGGCTTCTGCTGCGCAGACTTCGCTCAACCGCGCGAAGGAAGACCTGGAGGCTTATCGCCGCCGCGAGCAGCGCCGCCAGGCCACCGATGCCGCGGGCAACATCCTCACCGGCATGGTCATTGGCCAGATTCTCGGCGGCGGCAGCTCCCGTGGTGGCGGTTTCGGCGGCGGCTTCTCCGGTGGTGGAGGCTTCGGCGGCGGTGGCTTCTCGGGCGGCGGAGGCGGAGGCGGCTTCCGCGGCGGCTCCTTCTAGCCGCCCCCTCCCTTGCTCCGATTCCTCGCCTTCTCCCCTTTTCCGCCGGCGGCTCCCCCAGCCGCCTTCATACTTCTCCCCTGCCCGGCGCCTAGGCCTCGAAGCCCGCGGCCCACACCCGGCATCTCATAACCGGGGCGGTCCCACATGGCATCTCGCAAAAGGTGCCTTGCACAAGGCATCTGTCAGATGCCTTCTGTCGGATGCCGTCCGCGAGATGCCTTCTGCCGATTTTCCTGTGCACGCATCCGGCGATTGGACCCCGGCTCGGTAGCCAGCCAATCAGTTCCTCGGATACGGGGTGGTGCACATACACGGTAGGTGGAACACGGTCATGCGCATGGTTCTCGTCAAAAGGCTTCTCTCACAAGGTTGCAGTCAAACGGTTTACTTGGGGGCAAGTAAACCTTCTGCACCGAGCTAGATGGTTCGTTTGGGGGCAAACAAACCTTATGACTGCAACCATCTAACTAGAACCCTCTACTGGCATACCAAGCCGAGCAAGGATGCTAGAAGAGCTCCCCTTTTAATGAAATCACCCAAGTTTCCACGCCGGTTCTGGTTATATCGCGGAAGGTAGGTTAGGTGCGAAGGGGGCGGGTGGAGCCGTCGAGAAGCAGGCAACAGTAGCTGGTGAAGGCGGCGTCCGTAAGGGGGAGCTCGCCCACCGCAACCTCGAGGTCGCGGCCCCGCGGGGCGGTGCGGGCGACCTCGATGGCATCTGAGAGAGCGAGGATGCGACGCTCGCGGCGGAAGGGGTTCGTGCGCTCGAGCAAGTACTCGCGGCCCTGACAGACCGCGCGCAGCTTTTTCACCGTGAAGCTGGTCTGCTCCGCCGAAAAGTCGGGCCCGCGCACAGTAAAGCTGCGAGCGCCCGGGATGTGCTCGAAGGCGATGGTGGCGCCCGTCCCGGGCAGCAGCAGGCCTGCCGGGGTCACGCGGGCGATGACCTCGCCGGTCTCGTCGAGAAGCGCATCGCCGTGCCACACCCAGCGCTGCATCAGAGCAGCACCACAACGACCGCAACGATGGTCAGCAGCACCAACGTCGCGATGATCGGGATAGCGGTGCTCTGCGTCCGCGCCTCCAGAATCACACGCGTAAACCAGCTCAGCGCCGCAATCTCCGAATGGTTGAGGTCATCGGAATCATCGCTCTTCTCGCCCTCAAACTCCAGGATGGCCTTACGTACACCCGAATTCTTCGAGGAGAACTGCGCGATTTTCAGCCCGTCGTGGTCCTCAACAATCCAGTCGCCGCCGGCCTCGTTGATGAAGGCAAACGTGCGCCCATCCAGGGACGCCTCCAGGCGCTTATCGCGCTTGGGGTTGCCCGCCAGGCGGTAGACGCGGTCATCCTCCAGCGTCACCGACGCGCCCAAATCATCGAGACCCAGGCGCCAGTGCTCGCCTTCCACGTCCGCCGAGCGCTCCTGGAACATGCCCAGCGACGCCGGCCCCTCCCCCACGAGGAGCACCGGGTTCTTGCGGTCGCTGCGGTCCCAGCTGGTGTAATGCATTAGCAGCCGATCAGTCGAGCGGCCAGGTAAGCCTCAAGCTCGTCGAGCTTGACGCGCTCCTGCTCCATGGAGTCACGCTCACGCACGGTGACCGCGTTGTCCTCGAGGGTGTCGAAGTCATAGGTTACGCAGAACGGCGTACCAATCTCGTCCTGGCGGCGGTAGCGGCGGCCGATGGCGCCAGAGACATCGAACTCCACGTTCCAGTTGGCGCGCAGCTTGTTGGCCAGCTCGCGGGCCGGGGTGGACAGCTCTTCCTTCTTCGACAGCGGCAGCACGGCCACCTTGACCGGCGCCAGACGGCGGTCCAGGCGCAGCACGACGCGCTTATCGGTACCGCCCTTGGCGTTCGGGGCCTCCTCTTCGTCGTAGGCATCGATGAGGAAGGCCATCATGGCGCGGCCCAGGCCGGCAGCCGGCTCGATGACGTACGGGGTCCAGCGCTCGCCGGACTCCTGGTCAAAGTAGGACAGGTCCTCGCCCGAACCCTTGGTGTGCACGGAAAGGTCGTAGTCCGTACGGTTAGCCACACCTTCCAGCTCGCCCCACTTGGAGCCCTTGAAGTTGTAGGCGTACTCCACGTCCACGGTGCGCTTGGAGTAGTGGGACAGCTTCTCCTGCGGGTGCTCATAAAGGCGCAGGTTCTCTTCCTTAATACCGAGATCGACATACCAGTTGAAGCGGTCATCGATCCAGTACTGGTGCCACTCTTCGTCCTCGCCCGGCTTGACGAAGAACTCCATCTCCATCTGCTCGAACTCGCGGGTGCGGAAGATGAAGTTACCCGGGGTGATTTCGTTACGGAAGGACTTACCAATGTTCGCGATGCCGAACGGCGGCTTCATGCGGGCCGAGGTCATCACGTTCTTGAAGTTCACGAAGATGCCCTGCGCGGTCTCCGGACGCAGGTAGTGCAAGCCCTGCTCATCATCGACTGGGCCGAGGAAGGTCTTGAGCAGGCCGGAGAAGGCCTTCGGCTCAGTCCAGTCACCCGGCTGGCCGGTCTCCGGATCGTTGATGTCAGCGAGGCCGTTGGCCGGCTCGTGGCCGTGCTTTTCCTCGTAGGCCTCGATGAGGTGATCCGCGCGGTAGCGCTTACCGGTGTGCTTGGATTCCACCAGCGGGTCGGTGAAGACCTCGACGTGCCCGGAGGACACCCACACCTGGCGCGGCTGGATCACGGACGTATCGACGCCCACGACATCGTCGCGGGACTGCACCATGTGGCGCCACCACTGGCGCTTGATGTTCTCCTTGAGCTCGACACCGAGCGGGCCGTAGTCCCACGCAGAGCGGGAACCGCCATAAATTTCACCTGCCTGGTAGACCAAGCCGCGGCGCTTACACAGGCTGACGACGGTATCAATGACGGATGCCATAGCTAATGGGACTCCTCTGGTAGGGGACAGTCTTTATACAATGCGGCCTAGTCTAGCGCGCCCCCTGACACCGCGTGCCCTCACCCCGAAACTGTGGTGCATTTTATACACTTTTTCGCATTCTTCAGCTATAGTACCTATATCTCTCTTTTTAACTCTCCCCCAATAGATATGGTTGAAGGTGAATGGTGTGACCAACACCCAGAAAGAAGCTCTCTCATTCGATCCTGCGGCAGCCGCCACCGTCATTAGCGCTTTGGATTCACCGTTGCGCATCGACATCATCCGGCGCCTAGCTGAGCGCGATCACTACGTCCACGAACTCGTGGCCGCCACCGGCAAATCCCAACCGCTTATTAGCCAACACCTGCGGGTTTTGAAGCGCGCGCACATCGTCGACAGCGAACGCATTGGCCGCGAAGTCCGCTACTTTTTGGCGGCTCAGAAGGTGCTGCCGCTGCTTCGCGACGCCTCACTGGCCACCGCTTAATGGAAGTGTATTGATAAGCTTTAGCCCCATGGCCATCCACGACAGTATTCCCAAGCTCGGCGCTCGCAATACCCGCCAGCGCACCGCCGTCGTCGAAGTCCTGCGTAGTCTCGACAAGTTCGCCTCTGCCAAGGACATACACCAGGCGCTTATCGACGGCAACCAGAAAGTCGGCCTCACCACCGTCTATCGCACGCTTCAATCACTTTCGGAGATTGAAGCCGTCGATGCGCTGCACATGCCCTCCGGCGAGACCCTCTACCGGCACTGCGACAGCGATGCGCACCACCACCACTTGGTATGCACCAAGTGCGGCCGCACCGAGGAAATCGACGGCGGGCCCATCGAAGAGTGGGCCTCCTCGGTAGCCAAGGAGCACGATTTCGAGCTCACCGGGCACGATGCCGAAATCTTCGGCATCTGTGCCAACTGCTCCGCGGCGTCTTAGATTGCGGGCTACTTGACGCCGCCGAAGCGGCGGTCACGCCGCGCGTACTCCTCCACCGCGGCGAACAAGTCTTCCGGTGTGAAATCCGGGAAGAGCTTGTCCTGATAGATCATCTCCGCATAGGCCGACTGCCACAGCAGGAAGTTCGAGGTGCGCTTCTCACCGGAGGGGCGCAAGAACAGATCCACGTCCGGCATATCGGGGTCATACATCACCGAGCTCACCGTCTTCTCGTTGATGGAGCGCGGATCGAGCTCGCCGCGGGAGACTTGCTCGGCGAGATTCCGGATGCCGTCGACAAGCTCGGCGCGCCCACCGTAATTCACGCACATCACCAGGGTCATCTTGGTGTTGTCCTTGGTGAGCTCCTCGGCGGCCTCGAGCTCCTTAATAACGGAGCGCCACAAGCGCGGACGGCGGCCGGCCCACACCACGCGTACTCCCCTATCGTTGAGCCAATGGCGCTGGCGGCGCAGGACGTCGCGGTTAAAGCCCATGAGGAAGCGGACTTCCTCCGCGCTGCGGCGCCAGTTCTCGGTGGAGAAGGCGTAGGCGGAAAGGTAAGGAACGCCGAGGGCGAGGCAGGCATCGACGACGTCGAGAAGCACTGCTTCCCCACGACGGTGGCCTTCGGTGCGCTTCATACCGCGCTCCTCTGCCCAGCGGCCGTTGCCGTCCATGACCAGCGCGATGTGGCGCGGCAGGAACTCCTGCGGGATAGCGGGCGGATGAAGGACTCGGTTCGGGTCAGGCGTAATCACGCATTACAGTCTACTGTTCCATGATCCCCAGCGCGCCAACGGAGCGCTCGAGGTGCCATTGCAGGTGGGCACGGGTCAGCCGGTGGGCCTCTTGGGCTTGGGTGTTCGTCGGCTGGCTGGGGTGGCCGTGGGCGATAAGCCACATGTGGTGCAGGGTTTCCGGGTCCACCTCCGCGGCCCCGGGCGGGCGGCATTGGTGGCAGGCAGCACCCCCGACGGCTGGGTGGAAGGCATGGTGGGGGCCGGGCCGTTGGCACTGGGCGCAATCGAAAAGGCTGGGAGCCCAGCCGGCGTGGGACATGGCTTGGAGGAGGAAGGCGTCGAGAAGCATGAGCGGATCGCCGTGCTGAAGGTTGTCGAGGACGTCGACGCAGGCATCGTAGAGATAGGGGTCCCCGGGGGCGTCGGCGGCGGCGAGGCGCTCGGCGGATTCGAGGGCGGCGCATGCGGCGGTGTAGCGCTCGTAGTCCTCGATGATGCGCGCGCCGAAGTAGTCCACGGTATCGGCCTGGGAAATGGTGTATAGGTTGCGGCCGGGATAAAGCTGCACGTCGAGGTTGACGAAGAGCTGCAGGCGCGAGCCGAAGCGCGATTTGGCGCGGCGAACGCCCTTGGCCACCCCGCGCACGAGGCCGTGGTGGCGGGTCAAGAGCACGATGATGCGATCCGCCTCGCCGAAATCATAGGAGCGGATGACGAGGGCGCGATCGCGGAAGTTCTCCCGCATGTAGAAGCACCCCCGCTTCTAGAAGCCCAGGCGGCCCAGCGCCTTCGGGTCCGACTGCCAGTTCTTCAGGACCTTAATGCGCAGGTCAAGGTAGACATTCTGGCCGAGCAGCTGGATGATTTCCTTGCGGGCGGTGCCCACGATGCGGCGGAAGCGGCGGCCGTCCTTGCCCTCGATGATGCGCTTCTGGCCGGGGCGCTCCAGGTAGAGGATGGCGTGGACGTTGAGGACGTCTGGGCGTTCCTGGCTGGGCAGGATCTCATCGACCTCGACGGCGACGGAGTGCGGGAGCTCGTACTTCAGGCCGGACAGCGCAGACTCGCGGATAAGCTCAGCGATGCGCTTGGCCTGATCCTCGTCGGTGATGTGGTCATCGGGATAGAACTTCGGTCCTTCGGGGAGGTGGTCCACAATGACCTGGGTCAGCTCATCCAGCTGCACGCGCTCGGTGGCGGAGACGGGGATGACCACGGCGTCTGGGTTCTCCTCGGAGAGGAGCTCGTGAAGGGCTACAAGCTGGGCGCCGACTTGGTCCTTGGAGGCCTTGTCCAGCTTGGTGACGATCCCGATGATGGGGGTTTTCGGGGCGACCTTGCGGACGTTCTCCAGAATCCAGCGATCGCCGGGGCCGATCTTCTCATCGGCGGGGATGGTCAGGCCGATGACGTCGACGTCTGCGTAGGTGTCCTTGACTACCTCGTTGAGGCGCTCGCCGAGCAAGGTGCGCGGGCGGTGCAGGCCGGGTGTGTCGACGAGGACGATTTGCGCATCTTCGCGGTGTACGAGGCCGCGGATGGGGTGGCGGGTGGTTTCCGGCTGGTCGGCGGTGATGGCGATCTTCTGCCCCACCAGGGCGTTGGTCAGGGTGGACTTGCCGGTGTTGGGGCGGCCGACGAAGGACACGAAGCCGGAGCGGAAGCCCTCGGGCGTGTCGGTGTATTGCGAATAGTCAGCGGCGTTGGCTTCGCCCTCAGCCGGCAGGTCCGCGAAGGCGGCATCGAAATCAGTGCTCATATCGCCTCATATCATAACGCACGAGCTGCCGAGTCCCGTTCTTGTTGTATGGCCCTGCTCTGGCTCTCGACGTGCGGCCCCGAGAGCCTCCTGCCGAGGGGCTTAAGAATGGTCCTTTCAGTTTGGTCCTTCTACTCTGGTCCCTTCTCTGTGCAAAGGGACCATCTGGTGGTGGTTTTCGCGTACTGAAAGGTCCCTTTAGTGTGCGAAGGGACCAGACTAGAGGGACCTTTTGTGCTCGCGCGAGGGTTATCCGCCCTGCAGATGGTTTGAGTCAGGCGGTTCTGGTCATAAGGTTTCTTTGCCCCCAAACGAACCATCTAGCGACCTCCAGAAGGTTTGTTTGCCCCCAAGAAAACCTTCTGACCCGAACCATCTGAGTAGAACCTTATGGCTGGAAACGACATCGTTGAAGGAGGGCCGCGAAACAGCGATGAGGTGCGGGTGAAAGTTGATGGCGCAAGCGTATCCGCCGCATGGTGACTGCGAAAAAGCTTGCGCCAAATGGCATCTTGCAAATGGTGTCTTCCGAAAGGCGTCTTTGACCGCAAAAACGCCATCTGGCCACCGCAAAAGGCGTTTTTAGGAGTGAAAACGCCTTTTGACAGATGCCTTCTGCGAGATGCCGTTTGCCGGACACCAAATGCCGGGCCAGGGCATGACGCCGGGTCAAGACATCCACGCCAGGCCGCGAACGCGCGCAGGGCGGTCACGGATTGACGGCTAGAGCTCCTCCACCCGGAACTGCAGCTGCGGATTAGCAAAGACATCCTGCGACTCGATGAGCAGCAGCTCCTGGGAATCCGCTTCGTAGGTGTTTTGGAGCAGGTCAAAGACGGAGGACGCTGTTCGCTTGAGGGCCAGCTTGGCGTCGTTGGTCTCCACGTAGTGCCCCGTAAAGAGCGAAGCCGTGACATCGCCCGAGCCGTTGCGCTTGAAAGGCAGCTTGGGGGTGGCCACCAAGAAGGCGCGCTCGCCATCAACGGCGAGCATCTCAATCTCGTCCTCGCTGGTCTCCGGGCGCTGCACCGAGGTCACCAACACGGTCTTCGGGCCGATCTCCTGCGCGCGCTTCACCGCAGCGAGGGTCTGCTCCAGGGTGCCCACCTCACAATCAGTCAGGTAGCCCAGCTCAAACTGATTCGGGGTGATGATATCCGCAATGGGCACCACCTTATCGCGCAGCAGCGGCGGGATTTCATCGGAGACGAAGCAGCCGGATTTGGCGTTGCCCATCACCGGGTCGCAGGCATACAGCGCATTCGGGTTGACCGCCTTGATGCGGTTCACGGCATCCACGATGGCGCCGGCAATATCCGGACCGCCCTGGTAGCCAGACAAGATTGCATCGATGCGTGGGAAGGCGCCGCGCTTCTCGATGCCATCCACAATCGCCGTGACCTCCTCCGCCGGGATCATCGGCCCGCCCCAGTCGCCATAACCGGTGTGGTTGGAGAAATTCACCGTGTGAATCGGCCATACCTCATGGCCAGCGCGCTGAAGTGGAAAGACTGCTGCGGAGTTGCCCACGTGACCAAAGGTGACGTGGGACTGAATGGAGAGGATGTTCATAGTCCTCCATTGTGCTACGCCCCACGTAGCACCTCAACGTTTGGGCCGTTTTAGATTCCGCCGCCGGGAACTTCCTCATCGAGCTTCGCGCGCTCGGCGGCATCCGGGAAGGCCTTCGGGCCCGAGGGCTTGGGCTGGTAGCTCACGCCACGCGCCGCCAGGTCCTCGTACCAGTCCGCCAGCAGCTCATTTTGCAGGCCGAACATTTCTTTCTCCTCCGCCGCGGTGGTGTGGTCATAGCCCAGCAGGTGCAGGCAACCATGCACGGTCAACAGAGCCAGCTCGTGGCCCAAAGAGTGGCCGGCCGCGGTGGCTTGGCGCTGCGCAAATTCCGGGCAGAGTACGATATCGCCCAGCATGGCCGGTCCGGCTTCGGCGGCGTCGGGGCGCCCGCCAGTAGCGCCCGGGGTGAGCTCATCCATGGGAAAGCTCATCACGTCGGTCGGGCCTTCCAGGTCCATCCAGCGCACGTGCAAGTCCGCGATGGTATCCAGATCCACGGCGGTAATCGTGCACTCGGCATCCGGGTTAACGTCGAGGCGGCCGAGGGCGTAGGAGCAGACGTCGATCAGCATCTCCTCGTTCACGCCGTCATAACCGGACTCGTTAATAAATTCGATGCTCATTTCTTCTCCTCCTGCTCAGCAAAGTTATCGTAAGCCTCCACGATGCGCCCGACCAGCTGGTGGCGCACCACGTCGGCCGCGCCCAGCTCCGCGAAGTGAATATCGGGCACGCCCTTGAGAATGCGGCGCACCAGACGCAGGCCGGAAACTTGCCCGCCCGGCAAGTCCACCTGGGAAATATCGCCGGTCACCACGATGGTGGAGCCAAAACCCAAGCGCGTCAGGAACATCTTCATCTGCGCCGGCGTGGTGTTCTGGGCCTCGTCGAGGATGACGAAGGCATCGTTGAGCGTGCGGCCACGCATATAAGCCAAGGGGGCGACCTCAATGATGCCGGCCTCCATGAGCTTCGGAATCATCTCCGGATCGATCATGTCCCGCAAAGCGTCGTACAGCGGGCGCAGGTAGGGGTCAATCTTGTCGTTGAGTGTGCCGGGCAGAAAGCCCAGCTTCTCCCCCGCCTCAACCGCCGGGCGGGTCAAAATAATGCGGCTGACCTGCTTGGCGCGCAGGGCCTGCACCGCCTTGGCCACCGCCAGGTAGGTCTTGCCGGTACCGGCCGGGCCGATGCCGAAGACAATCGTGTTTTCATCGATGGCCTGCACATAGCGCGACTGGCCCACCGTCTTCGGGCGCACGGCCTTGCCGCGGCGCGAAACGATATCCGCCGCGAGCGTCTCAGACACAGACGCCGGGGCATCCACCGTGACCAGGTCCAGGGTGTGCTTCACGGTATCGGTGCTCACCGGATGCCCACGGCGGGCAATCGCCTCGAGCTCTTCGAGGACTTTGTGCGCGCGGGCCACCTCATAATCGGGGCCGGCAGCCGTGACGGTGGTGCCGCGGGCGAAGAGGTCCACGCCCACAAGGTTTCCCAAAACGCGCAGGTTATCGTCCGCCGGGCCGAGCACCGTGGCCAGGTAGGCGGAATCGAGATCAAACTTGGTGGTGATAATAGGCACGCCCAAAAGGCTACCAGCGCGAGGTCAGGGTGCCGATGCTGGCCAACGCCACCATGCTTGCCGACGCCGTCCTCAACACCTCCGGCCCCAACTTGATCGCCGTCGCACCGGCGTCCTGCAAGCGAGCCAGTTCCTCCGCGCCGATGCCGCCCTCCGGGCCCACCAGAAGGTAGATGGTCTCGGCGGCGTCGAGGTCAGCAAGGTCCTTAAGCCGAACCTCGGCTTCCTCGTGAAGGACCAAGGCTCGTGCGCCCGCAATCTCCTGACACAGCTGGCGGGTGGTCAGCGGGCCGCGCACGACAGGCACACGCGCGCGGCGCGCTTGCTTGGCGGCCGCCACGGCCGCGGATTCCCACTTGCCCAGAGCCTTCGGGGCCTTCTTCGAATCCCACTTGGACACGCAGCGATCCGCCTGCCAGGCGATGATCTCATCCGCCCCTGCCTGAGTGGCCAGGTCGACGGCGAGTTCGGCGCGCTCCGATTTCGGGATGGCCTGGACCACGATGACGCGTGGGAAGGGTTCGGGGATGATCGCGAGGTCGTCGACAAGCGCGGCCAGCGTGTCCTTGCCCTGCGTATCAGTGATGGTGGCGGTGGCGCGGCGCCCGGACCCATCAATCAGGGCCAGGTGCTCCCCTGGGCCTATGCGCTTGACGGTGACCGCGTGGCGGCCCTCCGCGCCGTCGAGGCCCACGGGCTGGCCGACCTCGGCGAGGGACAGGTCCGGGTGGAGGAAGACGGGCAGAGACATTAGCGACGGAACTTGCCTCGGAGGCGGGTAAAGAGGGATTCGCCCTGATTGTCACCGGCGCGGTGCACCTCGGTGCCGCTGTGACCGGCGGCGCGGACCTTTTCGAGGGCCTCGCGGGTCTTCTTATCCAGGTCAGTCGGGATCACCACATCCACGTGGGCGTGGAGGTTGCCAAAGCCATCGGTGCGCAGGCGCGGCATGCCCTTGCCCTGGAGCGTGATGGACTCGCCCGGCTGGGTACCCGGCGCGATATCGATGGTGAGCTCCTCGCCGTCGAGCTGCTCGACGGTACAGGAAGAGCCCAGAGCCGCATCCACCATGGGCACACGAACGGTCAGGTGCAGGTCATCGGCATTGCGCTCGAAGACGGGGTGCGGCTCGGTGTGCACCTCCACGTACAGGTCACCGGCGGGGCCGCCGCCGTGGCCGACCTCGCCCTGGGAGGCCATGCGGATGCGCATGCCATCACCAATGCCGGCGGGGATGCTCACCGTAATATCACGACGCTTGCGCACGCGGCCATCGCCGCCACAGTGGCCACAGGGATCGGTGACCACTTCGCCGAAGCCATAGCACTTCGGGCAATCGCGGGTAGTCATCATGTTGCCCAGCATGCTGCGCTGGACTTCCTGAACCTGGCCCATGCCGCCGCAATGGTCACAGGTCACCGGCTTGGCCTTGGACTCGGAACCGGTTCCCTCACAGCGGTCACAGATCACGGCGGTGTCCACCTTGACCTGCTGCTTGACGCCGCTATAGGCCTCCTCGAGGGTAATGGTGGTGCGCAGGAGCGCATCATCGCCCGGCTGCACGCGGGAACGCGGGCCGCGGGAGGCCGCTCCCCCACCGAAGAACTCGGCGAAGATATCCCCGAGTCCGCCGCCGCCGAAACCGCCAAAGCCGCCGCCCTGGGCCGCGCGCTCCTCCATGGGGTCACCACCCATGTCCACAATCCGGCGCTTCTGCGGATCAAGCAGAACCTCCTGTGCAAGGGAAGCCTCGCGGAACTTCTCCGCGGCCTCGTCATCGCCCGGGTTGACGTCCGGGTGGTACTTGCGCGCCAGCTTGCGGTAGGCCTTCTTAATCTCGGCGTCGGACGCCGACTTTTCTACACCAAGAATGCCGTAGTAGTCACGAGCCACGTACTGTCATCCTTCTATTTCTCGTTGATACTAAATCTAATCCGACGGGCTAGCTTACTCGCCCGCCAGGATTTCACTCACATAGCGTGCAACGGCAGAGACCTTGGAAATTGTTCCCGAATAGTCCATATACGTCGGCCCCACGACGCCCAGCCCGCCGAGTGCCGCCGCATGCTCGCCGGTGCCAAAACCATAGCGCGTGGCCACGACAGAGGTTTGGCGCAGCTCGTCGGCTTCGTTCTCCTCGCCGATGGATACAGAAACATTGCCCAAATCCGGCACGCGCGCCAGCAGCTTGAGCACGACGACCTGCTCCTCGAGGGCCTCGATGATAGAGGGCAGGCCCTCGGTCAGGGCCACGCGGGTGAGGTTGGACGTACCCGCCATAATCAGGCGATCGGAGGGCTGTTCCACGAGGGTCTCAATCAGCGTCGTCGCGGCCTTGAGGAGGTGGGGGCGGATGTCGGCTGGGGAGTCGTCGACAAGCGCGGCCAGCTCCACCGAAGCATCGGTGAGCGTCTTGCCCTCCAGGGCGGTGTTGAGGATATCGCGCAGGCGGTGGGTCTGCTCGGGGTCGATCACGTCATCGAGCTCCACATTGCGCTGATCGACGCGCCCATTATCCGTGATGAGCACCAAGAGCAGGCGCACCGGTGAGAGTGCCACGACCTCGCAGTGTTTGACGCGGGAGACCTTGAGGTTCGGCATCTGCACGACGGCTGCTTGCTTGGTTACCTGGGCCAGCAGCTGAACGGAACGCCGCAGCACGTCTTCCAAATCCACCCCGCCTTCGAGGAAGGTGAGCATGGCGCGGCGCTCGGCCTTGGAGAGCGGCTTGACGTCGTGCAGCGTATCGACGAATTGGCGGTAGCCCTTCTGCGTGGGCACGCGTCCAGAGCTGGCATGTTCCTGGGCGATGAGCCCTTCGGCTTCGAGCACGGCCATGTCATTGCGAATCGTCGCCGAGGACACACCCAGCTGGTAGCGCTCGAGCAGGGCCTTGGAGCCGACGGGCGATTGCGAGGCGATATAGTCCGCGACGATGGCGCGCAGGACCTCTTGGCGGCGGGCATCGGTGGAGCTGGACATGTCTTTAAGGCTATCCGTTCTGGCGGGCGATGAAGTCGTCAAAATTTGGCACAGTGTAGCTCACCCTGCCGTGTTCTGGAGCATAGATCAATCCTTTACTAATGAGCTTGGCTCGCACAGGACCCAGTTTCTTCGTGTCTTTACCTAAGATGTCCGCGATGTCCTTGCTCGAGATTTCCTCTCCGCCAACCTTTGCCATCGCGGTCAAGTAGTCCCGCTCGGCTGGAGTAGCGCGATCCCACCTGGCTTGGAAAAACCCGCGGTCCAACTGCTCAATTCCAAGCCGCGCGGCGCGTCGAGCTGCATCGGAATCCATAGGTGAAGTTCGCGCAGTGCGCCACATTTGTGCACCAAATTCCTGGATGAAATACGGATACTGCCCCGATACATTAGCTAGATATTCAACTGCTTCATCGTCAAATTCCACATTCTGTGTCCGCGCAGGTTCACGGAAGGCGGCAACTGCGGCATACATTTCGAGCCTGCCAATTTGGTGCACCTCGAACATTCGCTCTGCATAAGAGCGGGACTCCGCCAGAATCCCTGGCAGACTCGGGAGCCCAGCGCCAATAATGTAAAAAGGCAAGCCCAGCTGCCCTGCTTCATGTTGTGCAGAAATGAGTGCTTCGAGCAGCTCTTCATCAAGGTCTTGCATTTCGTCGATGAAGATTCCTAAAGCTTTATCCTCCTTGAGGAGCGTCGTAGTGATGGCCTCGATCACATCGTGCAGATCAAGCTCGAGGTTTCCTGTTGCCGGAGGAATATCTCCTACTTCAACCCCAAGGTCAATAATGCTTTGTCCTACCGAGAGCGAAAAAGATTTTACGACCGCAGCAATAAAGTGAAAACCCTCAGATACCTTGGCTTTCGTCCGATAGCGCAAAGAGGCTTTGGCTAAACCTTGCGCTAGAGCACGGCGGGCTCCTTCTCGTCCACGTGCCCCCTGCGAAGCCTCAAACTTAATCGTTAGCCAGTCGGCTTGGTCAGCCTTCCTTTTTAATTGGTTGAGCAGCACGGTCTTACCCACTCCACGCAAGCCAACGAGCAGCATTGGACGGCCAAGCAATCCGTTCTGGACGCGTTTGACAAGATTGTCAAACGCATGAAGGTCTCTCTCGCGCCCAGTAAGAACTGTCGGCGCGATGCCCGAGCCAGGAGTATAGGGGTTTAAGGCGTCATCCATGCCACTAATACTAGCAATATCGAGAGCGACTAACAGGTTTCTCGACGTGGAGAGAGAAACTAACACCGCTATCAAACTTCCCGACGACAGGAGCAAAACTAACAAATTCCCGGCGGAGCTAACTTTAAGTCCCCATGTCTCCTCGACGTCGAAAGGCCAAGGCCTAGCCACTTCTTCGCAGCTTCGCGGTTGCATCACACAGCTGGTTCTACTCAGATGGTTCAGGTCATACGGTTTACTTGCCCCCAAACGAACCTTCTAGCAGCCTAAGGAAGGTTTGTTTGCCCCCAAACAAACCTTATGACTAGAACCTTTCCACTGGAACCATGTGCGGAAGGCTGAGGACAGGCCACGAGCAGGGTACGGCCGCTAATGAGCCAGCTGATGCGGATCCGGAGGTCGGCCCGCAGGCGGGGCAAGCCCCTAGCGAGCGGTGCCTTCGGCGGTATCTTCGGCGACAAGGAGGTCGGTGATGATCCCATCCGCGAGCAGGCGTCCCGCCTTGGTCACGCGGAGGTGGTCGCCGGCGCGCTCGAGCAGGCCGCGCTCGATGAAGCGCGCGGCGACGGGCTCGGCGGCCGGCGCGAGCCAGGACGCAGGGATGCCCTCGCGCAGGCGCAGTCCCAGCATGATGCGCTCGGTGTGGCGATCGGCGGCGCTGAGCTGCTCGCGCTCCTTGATGGGAAGCTCCCCCTCGCTGACAGCCTTGATATAGGTCCGCGGGTTCTTCACGTTGAAGAAGCGCTCGTTGCCTAGGTGCGAATGCGCGCCCGGGCCCGCGCCCCACCAATTGCCGTCCACCCAGTAGATGCGGTTGTGCTGGCACTCCCCGCCCGGCTTGGCCCAGTTGGAGACCTCGTACCACTCAAAGCCTTCGGCCTCGAGCGTGGAGGAGATCATCTCATAGCGCCGGGCCAGCACGTCCTCGTCCGGGGCCGGAAGCAGGCCCTTCGATACCTTGCGGGCCATGCGCGTGCCGTCCTCCACAATGAGCGAATACGCACTGATGTGGTCCACCCCGGTCTCCAGGGCGCGCTCCAAGGTCAGGGCAACGTCGGCGTCTTCTTCAGTCGGCGTGCCATAAATCATGTCCAGGTTGACGTGCTCGAAGCCCGCGGCGATGGCTTCGCGTGCCGCATCGAAGGCGCGGCCCGGGGTGTGGGCACGCTCGAGCACGGCGAGCACGCCCGGTGAGGCGGACTGCATGCCAAGGGAGAGGCGGGTGAAGCCGGCGTCGAGAAGCCCGGCAAAGTACTCCGGCGAGGTTGACTCCGGGTTGGATTCCGTGGTGACCTCCGCGCCCGGGGCCAGCCCGACGGTATCGCGCACCCGATTCAACACACGGCCCAACCCCTCGGCCCCCAGCAAGCTCGGCGTACCGCCGCCGATAAAAACCGTTTCGGCCTCACGGCCTACCTGGGCCGCCGCCATCTCCAGCTCCTTCTCCAGCGCATCCAGATAATCGCTGGTCAGATCCCCTCCCAGCTCACCCGGGGTATAGGTGTTGAAATCGCAGTAGCCGCAGCGCGAGGCACAGAAGGGAACGTGAATATAAAGACCGAAGGGATCCATGGGGAACAAAATAACCGACTACACCGTTGAAGCGGTAGTCTATAGTGCAGATTTGCAACCCCGATAGTTAAGAAAGGCCCCCTTTTTTCGTGGAACCTCCGAGTCGATGTCCCCGCCTCCTTAAGGCGGTGGGGTAAGCCGTGTTATCTGCCATCCTGATGATTGTGGCGGGTTTCGCCGTCATCGCTCTCATTATCGTGGCCAACGCGTACTTCGTCGCGCAAGAATTCGCCTTCATGTCCGTGGACCGCACGCAGCTGCGCCAGCGTGCCGCTGCGGGGGATAAACCAGCGGAGCGCGCGCTCAAGATCACGCAGAAAACCTCCTTCATGCTCTCCGGCGCACAGCTGGGCATCACGATTACGGGCCTGCTTATTGGTTATGTGGCCGAGCCCCTCGTGGGCCAAGGCCTGGGCCAGCTGCTCGGTGGCGTGGGCGTGCCCACGGGCGTGTCCGTTGCCGTGGGCACAGTGACGGCGCTGGCCGTGTCAACGGTTCTCACGATGCTCTTTGCCGAGCTCTTCCCCAAGAACTACACCATCGCCGCCCCCATGAAGTCAGCGCTGCGGCTGTCTGCGTCCACGATGTGGTACCTCAAGATCTTCGGCTGGCTGGTCCACTTCTTCGAGTATTCCTCCAACGCCATCCTCAAGGTCTTCGGCATCGAACCGGTGGAGGATGTCGATTCCTCTGCCACCACCGATGACCTGGAGTCCATCGTGGATGCCTCCCACGAGGCCGGCGACTTGGATGAGGACACCTACCTGGTGCTCGACCGCCTCCTCGACTTCCCCGAACACGACGTGGGACACGCCATGATTCCGCGCTCGCGCGTGGATGTCATCGAGCCGGAGACCACCATCGGTGAGGTCCGCGAGATGATGTCGGAGAACCACACCCGCTACCCCATCATCGACGATGAACATAATCCCATCGGCGTGGTGCACCTCTACGACGTGCTGGGCACCGAGCTGCCCGCGGCCACCCCGGCCCGCGAAATCATGAAGGAACCCGTGGTAGTGCCGGAGCTCATGCCGCTTCCCGACGTCGTCACGGAGCTTCGCGACGCCGACGAAAAACTCGCCTGCGTCATCGACGAATACGGCGGCTTCGTGGGCATCGTGACCATGGAGGACTTGGCCGAGGAGATCCTCGGCGATGTCACCGATGAGCACGACCTCGAAGAGACCGAGGAGATCACCGAGCAGGACGAGACGCACTGGATCGTCGACGGTGACACACCCATCGACGAGGTCGAGCGCGCCATCGGCCACGACCTGCCGGAGGGTGATTTCGAAACCGTCGCCGGCCTGCTCATCGCGCACTCCGGCACGTTGCCGGAGGAAGGCGAAGAGCTCGCCATCGAGCTGGAGGCAGAGCCTGAAGACTGGGTCGACGGCGATGAAGCCCCCACCCGCACGCTCAACGTGCGCGTCGAGGAAATCGACCGCCACGTGCCCTCCGTCCTAGCCCTAGAGCTGGTGGAGGAATTCCCGGAAGGAGACGATGACTAATGACTGATACTTGGTGGTTCAACCTCCTCATCACCATTCTCATCATTGCTGCTTCCGGCTTCTTCGTGGTCATCGAGTTCTCCCTCATGGGTGCGCGCCGCAACCGTCTGGAGGAAACCGCGGAATCCTCCGCTGCCTCGCGCGCGGGCCTTCGCTCGCTCAACGAGCTGACCATCATGTTGGCCGGCGCCCAGCTGGGCATTACCGCCGCAACCTTCGTCCTCGGTGCCGTGACCAAGCCGTGGGTCCATCACCTGCTCATGAGCCCGCTGGAGGCCCTCGGCTTGCCGCTGGGCGTTGCTGACGTCGTCTCCTTCCTCCTTGCACTTTTCGTCGTGACCTTCCTGCACCTGGTCATCGGTGAGATGGCGCCAAAGTCCTGGGCCATCGCCCACCCGGAGACGGCCCTGCAGCTCATTGCGGTTCCTGCCCGCGGTTTCATCTGGCTCTTCCGCCCGCTGCTGATCTGGATTAACAAGATGGCGAACAAGCTGGTGCTCATGACCGGCGAGGAACCCGTCGACCGCGCCGGTGCGGCCGGCTATGACGCGGAGACCCTGCGCCACCTCGTCGAACACTCGCGGCAGACGGGCACGCTTGACGACGACTCCGCGAACCAGATCACCGGCGTCATCGAACTGGAAGCTTCCACTGCCGCACAGTTGGCCCGCGAGCACGGCTCGGAAATCTTGCCGCTGTCTTCCGATGCCACGGTGGCTGAGCTGCATGACCTCGTCGTAAACAAGTCCATCATGCGCGTGCTGGTCTACCCGCGCGCCTCGCGCATTCCGCGCATCGTCCACGTCCGCGATACCCTGCTGGCGGATCCGGAAACCCCGGTGCTGGAGTTCTCCCGCCCCGCGTTGGCGGTGAGCTCCTCCTCCACCGTGCAGAAGACTCTGGATCAGATGCGCGCCCGCAACGAGCAGCTCGTCATGGTGGGCAAGCCCACCAAGGACAAGACCGTGTGGATCTTGACCTGGGATGACATCATGGGCCAGCTGTGGCCGCAGATTACGGAGCAGCTGGACCAGGCCGCGCCGGCCGCCAAGAACCCGGGGGTCTAGCGCTTGCGCGCTAGACGGGGCACACGAAGCTAAGCGTGGTGCACGAAGCTAGACGGTGGCACGCAAAGTTATTCGTGCCACGCTAACTACGAAAAGCGCCACCGAGAGAGGGAATCTCGGTGGCGCTTTCCTTTTGTCCTTGTGTGTTGGCAACAAGGAAGTCTGTGATGCGGCTCCTTAAGCGGTCGTGGCGGCCTGCTTCTGGCGCTTAGCCCGGACGCGGGCGACGACGGCGTCGATACGCGCGCGCTCCTCTAGGAAGGGCGGCGGATTGTGCCCGCGCATGGTGCGCACGAAGGCGGGGTGTGCCTCAACGACGGTGTGACGCCAGGCTTGCACGGCAATAAGGGAGGATTCTCCCGCGCGCTTGTACAAGTTCGGCAGGGAAACCACGTCGAGGTTGCGGGCCACGGCGTCGGTTTGCGCCAGCACGTACTCGACCAGCTCGCGCAGGTAGGCAGCCACCGCGGCGGTACGGCCGCGCAAGGTTTCTGCCAGCTCGGAGACCACGACGGGCGGGCCGGAGATAGGCAGGCCCTCAGCGAGTGCGCGGGCGGTGAGCTGCTTCGGTTCCTCGACGTCATTGTCGCCGGAGGAGGCAGCCGAGATAGTGCCGGACTTCAGGCCGGAGACCAGCGCCTGGCGCAGGCCGATGAGCTCGCCGACGCAGCGCCCGGAATCCACGCGGGCGTCTTCGACGATATCCCCCAGCTCGGCCAAGCAGTCGAGGGAGAGTTCATCGTCCCAGTCCTCGATGGCCTCGATGAGGTGCTCGATGTAGTCGACGACTTCATCGCCGATGTTATAGATTTCTTGGGTCAGCTCACGGTGGCGCAGCTCGGCTGCGATCTTGTGCATAGGCCGCCCTTCCCGTGAGAACCTCTAGTTGAGGTTTAGAGTTTTTCTGACCCCGCTGACTCTATTAGAGATCCTCGCATTCGGCTGCGCGACACTCCGAAGGAATTCACAGACTCCGTCCAGCCTTATTTCTTGCCGGCGTAGAGGCGCTCAATGTCAGCCGCATAGCGCTGGGCCACCACGTAACGCTTGACCTTCAGGGTTGGGGTGAGCTCGTTGCTTTCCTCGGTGAGGTCCTGATCCAGGATGACGAACTTCTTAATACCCTCCGCGTGGGAGACGGTGGCGTTGACCTGGTTGATGGCGTCCTGAATATCCGCGCGCAGCGCCGGATCCGCAGCTACCTCGCGCATGCCCTTGGTCGCGGCGATGTTGTGGTCCGCCTTCCAGCGCTTGAGCGCGTCCTCATCCAGGGTGAGCAGCACGCCGACGAAGGGCTTGCCGTCGCCAACCACCATGGCCTGGGAGATCAGCGGGTGGGAACGCAGGATATCTTCCATCGGGCCAGGCGAGACATTCTTGCCGCCCGCGGTGACGATGAGGTCCTTCTTGCGGCCGGTGATAACGAGCTTGCCTTCTTCGTTGATCTCACCGAGGTCGCCGGTGTTGTACCAGCCGTCCTGCAGCGCATTCTCGGTGGCTTCCGGGTTCTGCCAGTAGCCCTTGAAGACGATATCTCCCTTAATCAGGATCTCGCCGTCCTCGTTAATGCGCATCGTCGTTCCGCCCAGCGGCGGGCCGACGGTGCCGATGGACTGATCCACGAAGTCCACGGCGGCAGCCGCTGCGGTCTCCGTAAGTCCATAGCCCTCGTAGATGGTCACGCCGATGCCGCGGTACCAGTGCAGCAGATCCTGCGAGATGGCCGAGCCACCGGAGATGCAGTACTTGACCTCGCCGCCCATTGCCTGGCGGATGGCGGAATAGACCAGCTTGTCAAAGGCCTTGTGCTTGGCCTTGAGAACTCGGTTGGGGCCCTCCGGGGTATCCAGCGCCTTGGAGTATTCGATGGCGACTTTCTCCGCGCTGTCGAAGATCGCGCCCTTGAACGCGGAGGAACCATGCGCCTTGGCGGACGCACCGTTGCGTACCTTTTCAAACACGCGCGGCACGCCAAGAATCAGGTTCGGGCGGGAACGAGCGAACTCAACGGTGATGGTGCTGAAGTCCGCCCAGTGGTTCTGGGACGCACCACCGATGGTGACCGCCAGCGACACCGCACGGCTGAAGACGTGTGCCAGCGGCAGGAAGGTCAGGACGTGTGCGCCCGGCACGGCGATGGCACCAATGGGGTTGGTCAGCAACCCGCGGGCTTCCGCCAGCCAGTTGCGGTGGGTCAGCATGCAACCCTTGGGGCGCCCGGTAGTGCCGGAGGTGTACACCAGGGAGGCGACGTCGTCAGTGTGCGTAGCTTCGATGCGCTGGTTGACGGTGTCGTCGCTGATGTCGCGTCCCTCAAACTTCAGCGTATCGATGGCCGAAGAGTTAATTTCTAAGACACGGCGCAGCTGGGAGGGGGAACCGTGCAGCTGCGGGGTGCCGTCCTCCTGCAGCTTCAGGTGCTTGACCAGCTCGGAGTGCTCGCGGGTTTCCGTGATGGCGAGGATTGCGCCGGAGTCCTCGATGATCCACTGAACCTGGGACATCGACGACGAGGGGTACACCGGAACGGAAACCGCACCGGCGGCCCAGATGGCGTAGTCCAGCAAGGACCACTCATAGCGGGTGGTGGAAATGAGCGCCACGCGGTCACCCTGCTCCACGCCGAAGGCGATGAGCCCCTTGGCCACCGCGTAGACTTCCTCGACGAATTCCTTGGCGGTGACGTTGACCCACTCGTAATTCGCCGGACGGGTAAACAGCACGCCATGTGGGCGGGCGTGCGCCGTAGCCATCATGGCGGTAAGGCACGTTTCGCCGTCCTTGATCTCGAATTCCGCTTTGGTGTGCGCTTCATTCAAAGTCACAGTTGTGTCCTTTCCCACAAAAACTAAATTCCAGCCCACTCTACCAACCTGATTTATTACGCGCGTGGGGAGGGCGTGGCACAATTGGGGGATGTGACTACCCGTGATCTGCTTCAAGAACTTGCCCAACGCCACGGTGTGGCCTGCGAGTACACCGCCCAGAACGGACAGCCTGTGTACGTCAGCGAGGAGACAATCACCTACACGCTGCGCGCACTCGGCGTCTCTATCTCCGACCGTCCGGACGATGAGGAGCTAACCCAAGCCCTCTTCGAGGACTACCTCGCTCGGGCTTCCCGCCCACTGCCGCCCTGCGTGGTGGCCCGCGAAGGCGCCGAAAAGTCCTTCGCAGTCCACGTCCACGACGGGGATCCGATCTCCGTCACGATCGAATTGGAAAGCGGCGAGACCCGCCCGACTTACCAGGACCCCAACGATGCCCCGGCTGCCGACGTCTCCGGAACCATGTGGGGCGAGGCAAGCTTCCACGTCCCCGGCGACCTGCCTCTCGGATTCCATAAGCTGCTCCTGTCCTCTCCCGGCATCGGAGAGCACGAGTGCCCGCTCATCGTCGTGCCGAACCACCTGAGCACGGCCGACCGTTATCTTGAGCGCCCCGCGGCGGGTGCGATGGCGCAGCTGTATTCGGTGCGTTCCGAGAAGTCTTGGGGCATGGGTGATTTCGGTGACTTAGCAGAGCTGGCGGAGGTCTTAGCACCGGACTACGACTTCCTCCTTATTAATCCGCTGCATGCTGGCGAGCCGATTCCGCCGGTGGAAGACTCGCCCTACCTGCCCACCACGCGGCGATTCATCAATCCGATCTATATCCGCATCGAGGACGTCCCGGAGCTGAAACTGCTCAGCCCGGAACTCCAGGATGACGTGGCCGAGCTGGCCGCCGAGTTCCGCGAGCGCAACCTGTCTGCGGAAGAGATTGATCGTGATTCCATCTTCGAGGCCAAGCTGCAGGTCCTCCAGGAGCTCTTCAACAAGGGGATGACCCCAGAGCGCCGCACCGCCTTTAGCGAGTACCAGCGCCGCGAGGGCCGTGGCCTGCGTAACTTCGCGCTGTGGTGCGCCGAGACCGAGCTCGAACGCCACAGCGGCCGTCGCCACGCGCTGAGCCTTGACGTCAGCGAGTTGGCTGAGTTCTATTCCTGGCTGCAGTTCCTCTGCGATGAGCAGCTAGATGCTGCCCAGCGCCGCGCGCTCGACGCCGGCATGAGCATCGGGCTTATCACCGACATGGCCGTGGGCATCCACCCCGCCGGTGCCGACGCCGTCAATCTGGCGGAATACCTCGCCCCGCAGTGTTCGGTGGGCGCCCCGCCGGATGATTACAACCAGCAGGGCCAGGACTGGTCTCAGCCGCCGTGGCACCCGGTCCGCCTGGCGGAATCCGGCTACCAGCCGTGGCGTGACTTGTTGCGAACGATGCTGGGCAATGCTGGCGGCCTGCGCGTTGACCACGTGCTCGGCCTGTTCCGCCTGTACTGGATCCCGCGTCACTCCACCCCGCTCAACGGCACCTACGTGACCTATGACTGGGAGGCTATGCTCGGCATCCTCGCGCTCGAGGCTGAGCGCGCCGGCGCGGTCCTCGTGGGCGAGGACCTAGGCACCCTGGAGCCGTGGGTCCAAAACGCTCTGCGCGATATGGGGGTGCTGGGCACCACCATCATCTGGTTTGAGCACGCCGAGGACGGCCCCACCCCGCGCCCGCAGGATCAATACCGCCAGATGGCGATGTCCTCGGTGGGCACGCACGATCTGCCGCCGACGCTCGCCTTCCTGCGCGGCGACCACATCGCGCTGCGCGCCCGCCTGGGTCTGCTCACCCGCCCGGTGGCAGAAGAAGAAGCCGAGGACCGCGCGTGGCAGGAAAAGGTCAAGGACAACCTGCAGGCCTATGGCATGTTGGACAACCGCGAGAGCGAAGAGGACATGCTCGTTGCCCTGCACCGCTACATCGCGGGAACCCCGTCGGCGCTGACGGTGACCAACCTGGTGGACATGGTCGGTGACGTGCGCGCCCAAAACCAGCCGGGCACGACGAAGGACCAGTACCCCAACTGGTGCATCCCGCTGTGCGATACCGCCGGCAAGCCGGTGTTGTTGGAGGATCTGCCGAAGCAGGAGCTCTACCAGCGCCTCGCCCAGGCCGCCACGAGGCCGGGCGCCGGGCGCTAAACGACGACGCCGACGATGGCCACCACGACGATGAGCGCGATCATCAGCCAGAGGGTCACGCTCACTCGGGACTTGGGCAGTGCGCGTTTGCGGTGGGGAGGCTGCGGGCGCTCGGGGTCCCACAGGCCTTCGCGGTGATCATCGTCAGTCATGTTTCTTCATCCTAGTCGCGGGTGCTAGCCACGAATTCACACGGTCGATAACCCACATCAGCACCCACCCCATGACGGTCGCGGCCGGCACTGCGGTCACGGCGAGCACCGCCATCTGCGCCCACACTGGCGCCTGCACGAGCCATTCCATGCCCTCAGGGTAGCCTGTTGTCCATGAGCAGTGCACCTTTCGACGTCACCTGCCCCGCGGGCACCATCACCGGCTACCTCGATGGGGACGTGGCCCATTTCCACTCCATCGAGTACTCCCACATTCCGGGAGATTTCGACAACCCCGAGCCCGCCCCGCCGCGTGACCAGGACGCGCGCGAACCGCATCCGGAGAAGGTCGCGCTGACCATCACCGCCCCCGCGCCCGGCAAACGCACCGCCGCCCTAGCACCCACCCTGGTCTACATCCACGGCGGCCGCTACGAGCACGGCTCCCACGAGGACCCCCGGGCGGAGGGCACGCCGACTGCGGAGGCGGGCATCGTCCACGTGCAGCTGGACTACCGCGTGGGGCTGCCGGGGCTCGCCCGTTTCCGCGATGATGAACCCAACCACTACCGCGCCATCGAGGACCTGCAGCTGGGCTTGGAATGGATCCAGTGCAACATCGAGTCCTTCGGCGGCGACCCCACCAACGTCACCGTCGTGGGCCAGTCCGCCGGCGCCAATGCCGTTCTCTGGCTGTGTCGGCGCGACCACTACCGCGGGGCTTTTCGCCGCGCCGTGGCGCTCTCCCCGGGCTTCCCTCGGGAGAGCTTCGAGGAGCGCAAGGCCACGCTGCGCCAGGTGATGAAGAAGCCCATCACGCGCTCCTCCCTCGCGGCGATGAGCCAAGAGGAGCTCGCGGCCGGCTACGCAAAATTCCGCAAGAAGTACAGCCTCGATATGGCGCTGGGCCCTACCCCACTGGAGTGTGGGCAGCTTGCCGACGTCCCCCTCATCCTCGCCAGCACCCGCGACGAGTTCTACAACATCCCCGCCACGCAGAAGATCGACCGCTCCCCTTTCCGCGGCCTCATCCTGCGCTATGTGGCCCCGCGCTTTGGATTTCCCCGCAATGGTTTCAAACCGTGGTATCAGGTGGCACAGCACATGGATAAGGACCGCCCGATGGGCCGGTTGGTGGGTGATGCCATCATCCGCCGCTGGGCGGCAGAGGTGGCGGAGAAGGCACCAGGTAAGACCTGGATGGTGGAGTTCACCCGCTCCTCGGGCCCGGCCTTGCACTGCGAGGAGCTGCGCCCGCTCTTTGGGGACACGGAGCTAGCACAGTGGCTGCGGGACTTCGTGCGCACCGGCGAGCCCGGTTTCGAGGCCTACCGCCCCGAGCACGCCATCTGGGAATACAACCTGGATAACGGCGAAAACCGCGTGGCCTATTCCAGCCTGGATTATATCTCGGCGGCCTTCGCCCAGGATGGCAGCCTGCTTTAGGCCAACAGGGCCTCGCGCAACGGCTCGTGGGCCAGCTCCTCAACCATCCACGGGCTAAAGGCGAATGGCGTGGCATCGGCGGCAGCGAGGACATCGCGCACCGGGACCCACGCGAAGGAGTCCACCTCATCCGGGTTAGGCGTGGGTTCGTCGGTGGTCTCAAAGAGATAGACCGGGCAGATTTCGTTTTCCACCACGCCGGAGGAATCCACGGCGCGGTAGGAAAAGTTCGGCAGCACTAAGTGAGGGGTGCCGCTGAGGCCAAGTTCGAACTGGGCGCGGCGCACGACGGCGTCGGCAGTCGGCTCATCCGGCCCGGGGTGTCCGCAGAAGGAATTGGTCCACACACCAGGCCAGGTCAGCTTGGACAGTGCGCGGCGGGTCAGCAACAGCTCGCCTCCGCGCACCACCCAGGCGGAGAAAGCAAAGTGCAGCGGAGTATCCGCGGTGTGGACGGCGGCCTTCTCAGCTACGCCTGCGGGCTTGCCCTCGGGCGAGGCTAGAACGACGAGTTCCGTCATAGATTGAGGTCTCCTACAAAGCGCACGTTGCCGATGTTAAAGCGCGCGTTCCACAGGTTGCCGGGGGCAACGTCATAGACATACTGGAGGTTGGTGGACGCGCCTGCCCCCAGCGGGTGGTCCAAGCCCGGCGCGGGCAAGTCCGTGTTGACGGCCGGGTCATAAGCAATCGGATCCACGGTGGCCCAGCCGCCGTTGCCATCGGCGCGCTCGAGGGTGGGTTCCGGGAGGGCGTCGGCAGGCATGGGCACCTCGTTGAGGTTGTGGATCTTCACCGTGAGCACCGTTCCACCGCCGCCGGAGTACAGGCCCTGCAGCTCATACTCCACGTTGAGTCCCTTGTCCTTGACAGGTGCCGCCAGGTTAGAGGTCACCTCTTCGGCGTCCACGTCTTTAGCCTCAAAGGTCGGCGGCTCCGAGCTGGACACCACGATGTTGTCCTGCAGGCCCGTGTCCGGCGGCTGGAGGATGCTGCAGCCTGAGAGGGCAACCAGGCACAGCGGGGCACACGCTAGGGGGAGGTACTTCTTCACCGCGAATCCTTTTCCATCACGACTTCGGTTTCTCCCTTACCTTAGTCGACGGGTTGGATATTCCTATTAAGGGCGTAACATCGGCCGACGATGAACTCTATTCTCCGCATCGTCCGCAGCGCATCTGCGCTGTGGCCGTTCTATCTCGGCGTCCTAATCACCGCGTCAGTCACCGCGATTCTCTCGCTGCTGACTCCCTTCATCCTCCGCGAGGCCACCGACACCGTCGTCGCAGGAGGCCCGCTGCGCACCATCCTCTGGTGGGTCGTCGCACTCTTTGTGGCAGATGCGCTGGGCAACGTGGTGAAAAACATCGGCGGCTATATCGGCGATGTCATGGTGGCGCGCCTGCGCCAGATTCTGTCCACGCGCTACTTTGCCAAGCTGCTCTCCGTGCCGCAGGGTTATTACGACAACCAGGTCACCGGCACCATCATTGCGCGCTTGGACCGCTCGATTGCGAATATCACGCAGTTCCTGCAGTCCTTCTCCAATAACTTCTTCGTCATGCTGATCCAGGCCGCGGCGGTGTTGGTCATCACCGCGGTGTACTACTGGCCGCTGGCCATCTTGCTGGCAGCACTCTTCCCCATCTATATGTGGCTCACCGCGCTGACTTCGGAGCGCTGGCAGAAATTCGAGGCCATCAAGAATGAGAACATCGACGTGGCCAACGGCCGCTTCGCAGAGGTCATCGGCCAGGTGAAGGTGACCAAGTCCTTCGTCGCTGAGGCCCGCGAGTTGGCCTCCTTCGGTTCGCGCTACCGCACAGTGGTGGATACGACGAAGCCGCAATCGCGGTGGTGGCATTCCATGGATACCGCGCGTGGCGCGGCCATGGCGCTGATCTTCTTAGGCATCTATGGCCTGATCTTCTGGCGTACCTTGGAGGGCCACTTCTCCATCGGTGACATGGTCATGCTCCTGCAGCTGGTGAACATGGCCAAGCAGCCGGTGTTCATGATGAGCTGGATCGTGGATGTCAGCCAGCGCGCCATCGCCGGCTCCAAGGACTATTTCAAGGTCATGGAGGAGACCCCGGAACCGACGGTAAACCCGCAGCTGGTCGCCGCCGCTGACGCCTCCGACGTCCCCGAGCTCGATCTCACCCCGGCCGAGCCGCTGCGCCCAACGCAAGGCCCGGTCTTTGCCTTCGAGGACGTGTCCTTCTCCTATGAGTCGGAAAAGCCGGTCGTCGCCGATATTTCCTTCGCCGCCCAAGAGGGCCATAAGGTCGCGCTTGTCGGCGAATCCGGCGGCGGCAAGTCCACCTTGGTCAACCTGCTGCTGGGCCTGTACCAGCCCACGGAGGGAAAGCTGACGGTGCTGGGGCACGACGCCGCGGAGCTTACCGCCGAGCGCCTGCGCGCCTCAGTCGGCGTGGTCTTCCAGGAGTCCTATCTCTTCTCCGGCACCATCAAGGAAAACATCGCTTATGGCAAGCCGGGGGCGACGATGGAGGAGATCTTAGACGTCGCCAAACGCGCCAATGCACACGACTTCATCGAGGAATTCCCCGATGGCTATGACACCGTCATCGGCGAGCGCGGCCTCAAGCTCTCCGGCGGGCAGAAGCAGCGCGTGGCCGTGGCGCGCGCCATGCTGAAGGACGCCCCCATCCTCGTGCTCGACGAGGCCACCTCGGCGCTGGACACCAAAGCCGAGCGCGCTGTGCAAGCGGGCCTGGATGAGCTCATGAAGGACCGCACCACGCTCATCATCGCGCACCGCCTGTCCACCATCGCGGACGTGGACACCATCATCACCCTCGACCACGGCCGCATCTCCGAAATTGGTTCCCCGGCCGAGCTGGCGCAGTCCGGCGGCATCTACGCCGAGCTGCTGCGTTTGACCCAATCCGCCTCCGCCGCCGACCGCCAGCGGCTGAAAAAATACGGATTTGTGCAGCCCACCGACGAGTAAGGTGGGGCGCATGCATTTCCCTAGCCTGAAAGAACTTAGTGCCCGCGGCACCCGCAAGTGGACCGTCTATGACGAGGACATCATTCCGCTGTGGATCGCTGAATCGGACTTCCTCACCGCCCCCGCGGTGAAGGAAGCAATCCAGGAGGCTGTCGACGCCGAATCCTTCGGCTACACCCCGGCGCCGAAGGCCTCCGAGCTCAACGCGGCCCTGGCGGATTTCTATGAATCGCGCTATGGCTGGCGCCCAGAGCACGTCTTCTGGATTGGGGACGTCGTGCGCGGGCTGCTGCTCGGGGTGCAGTACTTTACTGAGGGCGCGGTGGCCGTACCTGTTCCGTCTTACCCGCCGCTGCTGGAGCTGCCGGAGACCGCGGGACGAGAGAAGATAGAGACCTCGCTGGAGCTAGACGATATCGAGCGTGCCTTTAAGGCTGGCGCCGGTTCTATCCTGCTCTCCCACCCCTATAACCCGCTGGGCATCGTCTTCGACGAGGACTGGCTGCGGGGACTCGTGGAACTGGCGGATAAGTATGATGCCCGCATCCTCTCCGATGAGATCCATGCCCCGCTGGTCTACGAAGGCCGCCACATCCCGTTGGGCGCTTTGTCCGACCGCGTCATCACCGTCACCGCTACCTCCAAGGCATGGAATACCGCGGGTCTCAAGTGCGCGCAGGTGATCTTCTCCAACTCCGCGGACGTGGAGCGCTGGAATTCGCTGACCGGTGTGGCCAAGGACGGCACCGGCACGCTGGGCGTTCTAGCGGCGGAGGCCGCCTACCGCGACGGCGGGGAGTTCCTCGACGAGGAGATTGCGTACTTAAAGAAGACCCGCGACTGGCTGGTGGAGGAGCTGCCCAAGCGCGTGCCGGGCCTAAAGACTTCCCACCCGCAGGCCACCTACCTGCTGTGGTTGGATTTTTCCGGGACCGCTATTGGTGATGACCCGAAGCCCGCGGCGTGGGTCCGTGAACACGCCAAGGTGGCTCTCAACGAGGGCGTGACCTTCGGTACGGGCGGCGAGCACCACGCGCGTTTGAACTTCGCCACCTCCCGCGAGCTGCTCGAAGAAGCGCTGGACCGGCTGGAGAAGGCCTTCAGCTAGAGTTTACATCTCATGTCATGGGCATTATTCTTAGAAAAATGTCCATTAATGACGCTCAGGCTCCCTCTCAGTCCGCCTCGAAGACGGGTTCCCCCATCGGCATCGTCATCGTTGCCTCACTCATGCTCTTCTCCATGTTCTTTGGAGCGGGCAACCTCATCTTCCCGCCGGAAGTCGGTGTCTCCTCCGGCACCAACTTCTGGCCCGCCACTTTGGGCTTCCTCGCCGCCGGCGTGGCACTGCCGGTCTTGGCTGTGGTCGCGGTGGCTATCTCCGGCCAGTCCGTGCGGGACATCGGAAACCACGGCGGCAAGATCTTCGGCGTGGCCTTCTCCGTCATTGCGTACCTGGCCATCGGCGCCTTCTACGCCCTGCCGCGTACCGGCGCGGTGTCCATGGAAACCGCCATCACCCCGCTGCTGGGTTGGGAGGGGACCTTCGCCAACGGCGCCTTCAACGTCGTCTTCTTCCTTATCGCGTTGGCTTTGGCCTGGCGCCCGAATGACATCATCGACACCCTGGGCAAGTTCCTCACCCCGGCGCTGGTCATCCTGCTCGCGGTCCTCATCACCCTCGCTACCGTGGCGAATCCCCGCGTTCCCGGCACCCCAACCGAAGAGTATGCCTCCGCACCCTTCGTTACCGGCCTCTTTGAGGGCTATAACACCATGGACGCCATCGCGGGCCTGGCTTTCTCCATCGTCATCGTGACCTCCCTGCGCTCCAAGGGTTTTTCCAAGAACAGTGAGCTGCTGCGCGGAACCATTCTCTCCGCGGTCATCGCCGGCGCCCTACTCGCCGCCATCTACCTGGGGCTGGCGTGGATCGGCCAAACCATGCCGAACGGCGCCTCCTATGAGTCCGGCGCCTCCCTGCTTGCCGACGCCTCCAATCTCACCATGGGCAATATCGGCCAGGCCGTCTTCTCCGCCATCGTCATCCTGGCGTGCATGACCACCGCCGTGGGCCTGATTTCCGCCACCTCGGAGTTCTTCGCCCTCCTTGTGCCGAAGACCACCTACCATTTCTGGGCCTGCCTGTTTACCGCGCTGTCCATCGCCTTCGCTTTCCAGGGCCTCGACACGGTGCTTGCCATCGCGGTGCCCTTCATCGTGTTCTTGTACCCACCGGCTATCTCGCTGATTGCGCTGACCCTCCTGCAGCCGGTGGTCAAGAAGTGGGTCACCTTCTACTGGGGATTCCGCTTGGCACTGTGGGTTTCCGTGCTGTGGTCCGCCGCCACTTCCTTCGGCGCGCCGCTTGATTTCGCCCCTGGCCAAGACGTTGGTTTGGGCTGGGTGGTTCCCACGCTCCTCGCATTTGCCATCGGCGTTATCATCGACGTTGTATCTACAGGCTCGTCGAAGAAAAGTGAGTAGCTCATGACGTCCCGCGCCGCTTTGTCCGTCCTCGATTTCTGCACCATCTACCCGGGGGAATCTCCCTCTCAGTCCATGGCCAGGTCGGTCGAGCTGGCGCAACGCGCGGAGGCTTTGGGGTTTAAGCGCATGTGGTACACCGAGCACCACAACATGCCCTCCATTTCTTCCTCCTCCCCGGCGGTGCTCATCGCACACATCGGCGCGAAGACCGAGCGCATCCGCTTGGGCTCCGGCGGCGTCATGCTGCCGAACCACGCGCCCTATGTCATCGCCGAACAATTCGGTACCCTCGCCGAGCTCTACCCCGGCCGCATCGACCTCGGCCTGGGCCGCGCCCCCGGCACTGACATGCAGACCTTGGGCCGCGCCCTTCGCCGCGATGGCCACGCCGCCGAACGCTTCCCCGAGGACGTCAAGGAGCTGCAGGGCTACCTCTCCGGAAAGTCCCTCATCCCCGGAGTGAAGGCCATCCCCGGTCATGGCACCAACGTCCCCATCTACATCCTGGGATCCTCGCTGTTCGGCGCCTCGCTCGCCGCCAAGTACGGGCTTCCCTATGCCTTCGCCTCGCACTTTGCCCCGCAACACCTCGAGGCCGCCACGGCCTACTATCGCGAGAATTACCAGCCTTCCGAAGCCCACCCGGAGCCCTATGTCATCGCGGGTGTCAACGTCACCGCGGGTGATGACGCCGACGAGGAATTTGAAAAGGTCTGCTTCCGCCGCGTCAAGGCCTTTGCAGGTCGTGGCAAGCAGCTTAGCGACGCCGACGTTGCCCGCATCATCGATTCCCCGCAGGGCCAGCAGATCATCGGCATGCTGAAGTACTCCGCCGTGGGCAGTATCGAGCACGTGCGCGACTACCTCACGGAATTCCAAAATCTGGCCCAGGCGGATGAACTCATGATCTCCCTGCAATCCACAAGCCACGAGGCCGCCTTGGGTAACATGGTTAACCTGGCTCAAGCGTGGCAGCTGTAGGCGGACGCGCCCTCGCGCATCCGCGCTTCAACACATCACTACCCATCACAGCGTTTTCTACATAGAGGAGCATCACCGTGGCCCTTCGCGGTACACAGCAGCACAGTATTATCGCTGACTATCTGCGCAATCTCATTCGCAGCAAGAAGCTTTCCCCCGGTGATTTCCTGCCCAGCGAGGCCGAGCTGTGCCAGCAATTCTCCTCATCCCGCGGTCCCGTGCGCCAGGCCGTCGCGGCGCTGCGCTCGGAAGGCCTCATCTCCTCCGGCCGCGGCCGCCGCTCTGTCGTTCTCGGCCGTTTCACCTCGGAGTCCTTCGACTCCATCTACTCCGTAACGCACTGGCTGCGCGAGCGCGGATTCGAGCCCGGCGCCTCCACCCTGTGGCTGGGCCGCTGTCCCGCTACCGAAAGGGAGGCCGAGTTCCTGCGGGTAGAGCCCGGCTCCCCGGTTATCTTTGTGCACCGCGTGCGCAGCGCCAATGGCATGCCGATCGCCATCGAGCGCATGTTCTTCCCTGTCGACGTGGGCAGCCACATCCTCAACTTCGATGCCGATAATGAGTCCATCCACGATCACCTGCGCAAGCAAGGCGTGGAATTCGACAACGTCAACCGCGAGCTCTCGCTGGCTTCCGCCAGTGAGGAGGATGCGCGCTCCCTCAACGTGGAGCCCGCCACCCCGCTGTGGCGCCTGCACCTCGACATCTCGGATCACTCCGGGCATCCCGTCGAGTGCACCGAAATCCTGTACCTCGGGGACCGGCTAACACTTGGCATGACGAGCGTGCGGGGCACCACCTCCCCGCTCGAGGTCAAGTTGTCCGAAGGATGAAGGCCTGGTTAGGTGCGCTGGGGGTGATCGTGGGGGCGTCGCTCAGCGCCTGCTCCGCCGGTTCCACGGCGCTTGTTGATTCTGATTCCTCCGCGCTGACGCTGGCCACGACGACTCCCGCGACGTCCCTGGATTTCACCACCGTCGGCGGCGCCGCCATCCCGGCCGCGCTCATGAGCAACGTTTACGAAACCCTCGTGCGTATCTCCGCGCAAGGCGACATCGAACCGGGACTGGCCGAGTCCTGGGAGGTGGACTCCACGCGCTACACCTTCCACCTGCGCGAGGCCTCCTTCTCCAACGGCGAGGCCTTCACCGCGCACACCGCCGCGTGGTCTATCAACGCTGTGAAGACGGAGTGGACCAACGGGCTCAAGAAGCAGATGGACGTGGTGGAATCCGCCACGGCGGTGGATGATCACACGCTCGTCGTCGAGCTTTCTCGCCCCTCCGCCGGCTGGTTGTGGTCCATGGGCACCGTCATCGGCGCCATGCGCACCCCCACTGAAGCTGTAGGCACCGGCCCCTTCGCCGTCGCCGGCTTCTCCCCCAACGAGTACATCGCGCTGCGCGCCCGCCCGGACTACTGGGGAACCCCGGCGAAGGAAGACATCACCATCCGCTACTTCCCGGATTCCCTCACCGCGGTCAACGCCCTGCGCTCCGGCGGGGTCGACGCCGTGTGGGGCGTGCAGAACCCCGAGCTGCTCGACACCCTCGATGACTCCATCGAAACCGCAGTCGGCACCACGAACGGCGAGGTGCTGCTGTCCGTGAATAACCAGGCAGCGCCTTTCGACGACCCCCGCGTGCGCCGCGCCGTGGCTTATGGCATCGACCGCCAGGCCGCCAACGACATCCTCTGGGAGGGCCGCGCGAAAGACACCGGCGGCGCTCCGGTGCCGCCGACCGACCCGTGGTTTAGCGCCAAGGACTACTACCCTTACGACCCCGCGCGCGCCCGCGCGCTGATGGAGGAGGCCGGGGCCGTGGGCACGCCGCTCACGCTCACCGTGCCAAGCCTGCCCTATACGCAAACGCTCTCCGAGTTCCTCTACTCGCAGCTGACGGAGATGGGATTCGAGGTCACGCTGGAAACCGCCGAGTTCCCCGCCGTGTGGCTGAGCCAGGTGATGGGGGCCAAGGACTATCAGATGTCGCTCGTCGCGCACGTCGAGCCGCGGGATATCCCTACCATCTTTGGCAACCCGGACTATTACATCGGCTATGATTCGCCGCAGACCCGCACGTTGTTGAAACAGGATGACATGACAGGTGCGGTCGACCAGATCATGGAAGATATGCCCGCCCTGACCTTGATGAACATGCCCAATATCGTGCTCTACCGCGAGGGCCTAACCGGCCTGCAACCCAACCAGATCACCGATGCCATCGAGCTTAAAGGTGTGCGATGAGAATCCTGCGCTTCCTCGGCACCATGTGGGCCGCCTCCATCATCATCTTCCTGCTCATGCGGGCCGTGCCCGGCAACCCGGCGCGCGTGGCCTTAGGTGTTAACGCCACCGATGAATCCGTGGCGGAGCTGACCCACGCCATGGGCCTAGACCGCCCGCTCATCGTGCAATACCTGGAGTGGATGAAGGGCTTGTTGACCGGCAACTTCGGCGTCTCGCTGTCCTCGCAGCAGGACATCACACCGCTGGTGATTGACCGCGCGCAGGTCACGCTGTTGCTCATCGGGCTGGCCATCGCCCTCGCGCTGGCCGGGGCTATCCCCATGGGCATCCTGCTGGCCCGCTTTAGGCTCCCCGTGCTCAACGCCGCCACGCAGCTGGGTATCGCGGTGCCCAGCTTCCTGGTCGGTATCCTGCTGGTTGCCGTGTTCTCCGTGCACCTGGGCTGGCTGCCCGCCAACGGCTGGCAGCTGCCGCGCGAGGGTTTGAGCCACCTCGTGCTTCCTGTCATCTCGCTGGCACTGGTGCAGGGCGCCATGCTCACCCGCTACGTGCGCGCCACCCTCCGCGAGGAAATGGACAAGGACTATATCCGCACCGCCCGCTCCCTGGGTGAATCCCGCACCGGGGCACTGATCCGCCACGGCCTGCGCAACGCCGCCCTGCCCGTGCTCACCGTCACCGGCGTGCAGCTGAGCACCCTGGTGGTGGGCGCGGTGGTCATCGAGAACGTCTTCGTCATTCCAGGTCTGGGCTCGCTGCTTCTCGACGCCGTCTCCACCCGCGACCTCACCACCGTCCAGACCCTCATCATGGTCTTCGTGACCTTCACGCTGACCGTCAACCTGCTCACGGACCTGGTCTACCGGGTCATCGACCCGCGGCTGAAGGAGGCGCGATGAAACCCGGCTATATCCTGGTGGGCCTGACCGTCCTGCTTGCGCTGGTCTCCCTGGTGTGGACGCCCTATGACCCCAACCTCATCTCCGCCAATCGTCTGGCCGGCCCCAGCCTGGAGCATCTCATGGGCACCGACCGCTTCGGGCGCGATACCTTCTCCCGCATCCTCGCCGGCGCCCAGATCACCGTGCTGGTGGGCGTGGTAGCGGTGGCCATCGCCGCACTCATCGGCGTGCCGCTAGGTATCATCGCCGGGATGCGCGGCGGCGGTTTCATCATGGCGGCCACCGACCTGCTGCTCGCCTTCCCCGCGCTCCTGCTGGCCATCGTCGCCGGCGCGGTGTGGGGGTCGTCCACGCTCACGGCGACCATCGCCATCGGCATCGCCGGCATCCCCTCCTTCATCCGGGTCACGCGCTCCGGCACGCTACAGATCATGACGCAGGACTATATCGCGGCCGCCCGCATCTCGCGCGTGCCGCCGGCGCTCATCGCGTGGCGCCACGTCCTGCCGAACCTCGGCGGCATCGTGGCCATCCAGGCCTCCGTCTACTTTGCGCTGGCCGTCCTCGCCGAAGCCGGCCTGTCTTATCTCGGCCTGGGCACTGCCCCGCCGACCGCCTCATGGGGCCGCATGCTTCACGACGCCCAGCCCCTCCTGGCCACCCACCCCCTCCAGGCGCTGTGGCCAGGGCTGGCCATCGCCGGCACCGTCCTCGGATTCAACCTGCTAGGAAGCCATGCTGACCGTCACTGATCTGCGCGTGGGCCCCGTCGGCCCCCTCTCCTTTTCCATCGCACCCGGCGAGCGCGTCGGCCTCGTCGGGGATTCCGGCAGCGGCAAGTCCCTGACGGCCCTGGCCATCATGGGGCTTTTGCCTGATCACCTGCAGGCCACCGGCTCCATTCAGTTCAACGGCCAGGAGCTGCTGGGCATGCGTGACCGCGATCTGCGCAAGCTGCCGCTGGCCATGGTCTTCCAAGAACCCATGACCGCGCTCGACCCGCTGATGAAGGTGCCCGGCTTCAACCGCTTCCCGTACCAGCTTTCTGGCGGGCAGCGCCAGCGCGCGCTCATCGAGATGGCCATGGCCCGCCGCCCCAAGCTCCTCATCTGCGATGAGCCGACCACCGCGCTGGATCCCTTCACCCAGGAAGAAATCCTGACCACCATCGTGGAAGCCGCGGACAACGAGGACACCGCGCTGCTGTTTATTAGCCATGACCAGGATGTCGTCAAGCGCGTGTGTGACCGCGTCGTGCGCATCGGTGAGCTCACCACGCCCGATCTCACCCCACCACCCGTACCTACCTTGGGCGAGCCCGTCATCACGCTCACAAACGTGACCAAGACTTACCGCGGGGTGACCGCGCTGGACGACGTCTCCCTCACCGTCCGCGAGGGCGAGCGCCTCGGCATCGTCGGTGGTTCCGGTTCCGGCAAATCCACGCTGCTCAAGCTGCTCACCGGTTTGGCGGAGCCGACCTCGGGAACAGTGGACGTCGCCAAGCGCGTGCACATGGTCTTCCAAGACCCCAAAGGCTCTCTCAACCCGCGCATGCCTATTTGGAAGATCGTGGCCGAGGGCGGCGGGACGCGCGAGGAGGCCGAGGCCGTGCTGCGGGAGGTCGGCATCGAGGACTTCGAGCGCTATCCGCGGGACTTCTCCGGCGGGCAGCGCCAACGCATCTCGCTGGCGCGCGCCGTGGTGGGTAAGCCGGATATTCTGCTGGCGGATGAGGCCGTCTCGGCGCTGGATGCCACCTCGCGGGCCCAGGTCCTGGAGCTGCTGCAGCGCGTGACGAAGGACATGACGCTGGTGTTTGTCTCCCACGACATCGACGTCGTGCGCCACTTGTGCCCCACGGTGGCGGTCTTGCAGGACGGTCGGCTGGTCGAGCGCGGCGAAGCGAGTAAGGTGTTCTCCCGATATGGAACACCCTCTGCCGCAACGCCCTAACGCCCTTCAGCTCTTTACTGCCTTCAACACCTCCGCGCGCCGCTGGCCCGGTGCCCTGCGCGCGGCGTTGGCGATCATCATCCCGGGCGGGATTGCTGTTTTAACGGGCCACCCGGATGCGGTGCTGCTCATTTCCGCCGGCGCCTTCTCCGTCATCTACGGCGAGGGGCACCCCTACCGCACGCGGCGCCGCGTGATCCTCACCGCTGGCGGGCTGCTCACGCTGGCGGCTACGGCCGGTTCCCTCGTCGGCGTGCACGGCCTGGCACTGTCCGCGGTGTTTACGGTGGCACTGGCCACGACCGGCGCGTTCGTGCAGAATGCGCTGCGGCTGCCGCCGCCGGGGTCCTTCTTCATCGTGATGGTGGCCGGTGGTTCCACCATGCTGCGCGGGGTCTCCCCGTGGGAGGTGGCCGCGTGGAGCCTGGCCGGCGTGGCGGCGGGCTACGTGCTGGGCATGGTGCCGCGCTTTAGGGATCCGCACGGCCCGGAAACGCGCGCGGTGGCCGCGCTAGAGAAGGCCGCCGATGCCTTCCTTCACTCGGACACCGATTTCTTGGCCCGCCACCACCAGGCGCAGTCCGCTATCTCCACCGCCTGGCAAGCGCTTGCCGACGCCGGCGTCATCCGCGGCCGCCGCATCCGCCGCCCCGCCCAGGCGGAGCTGGTTCACCGCGCGCTGGCCGCGCAACAGCGCATCGTGGCGCACCACAAGCAGGTGGGCGGCAACTCGGATCAACTCTCTGATTCCCCCACCTACGTCGACCCTGACCGCACCGCCATCCCGCACACCAAGCCGACGATGCGCTACCGCTTCTACCGCGCTGCGGTAGGCAATTCCCACGCTGTGGTGACGGCGGAGAAAATCGCGCTCGGCGGAATGGTCACCGCGTTCATCGGATTGGCGCTGGGGCTTAACCGCCCGGACTGGGGCGCGGTGTCGGTGCTCCTGGTCTTGCAGTGGGGCCCCGACCGGGTGCCGGGGACGATTCGCGGCATCCAGCGCATGCTGGGATCGGTTTTGGGCGTGTGTCTCTTCGCTCTCATCGCCTCCTTGAGCCCGCACGGCTGGGGGCTGGTACTCGCGTTGGCCTTCTGCCAGTTCTGCGCGGAGATTCTGGTGGTGAAGAACTACGCGCTGTGCGTCATCTTCTCCACCCCACTGGCGCTGCTGATGGGTAATTCCTCGGAGCATTTGGCCCACACCATCGGCTCGCGCATGGCGGAGATTGGGCTCTCCGTGGTCGTGGCGATGCTCTTCCTGTGGCTGTGGAAACCGCGGGCCCAGATGACGAACCACTACCGCCTGCAAACGCGCTGCTTCGAGGCGATGGCAGCCTTGCTCGGCTCCCTGCTTATCAAGACCCCGGAGGAGGCGCTGGCGCAGCGCCGCGACCTGCACTACGAGCTGCTCTCGGAGCGGCGAAGCATCCAATCACTTGCCACCAACCACTCCGATATCAGCCAGTTCTGGCAGCGCCACACGGCTCTGCAAACCGCCGGTTACTTCCTCCTCGACTTCTGCGTGGTCAACCCGCTCTCACAGCCCAGCCGCGCGGAGCTCGACACACTCATTGAGAAGATCACCGCGGCGGAAATGCGCCAATGACCTCATAGTGCGCACCCGCCGCGGAGTACTCGCGTGCGCACAGAAGAGGCGGATTATTTCACCGTGAACAACAGGTTCGGATCGAGGACGTGTTCCTCCACGAGCTCGAAGAGGGCAAAGGCTTCCTCCAGCTCACGGACATTCTCATCAAAATTAGGCAGCGACATGGCATTCCAATCGACGCAGAAATAAGTGCCTTCATCCTAGCTCACAACGCTGTCACTTCGCGCACCTGCGATAATGGTGAGGGTGAACACTCGAAAAATCTACCGGTCCACCCGTTGGCCTCTATCCCCACAACATGCACCCGGGCTTGGTTCCCGGAATCGGTGTGGAGGATCAACGCAACGCTTTCACCCTCGATAAAATCACCTTCTTCAGCACTGCGACCTTCGTCGTAGCCTTCATCATCTGGGGCATCACCTCACCGGAGTCCGTCTCCGCCGCCTCCTCCACGGCCTTTTCCTGGGCCATCACCAACGCCGGGTGGCTGCTCAACATCACCATGATGATGGCCGTCGTCACCATGCTCTACATCGGCTGCTCCCGCCGCGGCCGCATCAAACTCGGCAGCGATGACGAGGAACCCGAGTTCGGCTGGTTCAGCTGGGTGGCCATGATGTTCGGTGCCGGCATCGGCGTCGGTATCTTCTTCTACGGCCCTTCGGAGCAGCTCTCGCACTACATCACCCCGCCTCCCCACACTGTCGACGGCAACAGCGTCGAAGCCCTCCACCAAGCAATGGCCCAAGCGCACTACCACTGGGGTGTCTCGCCCTGGGCGGCCTATGCCCTCGTCGGCGGCGCCATCGCCTACTCTTCCTACCGCCGCGGCCGCGTTCCGCTGGTGTCCTCAATTTTCAAGCCCCTGTTTGGCTCCCGCGATACCGACGGGCCGCTGGGCAAGCTTATCGACATCCTCGCACTCGTCGCCACGCTCTTCGGCACCGCCGCCACGCTGGGGCTCTCCGCTATCCAGATCGGCCAAGGAGTCTCCATCATCCGCGGCGCAGGTCCGTTGACCAATGCCGTGCTCATCGTGATCATCGCCGTGCTGGGGTGCGGGTTCATCATCTCAGCGGTCTCTGGTGTCTCCCGCGGCGTGCGCTACCTGTCCAACTTCAACATCACGCTCACGCTCGGCCTGGTCGTCTTTGTTTTCTTCACCGGCCCAACCTTGCTCCTGCTCAACCTCGTGCCCTCCGGCATCGTCACCTACATCGACCAGCTCTTGCCCATGATGGCCAAGGGCCTGTCCTGGGGCGATGAAACGATTGAATTCCAGTCCTACTGGACCGCCTTCTACTGGGCATGGTGAATCGCGTGGACGCCCTTCGTCGGCATGTTCGTCGCCCGCATTTCCCATGGCCGCACGCTGCACGAATTCACCGCCGTCACCGTCTTCGCGCCCTCCCTCATCCTCATTTTGGCCTTCACTATCTTCGGTGGCACGGCCATTACTTTCCAGCGCGAGGACTTGCCCAACTTTGACGGCTCCGCCTCCGGCGAGCAGGTGCTCTTCGCTATGTTCGATAGCCTGCCGCTGAGCAGCATCACGCCCTTCATCCTGATCGTGGTCCTAGCGGTCTTCTTCATCACCTCGGCCGATTCAGCGTCGATCATCATGGGCACCATGTCCTCCAAGGGCGACCCCGCCCCCAACAAGTTCATCGTCATCTTCTGGGGACTGTGCATGATGGGCATCGCCATCGTCATGCTGCTGACCGGCGGCGAGGACGTACTCACCGGCTTGCAGAACCTCACCATCCTCTCGGCGCTGCCTTTCTGCATCGTGCTGCTCGTCATGATGGTGGCCTTCATCAAGGACCTGCGCTCCGACCCGATGTTCATCCGCCGCGCCTACGCGCGCGCCGCGGTGGAAAACGCCGTCGTGCGCGGCATCGAGGAGCACGGCGATGACTTCGAGCTCACCGTCGAGCACGCCGACGAAGGCCGGGGTGCCGGCTCCGACTTCGACTCCTCAGCGCACCGCTACACGGACTGGTACCAGCGCACCGATGAAAAGGGCGAGAATGTAGACTACGACTTCGACACCGATACCTGGGCCGATGGCTACGACCCGAACACTGAGCAGAAGGAGAAGTAAATGGGGATCCCGGACGACGTCGTCCTTGAGGGCTATACCCTCATCGAGCAGCACGAAATTGACCACGAGTTCCTCATCAACGGCTCCCCATTCGCTGCGGTAACTCCCCTGCTATTCGCTCTCACCATCGCCGGCATGCTCCTCGTGGCAGCCAGCTTCTTTCTGCGCGGCAGTCGCCGCATCATCGCTGGCCTGCTCGGCGCGGTCCTCACTCTCACAAAGTTGTGGTGGATGCCCATTGCACTTGCCCGCCAGTTCAACGACAGCCAGGTCTTCGGCTACGCGCTGAAGTACTACCCCCAGTACTGGCCGGCGGCGTCCATCATCGTGATCGTCATCGCGCTGCTCGGCCTCGCCTCCGCGTTTATCCGCCGGCGCTAGCGCGCTTCCAACACCGCAATCGCGATGTGCACCCGGTTGGTGCCGCCCAGCTTGTCCAGGATGTGCTTGATGTGGGTTTTCACCGTGGTCACGGAGACGTAGAGCTGCCCCGCGATCTCCTGGTTGTCCAGGCCCTGGGCCACCAGCTGCGCCACCTCGTTCTCGCGCTGGCTTAAGCCCTCCAGCGGGCGGGGCCCAGGCGCCTTTGTCTCTGCCGGCGCGGGCTCAGGGTGCTTGAGCGCCAGCAGATTCTTCAGGGCCTTCGGGCTCAGCAGCTGCTGCCCCGTGGCGGCGGCCCGCACCGCCGAGACCAGGCCCTCCGGCTCGATGGTCTTCAGCAGAAAGCCCATCGCGCCCGCGTGCAGCGCATCCACAATGAACTCATCCGTATCAAAAGCGGTGAGCATGACCACCGGGATATCCGGCGCGCTGGCCCGCAGCTTCCCGGCCGCCTCGATGCCGTCCATCACCGGCATGCGGATATCCATGAGGACAACGTCCGGTTGCAGGTCCAGCACGCGGGCCACGCCATCGCGCCCATTGCTGGCCTCGGCCACCACCTCAATGTCCGGCGCGCCCTCGAGGATGAACCGGATGCCGCGCCGCAGCGCCTGCTCGTCATCGACCAATACCACTGAAATCATTACGCACGTGCCTCCTCAGGGAGTTCGAGGACCCAGGTGAAAGTGGAGGCGTCGTCAAGCACTGTGAAAGTACCTCCCGCCAGCCGGGCGCGTTCCTCCAACCCCAGCAGGCCGTTGCCGCCACCGGACTCTGGCTGCGCAGCCACTTTCTTGTTCTGCATGGTCACCCGCACTTTATCCTCCTCGTTCTCCACGGTGAGCGTCACCTTCTTCCCCGGCGCGTACTTGCGCGCGTTGGTCAGCCCCTCCTGCACGGCGCGGCCCAGCGTGTGGGCGGCTAGTGTGCTCAGCTTATCGACGTCCCCCTTCTTATAGCGCACCTTCGTCCCCGCCGCGCGAGCGCGCCCGATGTGTTCCTCGATGCTCGCGCGCGGATCCACCCGGTCATCCACGCGCAGCGCCTTGATCACCCCGCGCAGGTCCTCCACGGCGGCCTTGGCCTCCGATTGGATGGTGTCTGCCGCCTCGGCGACCCGCTCCGGGTCGGCGTCCTTGCGGTAGCTCAAGCCTCCCGCGTACACGGAAATAAGGCTGAGCCGGTGCGAAAGGGAATCGTGGATATCGCGGGCAATGCGGTTGCGTTCCTCCAGGCGGGCGCGCTCCTCGCGCGAGCGCAGCTGATCCTCGTTGAGCTCCGCCAGGCTCACCAGCGTGACCTCGCGCTGGCGGCGCTGCGCGCGCACCGAGCCCGTAATCCAGGCAACGATAAGAAAGAGGCTTCCATAGAACACGTAACCAAAGGGATCGAAGATGTTCATCCGAATGTAAGGCACAGAGATAATGGTCACACACGAGGCCACGAACACCGCCGTCCCCGCCAGGGACCACCGCAGTCGGCCGCGCGAGATGATTGAAATCAACACCACCAGCACTGACAGCGACAGTGGGCGAAACCCGCCTAGTACCAGGACGAGCAGAGCCGCAATCAGCACCACCGGGTGGCCGGGGTACTCCTCGTGGATGTTGCGCTCCCGCCGTGAGTGGTGCAGGGCGAAGGGCAGCAGAATCCACGTGGCGAAGCTAAATAGACCCATCAAGCCCAAAACAAGGGCTTCCTGATCCGTCCCCTCGAAGTTTTCGATATGGGGGATCCATGCCGCCAAATCCGCCACCACGCAGAGCAGAATGAGCAGCACCGTGATCCACAGTGGTCGCGTCTTTCTCGTCATGGTTGCCACGATAGTTCTCCCTGCGTTCCGGAAAATCCTCCCTGCGGAGGATACCGGCACCCCAGGCGCGGTTCATAGCCTAAACCGCATGAGAAGAACACAGACTTTGTACGAACTGCTCACCGCCGCTGGGCTGGTGTACGTCGCTTATGATTTCTCCCACGGCGCTTTCGTGCCCACAAGTGCGCTCGCCGCGGTGGCCTACGCCGCTGTTGCACTAGGCCTCACGCTGCTGATTTTGCGCAAGCACCCCGGCATTGCGCACGGGGTGGTGTGGGGTATTGCGGTCTCCACTGTCGCCGGCCAGCTCAACGAGCACATGAACCACCTCCTCATCCGTACGGTCCCGGACTGGCTGGTCATCGCTGGAATCGCCCCGCTTAACGAGGAAGTCCTTAAATTCCTCGGCGTCGTCTTCATCTGCACCTGCGTCATCCGGCCCCGCCACTGGGCGGACTACGTCTTCGTCGGTGTGGCCGTGGGCATGGGCTTTAGCGTGACCGAGAACGCCATCTACTACGCCAACATGACACTGGAGAACCTCGATTCTGATCTCAAGGGAACGCTTCTGGGGCTCCTTGCCCGATTCATCGCGAACCCGCTCATGCATTCCTTCTTCACCTCAATCGCGGCTTACGGGCTCTCCCGCCGGCAACCGGTGCGCTGGTTGCTCATCGCCATGGCGGTGCACTTCACGGCTAATTTCGGCCCGTCTATCTCTACCGCGTTTGACGACGCCCTATGGCCCATCTTCCCCACCTTCCTCATCCTCATCGGCCTGTGGGTGGCCATGATTGTCAGCATTGTCAAACTCCGCAAAATCCTCCCTGCGGAGGATACCGGCGCAAAACCGCAGCTCTTAGGGTCGAAAGCATGAGAAACACACTGATTTATTCCTGCATCGGCGTCCTCGCCGCAGTACCGCTTGCCGACGCCCTCCTCCCCGACCCCACTCCCGACACCACCCCCGTGCGCGGCATCCCGGGACTGGAGTGCCCGGAGGATCCGTACGCCTCCTCGCAGACCTGGAACTGCGGGAGCGCGACCATCATTTCTGAGGAAGGCAGCTCCTCCCGCGAGGTCGAGACGTACCTGCCGCGCCAGCACCGCTCCTTCAACGGGACCAGCGCGCTGACCGACGCCCCCATCACCACCCAGGCTGCCGAGCTCTACCGCGTCGAGGACGGCGACGGCATCACGCTGTCTCAGCGGCACAACAACACCATCTCCTTCCTCCACATCTACGGACCAAAGGCACGTGACTTCGCCGACCGTGTGCAGCCGGAGGACGCATGAAGTACCTGTACTACCTGCTGACCCTCAGCGCGCTGGCCGTCACCGCCTTCCACTACGCGAGCGAGCCCTTCCTGCCCGCAAGTGCTCTGGCCGCCGTGGTCTTCGCCGCCGTACTCGTCCCCCTCACGCTGTTCTTCCTGCGCCGCCGGCCGGGAATTGCGCACGGCGTGGTGTGGGGGTTCGCGGTTTCCGGGCTCGCGGTGGAACTCAACACGAACATGACCCACCTCCTCACCCGCGCGGGCCTGGACTGGCTGGGCGCTGCGGGGTATGCGCCGCTCATCGAGGAGGTGCTGAAGTTCCTCGGCGTGCTGCTTATCTGTACCTTCGTCATCCGGCCCCGCAGTTGGCTCGACTACGTCTTCGTGGGCGTGGCCGTGGGCATCGGCTTTACTGTGGGTGAGGACGCCACCGCCTTCGCGCGCATGACAGTGGATAACCTCGATTCGGATACCGCTGGCGCAATCGGGGCGGTGGTCATCCGCTTGGGGTCCAACCCGCTCTCCCACTCGCTGTTCGCTGGGCTTAGCGCCTATGGCCTATCCCAGAAGCAGCCGGTGCGCTGGCTCATTATCGCCATCGCGGTGCACGCCACGAAGAATCTCTTCCCGTCGTTAAGCACTGCGCTCGACGACGCCATCTGGCCCCTCCTCGCCGGCATGGTCATCGTGCTCGCCGAATGGGTAGCCACCATCTGGGGCACTATTGCGCTGCGGAAGAAGGCGGCTGCGCATCCGCCCCTGTCCCCTGCACCGGCGCACGCATAGCCTTCGTGGCCGGCGAGGGGTGGGCGTCCTCGGCGGCGAGGCGCTCAAAGGCCACTGCCGCCAGGGCTGCGGCTTGGTCTCCCAGAACGGAATCATCGAAACGCACCTGCGGTGAATGGTTCCACTCGCGCATGTGCTCCGGGGTGTGCGGATCCCCCGTGCCGAACCACATGAACGTGCCCGGCACCTGGGCGAGCACCGCGCCGAAGTCCTCTGAAGCCATCATCGGGGTATCCATGGTCAGCACGTTTTCCGCGCCGAACATACCCGCCCACAACGACGCCGCGAACTGGTCCTCGCGCGGTGAGGTCTTGGTGGCCGAGTACAGGACCTCGAAGTCCACCTTCGCGGTACAACGATGGGAAGCCGCCACGGAGCTCGAGACCTCGATGATCATTTGGCGGACTGCGTCGATGTGTTCGTCGCGAAGCACGCGCACCGTCGCGCCCAGCTCCGCCTTGTCCGGGATGACGTTGACCGCGCCGTCGCCCGCGCGCAGGTTGGTCACCGTGATGACAATCGGCGAGTTCGCATCGAAGCGCCGGGTCAGCGCCACTTGCAGTGCCATCTGGATCTCCGCGAGGGCCGCAACGGGATCGATAGCATCGTGCGGGCGCGAGCCATGCCCACCCTTGCCGTAGACGGTGATCCCCAGATTGGACGACGAGGCCATCATTGGGCCCGCGATGTGGTGGAAGGTGCCCTTATCCTGCGGGCCGACGTGCAGACCGTAGGCGGCAATGGGGCGGCGGCCGGCGGCGTCGAGCACGCCCTCATCGATCATCGGCTGCGCACCGCCTGGGCCTTCCTCGCCCGGCTGGAACATGAAGATGACATCGCCCAACAGCTCCTCGCGGTGGCGGCACAGCATCTTCACCGCGCCAATCAGTCCGGCCGTGTGCAGGTCGTGGCCACAGGCATGCATGTTGCTATTCGTCGAGGCAAACGGGCTGCCCGTTTGCTCGCGCACCGGAAGTGCGTCCATGTCCGCGCGCAGCAGCACCGACACGGGGCGCTCGCCGCGCTTGCCGCCGCGCAGCACAGCGACGACCGAGCTGAGGTCACGGCCCAGATGAATCTCCAGCGGTAGGCCTTTAAGAGCTTCGAGCACCTTCTCCTGAGTGCGCGGCAGATGCAGCCCCACCTCCGGGTTCTGGTGCATATCGCGGCGGAAGGCCTGCAACTCCGGAAGCAGCTCCCGGCCTTCCTCCACGAACACGTGGCTAGCCAACCGCTCCCCGAGCTTGGCCGAGACCATCGGAAGCGGTGGCAATTGCTGACGGTGGCGCGGGGCCATCTTCATGGTGTCATCCTTTCCGAGCATGTGCGCCGAGCATACCGGAAACTGCTGTGCTGTCAGGTCGGTTTGGGCTCAAGCTGATGGGCTACCCATGCCCGCTATCCCCGATAGCGAGCCTCCTGCGAGGCTGTGCGAAAAGGCTTCAGGAGGCTCTCGTTTCGACCGGCTTTACCGAGAGGAGAAAGGGTGGGCAGCGGCGTATGGCGAGTTCAATCGGTATGCGAACCAGCCAACCCAACCTAGGGGCTTTTCTCGTACCAGCCCCATTACCCCTCCAACCAGGTAGTTTCTTCTTCCGGTTGCGGGGCCCACAGTGCTGTTTTAGTCTCTGTGCTCATGGGGGATATCGAAACCTACATCCACCTCCGCAACTCGGGGATTGCGCTGGTGGAACATATACCTGGCACACCCGATGGGCTCCGCGCGCTCGGCGCCGACCCAACCGATGCTGCCGAACTAGCACGCCTTAACCAGGTGTACTTCGGGCCCACCCGCTTTAGCGGCAAACAACGCAAAGCCCGTACCGCAGCCCTTCAACAACGCCACAGCCTAGGCACCCTCACACTCATCGAGTCCTACACCGCAAAAGTCAAGAAAACCCTCGACGCCTGGAACCTGCGAATCAAACTCGCAGGAACACCCGCACACCGCATCCCCACCGTCGCCGCCACACGCCTGAAAGAACTACGCTCTAAACGCATAGCCAAACCAGGCGTGCGCATCACCTACCGTGCACAAGGCCCCAACACGCTCTCCATAACCGACGATGCCACCACCATCGCCAACATGCGCGGCGTACTCGAATCCACCAACACCGACCTGCTTCAAGCCGCCAACGACATCTTCTTCAACAAAGAAACAGGCGGTTCTAAACCGGCGGTGCGCACCCAAGTCATCGTCACTCTTAATGAACTAGACCAGATTATTAACGGTGACGGGGACGAAATAGAGCTCAACCTGACTAACGGCGGGCGGATGACCGGGGCAGAATTCCTAACCCACAAGTTTGCCGAAATAGGCTATGCCACCATCGTGCACCCTCTTGAAGGACCCATCGACACCTGGCGGCTAGAGCGTGGAGCAAACTTCAAACAACGTCTTACCCTGCACGCTGAATTCCACACCTGTTCAAGACCAGGCTGCAATAAGCCGGCAGACTACTGCCAAGTCCATCATTTGGTGCCCTGGCAGGCAGGCGGCTACACCAACATTAAAAACCTGACGTTCTTGTGCGCCTACCACAACGGAATAAATGATGATGACCCACAAAGACCTACCGGACGCGGCTACATGTACCGGCTTAACACCGGAGTGACCTTCATCCCACCCTGGGGCACACCAATCACCGCAATGCCCGAATACCAAGAAGCACTAGCCAGACTCACCGCCGAACAAGCAGGACAACCACCAGAGGAACCACCCGACAGCAGCTAACATCCACCAAACACAGCAACGGCAGGAAGGAAACAGCTAACTACCAATGACAACACTGCCACCCGCGGACCACATCAAGGCACGCGGGCACATCGGTGATCCTTAAGTCAGCGCACTCGTCGGCCTAGGACAGGTTGAGACGAAAACCGGTGATCCCTGCCTGAACTTCCCCGGAATAGTGGTGCACTGGTTCTAATTCAATACCGTACACATAAAAGACTTGTTATCGTACTAGTAGCTACAGTGACCGAAGTTTTCACGCATGAAAGGACTACTCGTGACTAACCAAGTAAGCGTGTGGAAGATTGCCACCTCAATCGCAGTCGCGGGCAGCATCCTCCTGCTTATTTTTTACGTGGGCCTAAGCCGCTATTACAACTCACAAGAGCTCGCCATGCTTGTGGACGGCGCCACCGCCAACGGCCAGGACTACTCGGTGACAATCCACAATCAGCTCACCGGCAGCTACTCCTTTAGCGCCCAGTAGGCAGGCCGAAAGCGCCATATCAAAACGGGTGCTTTCAGCCTCCAACAGCACAAGTTCGCCCTGATCAGCACCAATAGCTCCAGACAGTGATGGTGGCCCGACCGGTACCGGTGGTACTCGATGCGTTAGTCGGCGTCAGTGGACAGCGCCGCCACGAAGGCCTCCTGCGGTACCGACACAGAACCGATGGACTTCATGCGCTTCTTACCGGCCTTCTGCTTCTCCAGCAGCTTGCGCTTACGCGAAATATCGCCGCCGTAGCACTTGGCCAGCACGTCCTTGCGCATGGCGCGGATGTTTTCACGCGCGATAATCTTTGAACCAATCGCCGCCTGGACCGGCACCTCAAACTGCTGGCGCGGGATGATCTCCTTGAGCTTCTTCGTCATCTTATTGCCGTACCACTGCGCGGAATCACGGTGCACGATAGCGGAGAAGGCATCCACCGGATCGCCGTTGAGCAGGATATCTACCTTCACCAAGTCCGCCAGCTGCTCGCCAGCTTCCTCGTAGTTGAGGGAAGCGTAGCCCTTGGTGCGGGACTTCAGCATGTCGAAGAAGTCGAAGATGATTTCACCCAGCGGCATGGTGTAGCGCAGCTCCACGCGGTCCTCGGACAGGTAGTCCATGCCACCCATCTGGCCGCGCTTGGACTGGCACAGCTCCATCGTCGGGCCCACAAACTCCTCCGGCACGATGATAGTCATCTTCACAATCGGCTCGTGGACCTCGCGCAGCTTGCCCGCCGGCCAGTCGGACGGGTTGTGCACATACGATTCCTCGCCGTCCTCGGCCACCACGCGGTAGGTCACCGACGGGGCGGTGGAAATCAGGTCCAATCCAAACTCGCGCTCCAAACGGTCACGCGTGATTTCCATGTGCAGCAGGCCCAAGAATCCACAGCGGAAGCCGAAGCCCAGGGCCACGGAGGTCTCGGGCTCGAAGGTGAGGGAGGCGTCGTTAAGCTGCAGCTTCTCCAGTGCATCGCGCAAGTCCGGGAAGTCTGCCTGGGAGATCGGGAACAAACCCGAGTACACCATGGGGTTCGGGTCGGCGTAGCCCTTGAGCGGCTCGCTCGCGCCATTCGACGCCCACGTAATCGTGTCACCCACCTTGGTCTCACGCACGTTCTTTACGCCGGTAATGAGGTAGCCCACCTCGCCCGGGCCTAGGCCCTCGCACTTCTGCATGGTCGGTGAAACAATGCCCACCTCCAGAAGCTCGTGGTTGGCGCCCGTGGACATCATGGTGACCTTCTGGCGCGGGGTGAGCTTGCCGTCCATCATGCGGATGTAGGTCACCACGCCGCGGTAGGTGTCGTAGACCGAGTCGAAGACCATGGCACGGGCCGGGGCATCGGGCCCGAACTCGGAGGTGGGCGCCGGGACAAGCTCCGCAACCTTGTCCAGCAACTCCGCCACGCCCTCGCCGGTCTTACCGGAGACGCGCAGCACCTCTTCCGGCTCGCAGCCGATGATGTGGGCGATCTCCAGGGAGTACTTCTCCGGGTCGGCCGCTGGCAGGTCAATCTTGTTAAGGACCGGGATGATCTCCAGGTCATTCTCCATGGCCAGGTAAAGGTTGGCCAGGGTTTGGGCCTCGATGCCTTGGGCGGCGTCGACAAGCAGGATGGCGCCCTCACACGCCTCCAGCGCGCGGGAGACCTCGTAAGTGAAGTCCACGTGGCCGGGAGTATCGATCATCTGCATGACGATCTCCTCCCCCTTCAGGGGACCGGACTGGGGAATCCAGGGCAGGCGCACGTTCTGGGCCTTAATGGTGATGCCGCGCTCGCGCTCGATATCCATGTTGTCGAGGTATTGGTCGCGCATGTCGCGCTCCTCCACCACCTGCGACAACTGCAGGATGCGATCAGCCAGCGTCGACTTGCCGTGGTCGATGTGGGCGATAATGCAAAAGTTTCGGATCTTGGACGGATCCGTAAACGTAGTAGCCGCGAAGTTTGTAGACATGCGTTTAGAATAGACGACATGTCTAGGTTGGCCCGCATTCTCGGCATCGGAGGCCCCGAGCCTGTCGACGCCGGCCTCGAGCGCATCACCGAACGCTTGGGGTTGAACCAAAACGATTCCGTGACGGAACCCCGCAAGGCCGCCGATATCCGCGTCGAGGCCGCTTCCGCCCACCCGCGCAGCGTCTTCTTCACCCCCGACATGGACGGGCAGGCTGACTCCGGGGAGGTCGTGTGGGTGTGGGCGCCTTCCGATGGCAAGCAATCCCCGCCGCGTGAGCGCGCAGTGCTGATTGTCTCCCGCACGCGCACCACGGTGCTGGGCCTGCTCATCTCCTCCAACCCGGGTCACGCGAACAAAGAAGAGTGGCTCGATATCGGCACCGGCGAGTGGGATGAAACCGGCCGGCAATGCTGGGTGCGGATGGATCGAGTGCTGGAGATTTCGGAAGAACAGTGCCGCCGGCAGGGCACGCTCTTCCCGGAGCGGCGCTTCGAGCGCATTGCCAACCGCCTGCGCTCCCGCTATCACTGGGCGTGATTTGGGGATTTAGCCTGCGCCCTGATAAATTTTTTGGGATGCCGGGGCACGCTGGCGGTCAGGACCTTGGGTCCGCCTTCCTCGGTAAAGCATTCCTACGACGATAAGAGGTAGAACGATGGCAAACATCAAGTCCAAGCAGAAGCGCATCCTGACCAACGAGAAGTCTCGTCAGCGCAACAAGTCCGTACGCTCCGCCGTGCGTACCGAGATCCGCAAGTTCCGCGAGGCCGTCGCCGCTGGCGACAAGGCTGCCGCTGAGAAGCAGCTGCGCGTTGCTTCCCGCGCACTGGACAAGTCCGTGTCTAAGGGCGTCTTCCACCGCAACACCGCGGCTAACAAGAAGTCCGGCATGGCCACCGCCTTCAACAAGATGTCCTAAATGAAACCGCTCCTGAAGTGGGTAGGGGGAAAGCGTCAGCTACTACCCGTTATCCACTCCATGCTGCCCGAGAGCTTCGACGCTTATGTCGAGCCTTTCTTGGGCGGCGGAGCGGTTCTTTTTTCTTTGGCGCCCGAACGCGCCCGGGTCAATGACCTGAACACTGAGCTCATCACCGTCTACGAGGTGGTCCGCGATGATGTGGACGAGCTCATCGCCCTGTTGAAGGGCTATCCGAATGATTCGGATTTCTTCTACGAGATGCGCGCCCGCGACCGCGAGCCGGGCTTTGCGCACTTGAGCCCCGTGGAGCGGGCTGCCCGCACGATTTATCTCAATAAGACCTGTTATAACGGGCTTTATCGGGTGAATAACTCGGGCCAGTTCAACGCCCCGTTTGGCCGCTACGCCAACCCGAAGATCTGTGATGAGCCCAATCTGCGCGCTGTATCGGAGTACCTGTCCTCCCACGACGTGACGTTTTTTAACGGCGATTATGCCGCGGTGGAGGCCAACGAGGGGGATTTCGTTTACTTCGATCCGCCCTATGATCCGGTCAACCCCACCAGCAATTTCACCGGCTACCAGTCGGGGGGCTTCGGCCGTGCGGACCAGATTCGGCTGAAGGAAACCTGCGACGACCTCAACGCCCGCGGGGTGAAGTTCCTGCTGTCGAATTCGGCGACGGACTTCATCAAGGAGCTGTACGCGGACTATCGCATCGAGATCGTGGGGGCTACGCGCGCGGTGAATTCCGTGGCGTCGAAGCGCGGCAAGGTCGATGAGGTGCTCGTGCGCAATTATGCTTAACGACGCCGCCTGGGACCGTGTCTACCCCCACCTCGCCGCCGACATCGCGGCCCAGGGCTATGTGGTGTTGCCCGCCGCGAAGCTCAAGGAGCTTTCCGGGCGCGAGCCGCGGTTGATGGCCAAGCACGATTTTTCCGCCGCGCGCCCCGAGGTGCTTCGCCAGCACGGGTTGTCCATGCTGCCGATTCGCCGCGATGCCTACCTGATTGGCCGCTTTGACCTGTACCAGCCTTTCCCGGAGGAGGCCGGGCCGCTGAAGTCGATGCCGGTTCCGGGGCACATCCAATCCATTGACTTCGAGAACCTGACCTCGGAGGCCGCAGCGTTGACCGCAGCGCACTTAAGCGGCATGCTTGATGATTTCCTGGGCGGTGAGTTGGTGCCGACGGTCAGCGGGCGCATGTCGACGCTCACGCTGCCCATGCGGGTCGGCGGACGCGATATCGAGGTGGACCGCGCCCAGATGGAGATCGACGCCGGCTTCGAATCCGCCGAGCACCTCGTGCTCGTGGAGGCGAAGAACCACATCTCCCCCGACTTCAACATCCGTCAGCTCTACTTCCCTTTCCGCCGCTTCTCGCGGGCACTGGATAAAGAAGTGGTGCCGGTGTACCTGGTCTATTCCAATGGCATCTTTCACTTCTACCGCTATGTGTTTAGGCAGCCGGAGGACTTCCGCAGCATCGAGCTGGTGAGCGCGGCGCGCTACGTTTTGGGCGAGTCCGGTGTGACTGATGCGGCGGTGCGCGAGGTTCTGGAGCACACGAAGGTCGAGGGCACGCGCGTTCCCTTCCCCCAGGCGGATTCCTTTGCCCGCGTCATCAGCTTGCTGGAGAACCCCGTGCCGAAGGCGGAGATGCCCGAGGCCTTCGGCTTTACCCCGCGCCAGGCTGATTACTACACCAACGCCGCCCGCTACTTAGGTTTGACCAAGCTCAGCGGCACGCGCGACGAGCGCAACCTCGCCCTCGTTGAGGCGCTGGCCTCGCGGCCGGTGTTCCGGGAGATGGTGCGGTTTGTCGTCGATAAGCACTGCGCGCTGAGCAAGGCCGAGGCGGCCGGGTTCATGCGCGCGGCCAACCTTGGCCTGAGTGAGACGACCCTACGCCGCCGCTCCGCCACGGTCGCGGCGTGGTCCCAGTGGCTCAAAGAACTACTCGATCAGTCCTAGGCGGCCTGGATACCGGCCCACACCAACGCACAGCCGGCCACCACGAAGAAGGCACCGGAACCGATGTCGATCCACGGGCCGGCGGCCAACAGGCGGCGGCGGATCGCGCGGGTCGAGATGACCGCCGAGAGGACAACGAAGAGCAGGTAGCTCGACAGGGACAGGCTCAACACCAAAGCCACCGATACCCACACCGGCGGGTGCGGCGGCAGCAACGGGGCGATCATAGCGGCGAGGAAGAGCACGATCTTGGGGTTGGATAGGTTGGTGGCCAACCCCGTGCGGAAGACCTTGCCCACCGAGCCCAAGCGGGCGGCGGCCTCCTCCTCATCCACCGGCGGCTGCTTGCGCAGCTCTAGCCCGGAGCGAATGGACAGCACGCCCATGAAGACGAGGAAGCAACCGCCAATCACCTGAATCAGGGAGAGAACTCCCGGGAAGGCGGTCAGCAGGGCGGCCGCGCCAAACACGGTCAGCGTACACCAGAACAGCACGCCGACTTGGATGCCCGTCGCCGCCGCGATGGCGTGGCGGCGCGAGCGCGTGGCATAGCGCGTCACCAGCACGATGTCGGGGCCGGGTGCTGCCGCGCCGACGAGGTTCATGAGGAGGATGGCCGCAAACGCGGACCAGCTCATGACAGGCGCTCGAGAAGGTCCTCACGTCCGAACATGCGAGCCGAGTCGAGGGCATTTGGCTGGCCGGCAGTGGGGTCGGCGCCGGCGTCGAGAAGGGCGTCGATCACCGTGTCTTCCTTCTTGAAAATAGCCCCGGCCAACGGCGACTGGCCGCGATCGTTGAGGAGGTTGACGTCGGCACCCGCCGCGGCGAGCTGGCGCACCAGCTCCGCATGGCCGTGGTAGGCGGCGAGCATGATGAAGGACTGCCCGTCCTGGTTCACCATGTCCACGTTGACGCCCTGCTTGATGTACTCGAGCAGCGTCGCATCGCCGTTGCGGGCAAAATCAAAAAGCTTGGTGGCAAAGTTCTGGATGTCATCCATGGAGGGTTAGTCTAGCGCGCCAGCTCCGCCACCCGCTTAACTGCCGCCTCGATGGCGAAGTCCTCGTCCCCGCCCTGGCCCTTGACTGCGGCATCCAGCTCCGACATGAGGATGACGGCCTTGGTGATATTCTCCCCCGACCAGCGCCGCGCCACCGGCTGGGTGAGCTTGATGGCATAGGGCGCCATGCCGGTTTGGGAGGCCAGGGAATACTGGTCCCCGCGCGCGGTATAGAGGCGTGCGATGTTGCCCACCTTGTTCGCCAGCGCCGAGGCGATGGCCACGGGGCTCGCCCCCAGCTGCAGCGCGCGGCGGCACGTGGAGACCGCCGCCTCCACGCGGCCGGCCACAGCGGCATCCGCGATATCCCAGTTGGCCACCTCAGCCACGCCCACGTAGTACGCGTGCACCGCCTCGCGGGTCACCTTGCCGCCTGTGTCGAAGACGAGCTGCGAGATGGCGGAGGCGAGCTCGCGGAGGTCGGAGCCGACGCCGTCGAGAAGCGCCTGCACCACATCTGGTGTAGGCCGCACCCCGTGCGAGGCGAACTCACGCGTAGCCCACTGCGCGAGCTCATTCGGATAGAGGGAGAAGACCTCATGCACCTCGGCCGTCTTGCGCAGCGCCGCGATGAGCTCCGGCGGCTTCTTCTTTTTCTTCAGCGTCTTCGCCGTCACCGAGTACATCAAAATGAGCGTGATACCGGGCATGGGATTAGCGCAGGCGTCGAGGAGGATCTTCGTAACCTCCTTACCGGCCCTCTCCACGTCGCTGATGACGATGACGCGGTCCTCCCCAAACAGGGAGGGGCTGGTGGCTTCCAGGATTTCGCCCTCGCTGACCTCGGAGGCCTTGAGCTTGGTTACCTCGCCCTGTTGGATGGACAGGCGGGCGCGCTCGGCCAGGAATTCATCATCGCCGAGGATGAGGTGCACGGGGGCAGAAGACATGCCTGTCATCTTAGCAACGCCGCAATGACCCACCCGCCAAGCAGGAGCATCGCGACGGGCCCCGCCGCCACGGTGGTCATGGGCATCGAGGAGGCGACGAAGTGGATCCAATCCGCCAGCGGTTCGATGAGGATCACCAGGGGCCTGCCCCACCCCACCTGTGCCAAGACGGCAGCGATGAGCCCCACGACGGTGATGATGGGCACGACCGGGGCCACCAGCACGTTGGCGATGACTGACACCACCGAGACCCGGCCGGACATGAGCGCGATGAGCGGCATGGTCACGATGTCCGCGGCGATGGCAACCGCAAAGGCCCGGGCCACGATGCCCGTGCCCAGCACCCGCAATAGCAGCGGGCTGAGCACTACGATGCCGGCGGTCGCCGCGACGGAGAGCGCGAAGCCGAAGCTGACCGCTAGGTCGCTGTCCGCCGCGAGCAGAAAGAGCACGCCAAGAGCCAGGGCATGGAGCGGTTCTATCTTCGAGGAGCTGAGCACCGCCGCCAGTCCCGCCAGCCCGGCGACGGTGGCGCGCTGGACGGAGGGCTCCCACCCCACCAGTGCCACGAACAACGCCAACGCGCTTGCCGACGCCCCCACCCTCACCCTTTGCCCCGGCACCACCAACGCGGCCGCGGTGCACACGATGGCAACGTTGGAGCCGGACACAGCACTCAAATGCGATAGACCCGTGTCGATGTAGAGCTGCTTATCCTCGGGGCTTTGCAGGCTGGTATCGCCCAAGACCATGCCGGGGATGAGGCCGTTGTCACACACGGCACGGAAGTTTTCCGCGATCGTCGCCGTCCAGCTGTGGGCGTGCGCGGTGAGCTCACCACTAAAGACGGTTGTGCCCACCCCTACCTGATCCGAGGGGCCGGGGTGACCGTGCACCGTCACCAGCGAGCCGCCGAAGGCCTCCGGTTCCTCCTTGAGGAAGACGGGCAGCTGCGCCGGGTAGCCCGGCACGCGCAGGCGCACCATCCACCCGGATGCCGTCTGAACCGGGTCGGCTGCAAGCTTTCCCGTCACCTCCGAGCCGAAGTGGAACGCCGCGGCGCGCACCGAGCGCACATAAGCCAGGGTGGCGAAGATGACTCCGCTCGCCGCACATAGGATGCCCTGCCCGCGCCACTGACCGCGCGCTAGCGCGAAACACACCAGCCCGCCCAACAACCACGGATGCCCGAAAAGCACGGCGAGCGTGGCCAGCCACGCCACCACCGCGGCGGGCACGAGCCGCAGTTCTCTCACGGCCGGACCTTGTCCTTCAGCTTGGCGAACTTCGCCGGCCCAATGCCGGAGACGTCCATGAGCTGCTCCACGGTGGTGAAGCTGCCGATCTCCTCGCGGTGCGCGATGATCGCCGCCGCCGTGGCCGGGCCAATACCCGGAAGCTCCGTCAGCTCCTCCTCGCTGGCGGAGTTGAGGGAGATAGTGTCTTCGGCCGCAGCGCCTGGGGCAGCGGGTGGAGCGCCGACGGTGATCTGCTCGCCGTCGTTAAGCTTCTGCGCCAGGTTGAGGTTATCGGTGGGCACGCGCGGGCGCGCCACCTCGAGGGCGTCGTTAATGCGCGCGCCCGGCGCCAAGGTCACCAGCCCGGGCTGCTCTACCTCACCCACGACCGCAACCACGATATCCGCCGCTGCCTCGCTGCTCGGCGCGGCAACCTCATAGGGGTTCTCCGCACTGCGGCTCGCCCCCAGCCAGGCCAGAAGTGCAACGCCAGCCACGCCCACAACAGCCAGCGCCAACCAGGGCGGGACGCGCACGCGCGGAAAGTCGACGTTGAGCAGTTCTTCTTCCCCGGTCGGGCGGGTGAGGTCGCGGAGGCGATCAGCAATGGCGTTCATGCCCGCGACGCTACGCAGCGTCCACACCCCCGTCGAGGGCTTAAGCCGCAGCCTGTGGATAACTTGTTGAAGACGTCAACAACGTCTTTAGCTCGGCTCCGCCGTCAGCTAAAGACCGCGGAGACGCCGATGGCTCCGGGGCCGACGTGGACTGCGAGGACGTCGGTAAGCGGCACCAGCATGAAAGAGGAATCCGGCAGGGCCAAACGCAGCAAGTCCTCCAGCCGGCGGGCCGAGACCTTGTCCTCGTTGTACTGCACCGCGATGAAGGCCGGCTTGCCCTCGGCGCGGGAGGCCACCAGGTCCACGAGCTTGGTAAAGGCCTTGGTTTGGGTGCGGGTCTTGCCCACCATCTCCAGCTTGCCGCTCTGAATGGCCATGATCGGCTTGGTGGCCAGCAGCGCAGTGGACAGCATCGCCGTGGCCGCGGACATGCGCCCGGAGCGGCGAAGCTCCTCCGTCGAGCTGAGGTAGACCAAGGTATGCCCGCGCTCAAGGGTGTTGATGGCCGCGGCATAGCACTCGTCGAGCGAAGCGCCCTCTTGCGCAAGCTTGGCCGCCGCCATAGCAGCCGCGCCCATCGCCATGCCGGCAGTGCCGGAATCAATAACACGCACGGTGTTCGGGAAAACGCCGGAAGCGGTCACCGCCGCCGACCACGTCGAGGACAGATCCTTCGACAGATGGATGGCCAGCACACCATCATCACCAGAGCGCTCCATCTGCCGCCCGTATAAAGCAGCCAGCTCAAGGGCAGTCAAACCGGAAGTGGACAGCTCCGCACCATCCTTGCCATGGCTTTCCATGACGTGCAGGTCCACGACGCATATGCCGAGCTCCTCGACGATATCCTCCGGCAAGCCCGCGGCGGAATCGGTAACAACGCGGATCACTAGACGTCCGCCCCCGCGCCCCCGATGACGGCGCCGCCCATATTCCAGCCATCGAAGTACCACTGGGCGCGGCCGACGTTCTCCGGGGTGAATTCCAGCGGGGACAGCGGGCGTGAGGCATCGAACTCGGGCCGCGCGGTCAGCTGCGACCAGTGCGTATTCTTCAGCCCAGACAGGATCCCGTACTGGTGGTGTTCCAAGCCCAGCAGGTGGCAGGTCAGCGCTGAAATGGCGCCGCCGTGCGCGACGACGAGGACAGCCCCCTCATCCCACTGCGGGTGATTCTGCATGAGCTCATCAATCACGGGGCGGGCACGGTTGGCCACATCGACGCGGCTTTCGCCCTGCGGCGGCGCCCAGGTGGGGTCGTGGCGCCACAGCGCACGCGCCCCAGGAAACTGCTCATCTACTTCAGCGGAGGTCATCCCCTGCCACTCACCGAGGTGGGTTTCGCGCAGGCGCTTATCGACGGACACCTCAAGCCCCAAGCGCCGAGCAATAATCTCAGCGGTATCGCGGGCACGGATGAGATCCGAGGAGACAATCGCGGTAATCCCTTTGTCCTCGAGCAGATCCGCGGCGGCGCGAGCCTGGGAGTGGCCCGCTTCCGAAAGCTCGGTGTCCAAGTGCCCCTGCATCCGGCCGGTGGCGTTGTACGTCGTTTGGCCGTGGCGGATGAGGAGGAGGCGGCGGGTCATAATTCGTCGTCTTCCGGCTCTGGCTGGGCCAGGGGAAGCTCATCGAAGGAGTCGATGTCGCGCGGGTTGACGTCATTGGACCACTCGCCGGGGCGCTCCGGGGTGTCTACACCGGGGATGTCGAGAAGCGGGCAATCGTGGTAGAGGCGGTCCAAGCCGTAGAACTCGCGCTGATCGTTGCGCTGGACGTGGACCACGATGGGGCCGTAATCGAGCAGAACCCACCGGTTCTCGCGGTTGCCTTCGCGGCGCTTGGGCTCGAAGCCCTGCTTAGTCAGCTCGTCTTCGACTTCCTCCACGATGGACGCCACCTGACGCTCGGTATCGGCGGAGGCTAAGACGAAGACCTCGGTAATCGCCAGCACGTCGGAAACATCAATAGCAGCGATGTTGGTGGCCAGTTTCTCATCCGCAGCCAGGGCGGCGGTTTCCGCCATGCGGCGTGCTTCATCAGTAATCGACATGACAATCCCTACACAAGTACTTTTCTGCTTAAGAACTCTAGTCTTACACGACAAGGCTCATTTTCCTAGTCGAATTCCCCCGCCCGACTACCGGAAAGGCACAGACGTTACAGGGGCTTTTCCGGGTGCGGACCATAGAGGTGGTTCTTGGCAATGTATTGCACCACCCCATCCGGCACGAGGTACCACACCGGCTGGCCCTGCTGCGCGCGGGCGCGGCAATCAGTAGAGGAAATGGCCATGGCGGGGATTTCAATCAGCTCGATGTCATCCTGGGAATCCTGCGGCAGCATGTCCTTGCGCAGGTCATAGCCTGGACGGGTCACGCCAACGAAGTGAGCCATCTCCAGCATCTCCTCCCAGTTGCGCCAGCTCATGATGGAGGCCACCGAATCCGCGCCGGTGATGAAGTAAAGCTCGGCGTCCGGGAAGATTCCGCGCAGATCCCGCAGCGTATCGATGGTGTAGGTGGGCCCCTCACGGTCGATGTCCACGCGGGAGACAGTAAAGCGCGGGTTCGACGCCGTGGCCACCATGGTCATCAGGTAGCGGTGCTCGGCGGCGGTGACCTGCTTATCGGCTTTTTGCCAGGGCTGGCCGGTGGGGACGAAGACCACCGTGTCGAGGCGGAAACGGTGGGCTACCTCGCTGGCGGCGACGAGGTGACCGTTATGGATGGGGTCAAAGGTGCCGCCCATGATGCCGATGCGTTGCGGACTAGTCATGGCTGGTGAGTATACCGGCCACGGAGTCGATGACCTGCATGTCCTGCCCGGAAGGCTCCGCCAAGAAATAGGAGGCATGGCGCTCGGCCTTGGTGGCCAGAGCGCGGTTAGCGGCGTCGAGGGAGAAATCGCAGACGAAATCCCCTTCCAGGCAATAATCGACGTAGCGCTGCGCCGGCAGCCCGGTGCGGTTCTTAGCCCACGGCACCTGGTGCAAGGGATTGCCAAAGGTGAGCACACCATGCAGGCGCCCAGATTCTGCGAGGTACTCCTCCGTGCTCGTCGCGACGAGCGCTCCTTGCGAATAGCCAGCGGCTACCCAACGCGGGTGGCAGCCGGTGGTGGCCTCATAGTTGTCCACCACCTTCGGCGCATTCCGGGCCCCGGTACGCAGGCTGTCGGCAGCTCCAAACGTCACCGAATACGCCATCTCCCCGAGGGAGTGTTCCTGGAGAATCCCGAGCGCTCGCTGCACAAGCTGAAGCGGGCCCAAGTCTTCCCCCTCCTGTGCCAAGGGCGGCAGGTTCATCGAGGCCGGGTAGGCCTCCGGCCCTAAAGCCAGCACGTAGACGTCATCCATTGTGCCGGGGTGGCGCTGCTCTACCTGATGGAACAGGGCGGCAAAGTTGCGCCCCTCAAAGCCGGTGGATTCCGGCGCACGTTCGGAGTAACGCTGCGGGCCTACGTATTCGCCCTGCTCCTCGTTCTGGTCTGAACCGCGTGCGACAAGCACCACGGTGTCGGGGCACGTGCCAACACCGCTCGCCGAGGCCACCGGCGCGCTGAGAAGGGACGCCGCCGTGCCAAGGGCGGCAGCTACACAGGAAACACGAAAAGAAAGAGACTTCATTCTTTCCTGTTTAGCGGAAACGGACGCCATCTACCATGCGGCCGATGGAATCGTAGACCTGGTTATCCCACTGGTGATTGGTGAAGAAGTACTGGCCATGGGAGCCGCCGGTGGGCTTGGCGGCGTAGAGGGTCTGGGCGGAGAGGTCGCACACGGCGTCGAGCGGCAGGCAGTAGTCCACGCGGCTGACGTTGGCGCGCATCTGCGGGAAGTAGCCCATCGGGCCGCCCGCGCCCTGGGTTGCGCCGACGACGGCCGGGTCCCCGGCGCGGGTCAGCGGGTTACCGAAGGTCACGACGCCAGCGAGCTGACCGCGGCGGGCCAGTTCCACCTCGTGGTTGGCCAGAATCATGGCGCCCTGGGAGTAGCCGGACAGGATGTATTGCGGGTGGCAACCGGTGGCGGCTTCATAGTTGTTGATCGCGCTGGTCACTCCACGATTGCCGGTCTGCACGGAGTACATGAACTGGTTAATGGCGGAGACCGCGGTGTTGATGACCGGGTTGGCGTACTGCGTGGCCAGGCGCACGAGGTCAGCCGCGGTGTTCGGAACCGTCTCGTTCGGAACAGAGTATTCCGGGTAGGTCGCCGGATAGTACTGCGGCTCCAGGCCCAGCACGTAGACGTCCTTCATCAACGAATTTCCACCGTGAGTGGCCTGGTAGCGTGCCTCGGCGCCCTGCAGCATGGCGCGGATGGATTCGCCCTCCCATCCATTGGAAGCGCGGCCACCCTGGTTCGAATACTGCGTGGGGTAAACCTGACCGTTTTGGCCAGAGCCGCGCGCGGCGACGACGACCACTGCGGGGCACTGTTCGTCAGCGTGCGCGGCGGGTGCGGAGATGGTTTGCGGGACAATGAAGGCGGACACGGCCATGACGGCGGCGGCCACGGAGGAAGCAATGCGGGACAGCATGGGAGAAGGCACCATTCAGTTCTTTGTTATTACCGCGCTTTAGAATACCCAGTGCTCCCCCGGCGCGCAGCACGAACCCCGCGCAAGGCAGACAATCTACTCGAAAAGTTTTCGAGTAGATTGCTTTGCGCAGGTCAACCTCGAAAAATTCTTTTCGAGTAGCTTTCGAGTACCTTTCGAGTAGCTTTTCTAGCTGTCCCTAGGGGCGGGTCTGGCCGGTGCCCTGCAGCACCCACTTGGTGGATGTTAGCTCCGGCAGCGCCATCGGGCCGCGCGCATGCAGCTTCTGGGTGGAGATGCCGATTTCGGCGCCCATGCCGTAGACCTCGCCATCGGTAAACGCGGTGGAGGCGTTGAGCATGACCGCTGCGGCATCCACCTCGTTGGCGAAGGTCAGCAGCACGTCAGCATCCTGGGCCGCAATGGCCTCGGTGTGGCCGGTGGTGTACTCGGCAATGTGCGCGATGGCGCCGTTGACGCCGTCGACCACCTTGGCGCAGATATCCATGGAGAGGAATTCTTCGCGCCACTCCTCGTCGGTGGCCTCCACGGCGTCCTCAACGCCGAAGGCCTCGAGCTCCTTCACATCGCCGTGGATGGTCACGCCTGCCTCCTGAAGGGAGGTGATGATGCGGAGCTTGGAGGCGTCGTCAAGGGCAGCGTCGATCAGCACGCACTCCGTTGAGTTACACACAGAGGGACGGCGGGTCTTGCCGTTGATCACCATGTCGACGGCCTTGTCCAGGTCAGCGGAGGCATCGACATAGAAGTGGCAGTTGCCGGTACCGGTCTCGATGGCGGGGACGGTGGCGTTTTCCACCACGGCGTTGATAAGGCGCGCGCCGCCACGCGGGATAACCAGGTCCACCAGTCCGCGGGCGGTGATGAGGTCCTGCACAGAATCGTGGGACTCACAAGGCAGAAGCTGCACGCCTTCGCGCGGCAGATCAAACTCCACGAGGGTGTCCTGTAGGAGCTCGACGAGCTTGGCGTTGGAGTTCTTCGCGGACTTGGAACCGCGCAGAAGCGGCACGTTGCCGGACTTCAGGGCCAAGCCGAAGGCATCGACGGTGACATTCGGGCGGGCCTCGTAGACCATGCCCATCACGCCGAGCGGCACACGGACCTGCTTCATCTGGATGCCGTTATCCATGGTGCGACCCTGCAGGATCTCCCCTACCGGGTCCTGGAGGGAAGCTACCTGGCGTAGGCCGCCGGCAATGCCCTCGATGCGGGCGGCATCAAGCGACAAGCGGTCGATGAGGGATTCGGACATGCCGTTGGCGCGGCCGGCCTCGATATCGAGCTGGTTAGCAGCGAGGATGTCCTCGGTGTGCGCGATGAGGATTTCCGCGGCTCGGTTGAGGATTTCATTCTTGCGCGGGGTGGGCAGCTGCGCGAACTGCGGCGCCACCGCCTTGGCGGCGCGGGCTTTGGACAGAACTTCTTCACGTTCGGTGTTGCTCATGCCATACCAGCGTACGGAAGGTCTGCCTGCTTGTCAGGGATTCTGTGCAGCTATGGGCTTTAAGCAACGCCAGTCTTAGGCCCCGAGCTCGCGGCGACGCTCGGCGGCAGCACGCAGGCGCTCAGCGCGCTTTTTCTTTTCCCCTTCGGAAAGCTCATCGAAGAGCTCTTCATCCGACTCGCTGAACTTCAGCACCCCGCGCGCAGCCCAGGAAGCGAAGAACGCGATGACGGGCGAGATCCAGAAATAGCTCCAGTCGAAGACAAAAAGCCCAAGGAAGAGGGCGATCATCGCTACGGACCAAATGACGGAATCCGCTATCTGCACCTTGCGCCCGCGGGAGAGCATATCCTCTAGCTCCGCCTCGTGGCGGGTGGCGGGTGCTGTAGCACGTGGGGTGGAAAGCTCCGGCAGGTCCGCAAAGAGCTTTGCGACGTCTCCGCGCGTGCGCGCCGCGGCAGCCTCACCGGTGCGCTGCTCAAATTCATCCGGGCCCAACGCACCGTTGACGAAGTGTTGGCTCAACTGCTCCAGGGCCTCAGAGCGCTCCGCATCACCAACGCGGATATCGGGGTTCTCCATTAATAGCCTGCCTTCGGGTCAACCAGAGTAGGCAGCTTGTCCCCCGCCGCGAAAGCCTTGGCCACCTTGACGGTGTGCGCGCCAATCTTTTCTCGCACGGAGCGCTGCGTATTGGCAATGTGTGGGGTGATAACTACGCGCTTATCCTGCCACAGCGGGTGATCCTCCGGCAACGGTTCAGGGTCGGTGACGTCGAGTGCCGCACCCGCGATCTCCCCTGCCTCCAGTGCCGCGACGAGGTCCTCGGTGCTGATGAGCGGGCCGCGGCCCACGTTGACCACGACCGCGTGATCCGGCATCTTCTTAAAAGCCTTCGCGTCCACCATGTGGCGGGTCTCCGGGGTCAGCGGGGCGATGAGCACGAAGTAGTCTGCTTGCGGCCAGACCTTGTCCACTTCAGAAATCGGGTAGGTCTCCTCCGCGCCCTCGACCGGCTTGCCGGAGCGGTTCACCGCGATGATGCGCGGCCCAAAGCCGGAGAGCATGCTGATCAGACGCTTGCCAATGCCACCGGCACCAATAATGGCCACCGTCTTGTCGTCATAAAGATAGGAAGTGTGCGCCTCCATCTCTGCATAGGAATCAAACGTGCCGTTCACGCGGCGGTGCGCATGCAGCTGCGCCAAAAGCAGCGCGATGGTGGATTCCGCCACCGTGTTGTCATAGACACCGGCGGCGTTCGACCACGGCACGCTGCTCCCCTTCATCACTTCAAGCACGTGGTCCACGCCCGCCGAAGGAATCTGCACGAAGCCAATGTTCTCCGGCAGCGGCTCCGGGAAGTCGGTGCCATCGCCGGTGTAGATGAGGAAGGAGGCCTCATCTAGCGGGGCGCGCTCAAAGCCCGCGGCGTCGAGCACCTCGATGGTTTCCTCCCAGGGGTGTGGTTCGATGGCGTACTTCATGCACATCCTCCTTAGCTAGTAGCCGGCGTCCGGGTCGACGCGGGTGGGCATATCCTCGCCGCGCTCCCACGCGGCGGCGTTGGCATTGAAGATAGCACCCAGGTGGTACTGGGCCACGTGATCCGAGGCCGCCATGTGCGGCGTCAGCGTGGCGTTGGGTAGATCGTAGAGCGGGTGGCCATCCGGAAGCGGCTCCGGGTCCATGACCTCCAGGCCCGCGCCGGCAATCTCGCCCGTGCGCAGAGCCTCTACGAGATCGTCCGTGACCACGGTGCTGCCGCGGCCGACGTTGACGAACACCGCCGAAGGCTTCATGGCGCGGAACACCGCTGCGTCGAAAAAGGCTTCCGTGGCGGCCGTCGCCGGCAAAATGCTCACGACGAAATCCGCTTTATCCCAGGCCTCGTCGGCGCGCTCGATGGGCAACGTCACGTCCGCTCCCTCTACCGGGCGGCCCGAGCGGTTCACCGCGGTGATGTGCACGCCGAAGGGCGCGAGGTAGACCATGAGCTGCTTGCCGATGCCTCCCGCGCCCACGATGACCACACGCGTTGGCCCCTGCTGCTCATAGAGCCAGGCTTGGGATTCATCGAGCTCACGCGCCACCGACCAGGACTTCGCGAGGGCGAAAGCCTTGTGGTGGTGCGCCTGGGAGAGCATGAGTCCCAGTGCAGATTCCGCCACGGGCTTGGCAAAAGCACCCGCGGAGTTACACCACGGCAGGCCATCGCGCCGGATGAGCCCGGCATCGATGTGGCGGTTAACCCCAGTGAAGCAGTACTGCACCCACTTGATGTTCTCGGGAATCTCCGGGGTCTGCGCCGGGTCCGAGGCGGTATTCACAAAGACCTCGGCTTCCGCCAAACTTTCGACGCGCTCGTGTCCGGCTGCGTCGATATCTGCCACAGTTGCCGCCCACTCGTCGGGGCCCATGAAATAGCGCATTAAATACGGGAGGCGAAGTTGGACAGGTAGTCGGCATGGACAACCGGGCGGCGCATATCCTCCGGCAGCTCCTCGGTGTGCTTGCCCAGCAGGTTGTGCAGCGTGGTGGAGTCATAGCCCACCTCGCCGCGGCCGATGACCTGGCCCTTGGGACCCATGATGTCCACGATCTCGCCGGCGTTGAACTCGCCCTTAATGTCGGTAATGCCCACGGCCAGCAGGGAGTTTCCGCCGCGGACCACGGCCTCCATGGCGCCCTCGTCCAAGCGCAGGGAGCCGCCGGTATCCGCGCAGTAGAGAGCCCAGAACTTCCAGGCGGACAGGCGGCGTTCCTCACGGGTGTGGAAGACGGTGCCTACGGAGGCGTCGTCAAGCGCCTGCCCAATATTATCCGCCGAGGTCAACAGCACCGGGATGCCGCCGCGCGTGGCCAGGCGGGCAGCCGAGACCTTCGTGGCCATGCCGCCGGTGCCGACCTTGCCGCCATCGCCGGCCACGACCGCCTTGAGATCCTTGCCGGTGCGCACCTCCTCCACGAACTTGGCGTCCGGCTCGGCCGGGTTCTTGTCGTAGAGGCCGTCCACGTCGGAGAAGAGGAAGAGGGCATCCGCGCCGACCAGATTGGCCACGAGCGCCGACAGGCGGTCGTTATCACCGAAGTGCATCTCGGAGGTGGCCACGGTGTCGTTCTCGTTGACGATGGGCACCGTGCGCATCTGGCGCAGACGGTCAATGGTGCGCTGGGCGTTGCGGGCGCGATCGCGCTTGCCGACGTCCGACGCGGTCAGCAGCACCTGCCCAATGGTGCGGTTATAGCGGGCAAAGGACACGCCCCATTCGTAGGCGAGGTGCACCTGGCCCACCGCGGCGGCGGCCTGCTTGGTGGCCAAATCGGTGGGGCGCGTGGTCAGGCCCAGCGGGCCCATTCCGGCGGCCACGGCACCGGAGGAGACGATGATGATGTCGGAGACGTTCATGCGTGCGCAGACGGCGTCGACGATCTTGTCGATCTTCTCGGTGGAGGTCACGAAGTCATCGCGCGTTAGCGACGAGGATCCGATTTTGATGACGATGCGCTTGGCTTTGGAGATCTCCTCGCGCAGCGGCGAGGAGAAACCGCTGGATTTCTCCGATAGCGTGGTGGTCTCCGGGTAGTCCACGTCCGGGGTCGGCCCCTCGAAGGGTTCGAGGGGGAGAGGATAGTCGAGCTGGTTGTCGTGTTCGGATGACATACCGGCTCAGTATACCGGGCTAACCCTGCCAGCGATCGCGGTTCGCGGACTCGCGAGTGACCTCCCCATCCGTGCCAAAGTCGAACTCGTCCACGAGGCCGCGGCGCGCCTGGGAGGCGCGCTTGCGCTCGGCGGCGGAGACGCGGTCGGTGCCCATGAGGCGGCCGTCCTGTCCGCGGCCCGCATCAGTTGCGCGGCCACCGGCCATCGGCTCGTACTCGAAGGTGATGTCCCCGATGGTGACCGGGCAGCCTTCCTCCGCGCCCTGGCGGTGCAGTTCTTCCTCGACTCCGGCCTTGGCCAGGCGGTCTGCGAGGTAGCCCACGGCCTCGTCGTTTTCGAAGTCGGTCTGGCGAATCCAGCGGTCGATCTTGTCGCCCTCGACGATGAATCCGCCCTCCACCTCGGGGTCGGGGCGGACGGTGAAGTCGGCGAAGGAGCCCTTCTTTTTCTTGCCCACGGACTTGGGCTGAATGATGGTGTGGTTCTTGTCCACCGCCGCCTTGGGCTGTGATTTGCGGTGTTCTTTCACCATCTCCATCAGCTTGTACTTGAGGGGCTCTAGGCCCTTGCGCGCCACCGCGGAAATGATGAAGACCGGCCAGCCGTACTTCTCCTCGAGGTCACCTTTGACGAATTCCGCGAGCTCCTCTGCCTCGGGAACATCCGCCTTGTTAAGGATGATGACGCGCGGGCGCTCGCGCAGGTCACCGAGCCCGGTGTCCTGCTCCAGGAGCTCCTGGTACTTGGCCAGCTCGGTCTCGAGCGCCTCGATGTCGGAGAGCGGATCGCGGCCCGGCTCGATGGAGGCGGTATCCACCACGTGGGCGAGAACCGCTGTGCGCTCGATGTGGCGTAGGAAGTCGAGGCCTAGGCCCTTGCCTTCGGCAGCCCCCGGAATGAGGCCCGGGACATCCGCCATGGTGAAGGACTCGTAGCCCATGTCCACCACGCCCAGGTTGGGCTGGAGGGTGGTGAAGGGATAGTCACCGATCTTCGGCTTGGCTGCCGAAAGGACGGAGATGAGGGAGGACTTGCCCGCGGAAGGGAAACCGACGAGCCCAACGTCCGCCATGGACTTCAGCTCCAAGATTAGATCGCGCGCCTCGCCCGGCTCGCCCTGCAGCGCAAAGCCCGGGGCCTTGCGGGCGGCCGAGGCTAGCGCTGCGTTTCCAAGTCCACCGAAACCACCCTCCGCGGCCACGAAACGGGTTCCCGGGACCGTGAGATCCGCGAGCATCTCCCCGTCCTCGGTATAGACCACGGTGCCTTCAGGGACCTCGAGAATGAGGTCCTCGCCGCGCGCGCCGTTGCGCCAGTCACCGGCGCCGTTGCCGCCGCGGCCGGACTTCAGGTGCGGGCGGTAGTGGAAATCCATGAGGGTGTGGATCTGGGTTGAGACCTCCAGCAGGATGTCTCCGCCGTGGCCGCCGTTGCCGCCATCGGGCCCGCCGAGCGGCTTAAATTTTTCGCGGTGGACGGAGGCGCAGCCGTGTCCGCCGTCGCCTGCCTGCAAGTGCAAAACCACTCGGTCAATGAATCGTGCCATGCCCGCTAGTCTAACGGTTCCTGGCATACCGTCCTAGTTGAGCACTGCGGGGATCTGAAGCAACGCCCCTTTAGTTTTCTCCACGCTCCCCCGCCACGCCGGCCGCGTGAAAACGACAAAATCCCGAGCGAAAAGCTCGGGATTACGCCATGAAGCTCTTAGGCAGTTGCTTCTGCAACAACCTCTTCGGCCGGAACAATGTTGACCAGACGACGTCCACGCTTGACGCCGAACTCAACAGAGCCTGCCGCGAGAGCGAACAGGGTATCGTCGCCGCCGCGACCAACGTTCTCACCCGGGTGGAACTTGGTGCCGCGCTGACGCACGATGATCTCGCCGGCCTTAACCTGCTGACCACCGAAGCGCTTAACGCCGAGGCGCTTGGACTCGGAATCGCGACCGTTGCTGGAGCTGGAAGCACCCTTCTTGTGTGCCATGTGGTTTCCCCTCCTTCAGGGATGAATTAGAGCCGGTTAAGGCTTACTTGATACCGGTAATCTTCAGCGTGGTCACCGGCTGACGGTGACCAAGGCGACGCTTGTAACCAGTCTTGTTCTTGTACTTGAGGATGTCGATCTTCGGGCCCTTGCCCTGCTCGACAATTTCAGCGGAGACGGAGACCTTCTCCAGGTCTGCAGCCTTCGACTTGACGGTTGCGCCATCGACGAGCAGAACCGGGGTGAGAGCAACGGAGGAACCCGGCTCACCCTCGATCTTCTCGACCTTGACGAGGTCACCTTCAGCAACCTTGTACTGCTTTCCGCCGGTCTTGACGATCGCGTACATAGAGGGCTACCCCTTATCTAAACTCGGCTCGCTAGCAGCTGGGTGGTGCCGCTAACGAATGGACATTGGACATTGGCGTTTAGAACCACATCCGCGAGAGACGTGCGGGAACCGCAGCGCGTCCCATCGAGCGCATTCATGGTCTAAACAGCGACTGTCAAAGACTACCCCGTGAGGGGGCGAAAAGGCAAAACGCCTTTTCTAGCGCGACCTGCGCCGTGCTACTCGACGCCTCCCGCGCCCGCCCTTTCGTGCCTTCGACGCTGTGGTCTGTGCGGAAGACTCTCGCCGCTGCGCTTCGCTCCCCTGTCCGCGTTCATTCGACGCCGGGGTGGACTGGCTCTGTGCCATCTTGCGCACCACTCGGCGGCGGCCGCGGCTGCGGGTCGCGCGCACGCTCGCGTTCTCGCCCGGCTCCGCACCCTTGCGCTCAGCCTTGGCCTCCTTTTTAGAGGTGGCTAGTTGAGCGTCCTTTGCTGGGGTCTCGTCCTGCGCGAAGTCTTCACGCTTCGGGCGAATATCCGAGCGGGAATTTCCGCGCGTGCGGCGCTTGCGGCGCGGTGACTTCTCAAAGGCTTCAACAGCCTCGTCATAGGTCTGCTCCGAGCGCTGCGTGGATGCCTTTTCCGCACCGGCGTGCTCATCGCGCTTGCCGTGCTTCGCGCGCGAGCCCTCGCTCGTCTCCTCGCGCTGTGGCTCCCGGAAGGTACGCGTTGCCCGGCGCGGCTTGCGCGAGCGCTTCGCCTTCGACTTCGGCTTCGAGCGCTTCGCGTCCAAGCTTTCCGCTACGGCATAGCCAATGGAGGCGCTATCCGGGGTATCCGGCTCGTCCTCGTCGACGACGACCACGTTGGCCACGAGCTCCTCCAAGGAGGACTCGTCGTCGCGCGTTGTGTCCTGTTCTGCGCCGTTTCCATGCTCGGCGGCTTCCTCCTCGTCGCGGTGCATGCGCACGGCAGCCGGGTGCTGCTTCGGATCGCGCTGCGGTGCGCGGCGCTCCTTGCGGCCACGGCGCTGCGGCTTCGAATTCTCTTCCTCGGCATCCTCATCAACCGGGTACTCGTGAATGATGATTCCCCGGCCATGGCAGGCCTCGCACTCGGTGGAGAAAGTCTCGATGAGGCCGGTGCCCACGCGCTTTCGCGTCATCTGCACCAGGCCCAGTGAGGTGACCTCAGAAACCTGGTGGCGCGTCCGGTCACGTCCCAGCGCTTCCTTGAGGCGGCGCAGCACAAGGTCCTGGTTTTCCGGCAGCACCATATCGATGAAGTCCACGACGATCATGCCGCCGATATCGCGCAGGCGCATTTGGCGCACGATCTCCTCGGCCGCCTCGAGGTTATTGCGGGTCACCGTCTCCTCGAGGTTGCCACCGGAGCCGGTGAATTTGCCCGTGTTGACGTCAATGACCGTCATGGCCTCAGTGCGGTCAATGACGAGGGTGCCGCCAGACGGCAGCCACACCTTACGACTCAGGGCCTTCTGCAGCTGCTCATCAATGCGGTAGGCGCTGAAGGCATCCTCGCCATCGTGGTCGCGGGCGTCATAGCGCACAACGCGGTCCGCCAAGTCATGCGCCATGGAGTCCACATAGGCGCTGACCGTGTTGTAGGAACGCTTGCCGTCCACAACCAAGGTGCTGAAGTCCTCGTTGAAAAGGTCGCGCACGACCTTGATGAGCAGGTCCGGCTCTTCGTACAAGGTGACCGGCTTGGCACCCTTCGTTGCCTTCTCGTGCGCGGCGCGGGCGCTAATGTCCTCCCACAGGGAGTGCAGGCGGTTGACGTCGGACGCGATGTCCTCCTCCGACACGTTCTCCGCTGCGGTACGGATGATGGCGCCGCCATCCCCCGGGATGACGCGCTCCAGAATCCCCTTGAGGCGCTTGCGCTCCGGCGCCGGCAGCTTGCGGGAAATACCCGCGCTGCGCCCGCCCGGCACATACACCAGGAAGCGGCCGGCCAAAGAAATCTGGGTGGTCAGGCGCGCGCCTTTGTGGCCGATGGGATCCTTGGCCACCTGAACTAGGACCTGATCACCGGACTTCAAGGCGTTTTCCACCTTGCGGCCGCGTCCGCCAATGCCCAATGCGCGCCAGTCGATGTCGCCCGCGTACAGCACGCCGTTTCGGCCCTGTCCGATATCGACGAAGGCTGCCTCCATCGAGGGCAGCACGTTTTGCACACGGCCCAAGTAGATATTGCCAATTTGGGAGGGGTGCGTCTCCGTCGTGACGAAGTGCTCAACCAGGAGATCATCCTCCAGCACACCGACCTGGGTGATGATGCCCGCGCCGTCGGTGCGCTGCTTATCGCGCACCACCATGGTGCGCTCTACAGATTCGCGACGCGCGAGAAACTCCGCTTGGGAGACGATGTGCTGGCGCTCGCGGCCCTTCTCCCGCAGCTCCGCACGGCGGCGGCGCTGCGCCTCGATGCGGGTTGAGCCCTTGATGGCCTTCGGCTCTTCAATGTGCTCGACTTCCTCGCGGGCTGGCCCGCGGCTTTCCGCCCCGCGGCCGCGGGAGGTTCCGCGGCTTCCGCGACGGCGACCACGCGGTTGGTTCGACGGCGCCGAATCTTCCTCGGTTTCTTCCTCGCGCTTTTCTGGCTTCTGGCGCTTGGCCAGCGGAGTGATCTTCGGCGCCATGAAGACCGGCGCGAAGTCGTACACGTCCGGGTCTTCCTCAGCCATCGGGGTGATCAGCGGGGTGAGGTCCTCGTCCTCGTCGCTATCACCGGCCTCGGCGAGCGCCTCGTGCAGCATTTCGGCATCGACCTTGTCGACGATCTGCGAAATCTCGTTATCAACGTTCTTGCGCACGCGCTCACGCAGCTTTTCTTCTTCCTCGCTCAACTGCTCCGGCTGCTCCGGCTGCGCAGCAGGCTTTTCCGGTGTGGGTTCCCCTGCCTGCCCCTTCGGCTCAGCCTTCTTGCCTGCCTTGCTCACGCGCTTCGCCGCGCGCTTGGCGCGCTTCTTCTTCACGGTCTTCTCCGGCTTTTCTTCAGCCGGGGCTTCTGTAGTTTCTTCGACAGGTTCTTCGGGGGTCTGCGCAGCATCGGCCGTGGCTGCAGCCGGGTTGGCGTCCTCGGTGGCGGCCTGCTCGGGAGCTTCGGTGGCGGGCACGAGGACGTCGATAAGCTGGCCCACCTCTTCCGGCGTCAGTGTGGACTGTGCGGACTTCTTGATTCCCATCTCCGCGAACTGGGCCACCAATTCCTTGGAAGCCACGCCCACCTGCTTGGCCAAGGCATAAAGGCGAGTCTTGGGGGCGAGTGCCTCGCAGTCAATCCCCGCTACAGCCGCAGCCAACGTCGATTCAATACGTTCTTCTTTTGTTTTCTTCTTGGATGCCATCAGTGGCTTATCTCCTGACGTTGTGCTCACCCCGGGCGCAGGTTGCCGCCACACGGTGGTGAGTCTTTGAAAAATTCTCATCGTCTTTATTAAGTTGTCAGCGCCTTCTATTCTGGCACAGAGCTCGATTAAGGCTCACATGTTAGTATCGCCGCTATGTCCAACGGCGCGCCCACGAACACACCTGCAGAGCGGAAAATACCTGTCCACGCGCCACGCACTGTGGCGCAGGCGCGCGCCCGCAACGAGATTGCGTTGAGGGATATTGTGACCGTGGCCGTGCCCGCGGGCATCGCTTCAGGCCTTCGCGTCGTTGACTTCCCTTATCCCTACGCGATTCCGGTCTACGCGGTGCTCATCATGGTGATGCTCTACGGAGCCTTCCGCATCATTCGCAGCGAGCCAAAGTTCGTCCAAGCTGCGCAAGAAGAGTACCGGGCGGGCGATTACCCTCTTCTCGCCTACTTTCTACCGGTGCTTGCTATCTTCTCCCCTCTCATCACTGAGGGAATTCAGTCCACCGGGATTGTCGGCGATATATCGCTCAACCCTATCCTCGTAGCAGCGGGCCACACGACCTTTGCCATACCGGCGTTTATCATCGGTGGCCGCGCCTTCGGCACCACTGCCTTTCGCGTGGGCAAGCGCCGCATCAAAGCCATCACAGAAAAGGACAGCTTGGATGGCGTCACAGAGAAAAGCATTGCCGCCGTGGAGGATCACCCGGAGGCCCTCAGCGGACTGGTGGCGGCGGGCGCCGTTACCGGTAACACCATTTCCATCCCGGCATTGAGCAGGCTACTCGGCTACGAGGAGGGGCTCGAGGAGGAAATGCGCGAGCTCGAAAAGTCCGGCGTAGTGAAAATGTCTGGTTTTATTTATGGCAAGAACCAGCGGACCTTTAACATCACTCTGACCGAAGTTGGCGTGCGCAGCATGGACGCTGCACGCACGCGCTAGCGCGGAAGAGTGTCATCTCCCGGGAAGAGTTTCGGACCAATCCACAGCATGAAATAGACCAGACCAACGAGGACTGGAATTTCAACAAGGGGACCAATCGTTCCGGCAAGGGCTTGAGCAGACATCGCTCCGAAGGTGCCGATGGATACTGCAATGGCAAGTTCAAAGTTGTTTCCTGCTGCAGTGAACGCCACACTGGCAGACTGCGCGTAATTCATACCAACGGCCTTTGCCACGCCCAGCGACAATACAAACATGCCCACGAAATAGATAACCAGCGGCACAGCCACGCGCGCTACCGTTACTGGCTGTTCCACAATGTGCTCGCCCTGCAGGGAGAAGAGCAACACAATTGTGTACAGCAGACCAATCATGGCCAGGGGCGATACGGCTGGGAGGAAGCGGTTCTCAAACCATTCCCGTCCTTTTACCTTTTCGCCCCACACGCGAGACAGCGCACCCAACAGGAACGGTATGCCCAAGAAGACGAGTACGGCCTTGACGATGGCCCAGAAGGAAAAGTCAGCGCTCGTCGTGTCCAATCCCAGCCATCCGGGGAGGACGCGAAGGTAGAACCAGCCCAGAACACCAAACATAGCGACCTGGAAGATGGAGTTCAGGGCGACAAGCACAGCCGTTGCCTCGCGGTCAGCGCACGAGAGGTCCGACCACACAAGCACCATGGCAATACAGCGCGCAAGGCCCACAATGATGAGGCCGGTTCGCAGCTCCGGCTGGTCCGCCAAGAACAGCCACGCCAGGGTAAACATAAACGCCGGCCCCACCAGCCAGTTGAGGACGAGCGATACCGCCATGAGGCGGCCATCCGTGGCGATTTCCTTGGTCTTCTCGTAGCGGACCTTGGCCAAGGGTGGGTACATCATGACGAGGAGACCAATGGCGATCGGGATGGAAATCCCGCCGACCTCAACGGCACCTAGGGCGTGTCCAATTCCGGGGAGGAAGTGGCCAATGAGCAGTCCGGCGGCCATCGCCAAAATGATCCACACGGGTAAAAATCGGTCCAGAAAAGACAACGTCGGGCGCTGCGACACGGCCATGTCTCTCCCTCCTTCAACGTTGAACAAAGCATGATACGAACATGCAATGTACAGTACGCATTGATATGCGTCAATATAACGTAGGGTGCAAGGATAACCCCTATACTGATCGCATGGCTTCCTCTTCCACGCCCGAGACCAGCGCGCCCGGCACTAAGTGTTGCTCCTTAAGCACGGGCCCGCTCAGCGACGCCGAGGCGAGGCATTTTTCCCAGCAATTCAAAGTGCTGGCAGACCCAGCCCGCCTGCGTCTTTTGTCCATCCTGTGCGATGAAGGCTGTGGGCCCATGAGCGTCACGGAACTCACCGAGCTCACTGCGCTGAGCCAGCCCACGGTCTCCCACCACTTAGCACGCCTGCGGGAGGCCGGCCTGCTATCGAAGCAGCAATGCGGCCGCACCGTCACCCACCAGGTGCACAAAGACGCTTTTGCTGCCTTGCGCACATTGCTCTCGTTCGACTAAGCCGCACCCGAATCGATCTGCGCTCGAGCACGCAGGTCGGGATTCAGCCCAGTAGCAGAAATGACAAAAGCCCGAGCAGTTCATTCATCTTTGTGAACTGCTCGGGCGTTGTTGCGCGCTAGGCGCGGTGAACTTCTTTAGAGGTTCGGGAACCAGATGGAGATCTCACGCTCAGCGGACTCCGGGGAGTCGGAACCGTGAACGACGTTCTCGCCAACGGTCAGAGCGAAGTCACCGCGGATGGTGCCCGGGGTGGCCTTCTCCACTGGGTGGGTGCCACCGGCGAGCTGACGCCATGCGGCGATGGCGGATTCACCTTCGACAACGCCCGCAACCAGCGGTGCGGAGGTGATGAAGTCAACGAGATCGCCGAAGAAAGGCTTATCCTCGTGCTCTGCGTAGTGCTTCTTTGCGGTCTCCTCGTCGGCGACGCGCAGATCCATGGCGACGAGCTTCAGGCCCTTGCGCTCGATGCGGGAGATGATCTCGCCCACGTGGCCGTTCTTCACGCCGTCCGGCTTGATGAGAATGAGTGTACGTTCAGTCATAGGGAACATAGTACAGAACAGGTGCTCCCGCGTCCCGACAGTGGGCCAATTATTAAGCGCTACGTGAGGCGGCGCACGATTTCCTCCGCGCGCTCATGGCTCGTGCCACGAAACCACATCTGTACTTGACGCACGGCCGTGCCGTATTGGCCGCTCTCCAGCAGGCCTTTCAGCTCCTCGCGGTGCCATTCTTCCAAATCCGCAAACTCCACCGGGCGCTCGTCGCGCTGCTGTTTGAGCACGCCGACGACGAGGAAGACGAAGGCCGGAATCAACAGCGCCAGTGGCAGCGCAAAACCGCCAAAATACAGCTTGGCCACGAGAGCAGCGATGCACAGCAGGGCGGACAGGCCGTAGAGAAGAAAGAGCATGCCGGCTAGTCTAGCGCGTTCAGCGTCGACTGCAGCCAGACGCGAGAGTTCATGAGCAGGCGCTTCGCCTCCGCAGTATAGGGAGCCCACAACTCGAAGGCGTGGACGCCGCCATCCACAACCTCGCACTGCGTGGGCACGCCTGCGGACTTCAGGCGTTCGGCGTAGTCCACAATCTCGCCGTAGAAAAGCTCGCTGCTGCCCGCATACAGCCAGGCCGGGGGCAGACCTGTAAGCTCCGCGCGGCGGCCGGGCACGGCATAGGGCGCGTCCGGGTTGCCGTTGGTGTAGTAGCGCCAGGCCTGCGCGTTGGAATCCGCATCCCAGATGGGGTTGCGGTCGGTGGACGCTGCGCGGTCATCCAGCATCGGACAAAATAGCCACTGCCCCGCCGGCTGGATTCCGCCTTCATCATAGAGGCGCTGGCACAGGGCGGCGGCGAGCCCTCCCCCGGCGCTTTGGCCGCCGATGACAATCCGATCCGGACTAATTCCCAGCTCCTCCGCGTGCGTGAGGAGCCAGTGGTGGGCCGAGTGGACGTCGTCAAGCGCGGCCGGATAGGGATTTTCCGGGGCATAGCGATAGCGCGGCGCGATGACGGTGACGCCGACTTCCGCGGCGGTCTCTTTGAGGTGTTTGACGTCCTGGCGCGGATGGCCCATGAGCAGCCCGCCACCGTGGATCCACAGCACGGCGCCGCGTGGGTTCTCCGGGCTATAAATGGTCGCGCGGATTTCGGCGTTTCTCACCCGCCGCGTGCGCACGCCCTGGATATAGGGGGCGGGCCACAGCGCTGGAACTACACGCCCGGCGCGGCGGATCAGCGGGTTGGTCGGATCCCACAAAGACATGAATGCTGCGCCCGCGCGCAGCTCCGGCCGGATATACACCGCGGCGGCCTACTTCTCAGTCAGGTGCTGCGTGGTGAGGTAGCCGCGGTCCATGCGGGCAACGAGCACCGAGCGCATATACGCCGCCAGAGCCCAAAGAAGGGCGAAGATGATGAAGATCGTGGCCACGGACCAGTGGACCATGAAACCAAGAACAATGCCGATGACGTGGAACACGATCAATACCCCGACGATCCAGGGCTTGTTCATGAACGGGAAGGACGCTAACAGCAGCACCATAAATCCGATGACCACGCCATAGTTGAACGGGGTCCACAGGGTGCCGTCATACAGCTTGTACAGCATCGGCAGCGCCAAAACCAAGGTGATGAGTTCCAGCGTGAGGGAGCTGGCCACCACCATGCCACCGAATTGCTTGAGGGGATCCTTGGCCGGCGCTTGGCCTAGTCCGAGCGGGCCGATCTCCTCCTCGGGGACGGGTTTGCGGGGGCTCATGCGGGCTCCTTTCCAAAGAGTGCGCGGGCGTCACCTGCCGTGACCACCGAGCCAGTAATCACGATGCCGGAACCGGACTGCACATCGGCCTCCTCCGCCAATTCCACGGCCTGGGTATAGGCGCTGGGCAGTTCTGGTTCGACGTACACGCGCTCTTCACCGAAGATGTCGCGGGCGAGCTCCGCTAGCTCATAGGCATCGCGGGCGCGCGGCGAGGTGTTCTGAGTAATCACGACTTCCGTGAGAACGGATTCCAGGGCGGTGAGGATGCCGGCGGCGTCCTTGTCGGCGAAGATGGACACCACGCCGATGAGGCGCGCGAAATCGAAGTCTCGGTCGAGCGCTGCGGCCAGGGCCTTCGCGCCGTGCGGGTTGTGGCAGGCGTCCAAGAAGGTCGTGGGGCTGGTGCGCACGCGCTCCAAGCGTCCGGGGGAAATGGCCTTGGCAAAGCCGGTGCGCGCGGAGGCGATATCGAGCTGATTGCCTGGCGACGCCCCGAAGAAAGCCTCCACCGCCGCCAAGGCGACGGCCGCGTTCTTGGCTTGGTGCTCGCCGTGCAGCGGCAGGAAGATGTCCTCATAGAGGCCGCCGAGACCTTGGATGGTGAGCTGCTGGCCGCCGACGGCAATGCGGGATTCCAGCGCGGCGAACTCGGAGCCCGCGCGCGCTACGCCGGCGCCGACGTCGACGGTGCGCTGCAGCAGCACACGCATGGCCTCCGGCTCCTGCTCGGCGATGATAGCGATGTTCTCCCCAGGCGTGAGCACGTCGTCAGCATCGTGCTCGCGGGCTTTGATGATGCCGGCCTTTTCACCGGCGATCTCGGTGATGGTGTCACCGAGGTAATCCGTGTGGTCGAGACCCACCGGCATGACCACGGCTACCTCCGCGTTGACCACGTTCGTGGCATCCCACGTGCCGCCAAGGCCAACCTCGACCACGGCGACGTCGATGGGCGCATCGGCGAAGGCCGCGTAGGAAATACCCACCAGCACCTCGAAGGTGGACATGGGGATGTCGGAGCGGGAATCCACCATTTCCACATAGGGCTTGATTTCGCGCCAAATGCGCACGAAGTCGCGCGGGTGGATGGGGTGGCCGTCGATGCCGATGCGCTCGGTGACTAGCTGCAAGTGCGGGCTGGTCACTAGGCCTACGCGGCGGTGGAAGGAGCGCAGCAGCGAATCGATCATGCGCGCGGTCGAGGACTTGCCGTTGGTGCCTGCAACCTGGATGACGTGGAAGGAACGCTCCGGGTTGCCCAAGAGATCCATGAGCATCTCGATGCGCTCGAGGCTGGGCTCAATGATAGTCTCCGGGGCACGCGCGTTGAGCTCCGCGGTCACCTGAGCCAGCTCCGCGAGCTCCTCCGGCGTGGCCTGCTCGGGCGCTGCCTCCTCGTAGTCATCCTCGCCGCCGAGGTTGAGCGTTAGGCCGGAGTCGGTGATTTCGACCGGCCCGCCATCGGTGCCCTCCGCGAGGGCATCGACGACCTCAAATTCCTCGCGGTCTTTCTCCCCCGCCACTACTTGAGCCCCTCCAGACGTGCGGTGATGCGCTCGACTTCTTCCTGAGCCACCTGCTGGCGCACGCGGATCTTCTCCACGACGGCCTCCGGCGCCTTGGACAGGAAGGCCTCGTTACCCAGCTTCTTGCCGGTCTGGTCCAGCTCCTTCTGGGCCTTGGCCAGATCCTTCTCCAGGCGCTTGCGCTCTGCGGCGACGTCGACGGCGCCGGAGGTGTCCAGGGTGACCTCGACGGTGGCCTGGGACAGGCGCACCTCGATGGAGGCGGACGCGGTGAAGTCCTCACCCGGCTCGGTGGTGTTGGCCAGGTTGCGGATGAGCCCTTCCTGCTCCTGCAGGTCGGCCGCGGCGAAGTCGAGGCGGCCCGGGACCTTCTGGGAAGGCTTGACACCCTGATCGGAACGGAAGCGGCGCAGCTCAGTGATGAGCTTGTCTGCGTCCTGAATGCGGCGGGCGGCTACCTCGTCCTTCTCGGCGCCGCCGTTGGTGTGCTCCTGGGTAGGCCACTGCGCGGTGACGATGGTCTCCCCACCGGTCAGGGCCTTCCACAGGACCTCGGTGACAAACGGCATCGTCGGGTGCAGCAAACGCAGAACCAGATCAAGAACGCGGCCCAGAACGATCTGGGTCGTACGTCCGGTAGCCTGCTCCTCGGCGCTCGCCCCATCGAAGTCACGCGGGATCTGGGTCTTGGCAATCTCCAGGTACCAGTCACACAGCTCATCCCACACGAAGTGGTAGAGCAGCTCGTTGGCCTTGGCAAACTGGTAATCATCCAGGTAGGAATCCACCTTGGCGCGGACCTCTTCGGAACGGTCGAGGATCCAGCGGTCGGCGTCGGTCAGCGCGTCGCGTGCCGGCAGCTCAGCCACGCCCGCGCCGTTCATGAGCGCGAACTTGGTGGCGTTGAAGAGCTTGGTGGCGAAGTTGCGGCCGGCAGCGGCGGCATCGACAGCCAGCGGCAGGTCCACGCCCGGGTTCGCGCCGCGGGCCAGGGTGAAGCGCAGTGCGTCCGCGCCATAGTCGCGCACCCAATCCATCGGGTCGATGCCGTTGCCCAAGGACTTCGACATCTTGCGGCCCTGCTCATCGCGCACCAGGCCGTGCAGGTAGATATCCGTGAACGGAACCTGCGGGCGGCCGTCCTTGCCCTCACCGAGCAGCTCCGGGGTGTGGGCGCCGGCGAAGGTGCCGAACATCATCATGCGGGCGACCCAGAAGAAGAGGATGTCATAGGCGGTGACCAACACGTTCGTGGGGAAGAACTTCTCCAGATCGGCGGTCTTTTCCGGCCAGCCCATCGTGGAGAAAGGCCACAGCGCAGAGGAGAACCAGGTATCCAGAACGTCCGGGTCCTGGACGTAGCCTTCTGGGGCTTCCTCGTCGGGGCCGACGCAGATAATGTCGCGCTGGCCGTCCTCGCCCTCCGGGCCGTACCAGATCGGGATGCGGTGGCCCCACCACAGCTGGCGGGAGATGCACCAATCGTGCATGTCATCGACCCACTCAAAGTAGCGCGGCTCCAGGGACTTCGGGTGGATGGTGGTATCGCCCTCGCGGACGGCGTCACCGGACATCTTCGCCATCTTCTCCACGGCCACGAACCACTGCAAGCTCAGGCGCGGCTCAATCGGCTCGCCGGAGCGCTCCGAGTGGCCCACGGAGTGGACGTAAGGGCGGATCTCCTTGACAATGCGGCCCTGCTCGCGCAGCGCCTCACGGATCTCCACGCGGGCTTCCTCGCGGGTCAGGCCGTCGAACTTCGTTCCGGTGTTCGCGATGTGTCCGGTGGTGTCCATGATGGTGGGCATGTCCAGGTCGTGGCGCAGGCCCATGGCGTAGTCATTCGGATCGTGCGCCGGGGTGATCTTCACGGCACCGGTGCCGAATTCCATGTCCACGTAATCATCGGCGATGATCTTCAGGCTCAAATCATCGCGGAAGGGGTGCGGCAGCTCCTTACCCACCAGGTGGGCGTAACGCTCGTCATCGGGGTGGACGGCGATGGCGACGTCACCCAGCATCGTCTCCACACGGGTGGTGGCGACGATGAGGTGCGGTTCGTCGTCGTTCAGCGAGCCGTAACGAATGGACACGAGCTCGCCCTCGACGTCCTTGTACACGACCTCGATATCGGACACCGCGGTCTCCAGCACCGGGGACCAGTTAACCAGACGGTTGGCCTGGTAGATCATGCCCTCGTCGTAGAGGGTCTTGAAGATGGTCTGCACGGCGCGGGAGAGGCCATCATCCAGGGTGAAGCGCTCGCGGGACCAGTCCACCGAGTCACCGATGGCGCGCATCTGGTTCTGGATGGTGCCGCCGAATTCTTCCTTCCACTCCCAGACCTTGTTGATGAATTCCTCGCGCTCATAGTCCCAGCGCTTCTTTCCCTCCTGCTCGCGCAGGCGGGCCTCCACCTTGGTCTGGGTAGCAATACCGGCGTGGTCAGCACCCGGCAGCCACAGGGTGGCATAACCCTGCATGCGCTTGCGGCGAATGATGGAGTCGATCAGAGTGTGGTCCAGGGCGTGGCCCATGTGCAGCTGGCCGGTGACGTTCGGCGGCGGCAGCACGATGGAATAAGGCTCCGCCTCCGAGGAAGCATCCGGGGTGAAGTAACCGGCGCTTACCCAGCCTTCGTAGAGGTCCTTCTCTACTGCCTGCGGCTCCCAGGACTTGGGAAGCTGGTCCGCGCGGTTGGTGCCAACGAGTTGCTCTTTATTCTGATCAGTCACCTGGCCAACTCTACCCTGTGCGTCAACTGGCACCAGCGCCGTGTCTAGAGTAAGGGCATGTCTCACAACCCTGGCCACCGCGCCCGTCTCCGCACCCGCCATTTCGCCCGCTCTAAAGAAAACTCTCAGGCCTTCGCGTGCCTGACGAGCTATGACTGCATGACCGCCGAAATCTTCGATGAAGCCGGGGTAGATCTCCTGCTCGTCGGCGATTCCCTGGCCAACGTGGTCCTGGGCCGCGAAACCACGCTCTCGCTCACCCTGGATGAGATGATTCCGCTGGCCCGCGCGGTGGTTGCATCGACCTCCCGTGCCTTCGTGTTGGTGGACCTTCCCTTTGGCTCCTATGAGGACGGCCCCTCCCAGGCACTCGAGACCGCGGTGCGCGTCATGAAGGAAACCGGCGCGCAGGCCGTGAAACTGGAGGGCGGTGCGGAGCGCGCACCGATTGTTGCCGCGCTTGTCGCCGCCGGCATCCCCGTCTGCGCCCACATTGGCTTTACACCCCAGCAGGTCCACGCCTTGGGTGGCTTCGTAGTCCAAGGCCGGGGTGCCGGTGCGGAGAAGCTTCACGACGACGCCCGCGCCCTCGCCGAGGCCGGCGCCTTCGCCGTGGTGCTGGAGATGGTCCCGGCAGCCCTTGCTGAGCAGGTGACCAAGGAGCTGCCTATCCCCACCATTGGCATCGGCGCCGGCGCGCAGACCGACGGTCAGATTCTGGTGTGGACCGATGCCTTCGGCCTGGGCGGGCCCAAGGCGCCGCGATTTGTGCGCCGCTACGCGAATCTGCGCGGCGCACTGCTGGAGGGCGCGAAGGAGTACGTGTCCGATGTGAACGAACGCTCCTTCCCCAACGCCGAGGAGTCCTTCGAGGACTAAGGTCTTAAGCCATGCAGATCCTCACAACTAAATCCGAACTCCGTGCCTTCCGCGCGGCAACGTCCGGCTCCGTGGGCTTGGTACCCACGATGGGCGCGCTTCACGACGGCCACGCTTCCCTCATTCGCCGCGCCCGCGAAGACAACGACACCGTGGTGTGCTCGGTCTTTGTCAACCCCCTCCAGTTCACGGACCTGGGCGATTGCGAAGACTACCGCGCCTACCCGCGCACCCTCGACGCGGATGCCGCGCTGCTGGACTCGTTGGGAGTCGATGCGGTCTTCGCCCCCAGCGTGGAGGAAATGTACCCGGGCGGTACCCCGCGGGTGTGGGTGCGCACGGGTGAGATGGGCTCGGTCTTGGAAGGTGCCTCGCGCCCCGGCCACTTCGATGGCGTGGCCACCGTGGTGAGCAAGCTGTTTCACCTTGTCACACCAGACCGCGCTTATTTTGGGCAAAAGGATGCGCAGCAAGTAGCCATCATCCGCCGCCTGGTGGCGGACCTCGACCTGCCGCTGGACATCATCAGCGTGCCCATCGTGCGCGCAACGGACGGCGTGGCCGAGTCCAGCCGCAATGCACGCCTCAGTGCCGCCGAGCGTGAGCAGGCGGTCGCCCTATCCCAGGCGCTCTTCGCGCTGCAGGATGGCGCCTCGCTCAAAGAAGCCGAGGCCCAGCTCGCCACCTCCCCCGGCGTGACGGTGGATTACCTCACCGTGGTGGACCCCGCCACGCTCGAGCCCGTAGATACACAACACCGGCCCGCCTTGGCGCTGGTTGCAGCGCAGGTGGGGCCGGTGCGACTCATCGATAACTTGGTGCTGGAAGCTTAGCCCTTCAGCAGGTGGGCTACGGCCTCGCGCTCCTCACGCAGCTCCTGCACGGAGGCCTCGATGCGCTCCTTCTGGAAGTCACTAAGCTCCAGGCCTTGGACGATTTCCCACTTTCCGTCGCGGGAGACGGTGGGGAAACCTGCGACGAGCCCCTCGTCCACGCCATAGGAACCATCCGAAACGATGGCGGCGGTGCGCCAATCCTCGGTGCCATGGATCCAATCGTGCATGTGATCCACCGCGGCGGATGCTGCGGAGGCTGCCGAGGAGCGGCCACGCACGGCGATGATCTCGGCGCCGCGCTTGGCCACCTTCGGAATCATCTCCTCCTTGTACCAGGTCTCATCTACCTCGGCGTTGGAGTAGGTCAGGTCCGGGAACTGGGAGGCGGAGTGGTTGCCCCAAACGGCAACCTTGGTCAGCTCCGCGGTGGGCACGCCCGTCTTGAGGGACACCTGGCTCAGCGTGCGGTTGTGGTCCAGACGCATGAGCGCGCTGAACTGGCTCGGGTCCAGGTCCGGAGCACTGTTCGCGGCGATATAGGCGTTGGTGTTGGCCGGGTTACCCACGACGAGGACGCGAACGTCGCGTGCGGCGACGGCGTTCAGCGCCTTGCCCTGCACAGTGAAGATAGCGCCGTTAGCCTCCAACAGGTCAGCGCGCTCCATACCCTTGGTGCGCGGGCGGGAGCCCACGAGGAAAGCGGCCTTGGTGTCCTTGAAGGCCACCTCCGGATCATCGGTGACGGTAATGCCGCGAAGGAGCGGGAAGGCGGAGTCATTAAGTTCCATGGCCACGCCCTCAGCGGCACCAACGGCGTCCGGGATTTCCAGCAATGCGAGTTCAACTGGAGTGTCCTTGCCATAGACATCGCCGGCAGCGATGCGCCACAGCAGGGAGTACGCGATGTTGCCGGCGGCGCCGGTCACGGTGATCTTGACGGGTTGAGAAGCAGTCATGTGTGAATCCTTTCGGCTGGGTACTCACTTCCCCACCCTAGTCCCGTTTTTCGCCCCCATGGGGTGTGATTTTACCCCCGAAAGATGCGAGTTCTTTGCACTTGAACTCCATGGCCGTCTTTTTTCGGCATAGTGGACAACTGTACGCATATTCATCGACTAGACGGGACTTTCCATGAGCACTGAGACTGCAACGGTCGACTCCGGCTCTGTTGAGCACGTGATCGATGTTGCGATAGCGCAGTTTTCTGAGCACGGTTATGCCGATACCAAGCTCGAAACCGTGTCGAAGCTGTCTGGAATGTCCAAGCGCATGATCCATTACTACTTCGGGGATAAAAAGGGCCTCTACCAGCAGGCATTGGCTGCAGCTGCCCAGCGGCTCAACCCTCCGGAGGGCAGCTTGGAAATCAATTCCGCGGTCCCGGTAGAGGGCGTGCGCACTTTGGTGGACTGGATGTTCCGCCAGCACGTGGACAACCCGGAGGCCATCCGGATGCTGACGATGGAGTCCTCTCACAGTGTGCTGGAGTCCTCGCACGCGCTTGTCGACGTTTCAGCGATCTCCCTCCACCTCGACAGGCTGCTTATGCTGGGCCAAGATTCCGGCGCCTTCCGCCCGGGCATTTCTGCGAACGATATCTTCACTCTGATTTCGGCGCTGACGATGTACCGGGTGACAAATCACGCGATGATGAGCAATCTGCTCGACATCGATATGCACACCCACAACAACACCGAGGGTCTGCACCGCATGGCCGTCGATGCCGTGCTGGCCTTCCTCACGGCGAACATCCCCGACATTGGCTTTGAGTCCTACCTCAAGCAGAACGAGACCGAGCTGGAAGCCGAATCCGCGCCCTTGGACGTCTACTCCACCGAGGACGAAGGCGACGTGTCCCGGGACCTCTACGAGTAGAACCCTCTTCCCAGCACCGGGCGAGCAATAAAACCACAGTAAAGGAACCATTTACCCGCCGGCCCGTGCATAATCCCAGGTCACGATCTCGCGCCATAGCTAAATGGTCCCACTCATCTGGTTCCTTTGCCCCCCAGCACGAAGATGGCATCTGACAGACGGCGTTTTTAGGCCTGAAAACGCCTTTTAGACAGCGCAAGAGGCATCTTCAGCCGTGAAGATGCCTTTTATAAGATGCCGTTTAGGCGGATTCCTTCGCCTCATCCGAGTACACGAACTCCGGCTCGCCGCCGTCAGTCACGCAGTCCTGCGTGATGTGGACGCTGGCAATGTCCTCGCGGTCCGGAAGGTCATACATGATGGGAACGAGCAGCTCCTCCATGATGGCGCGTAGGCCGCGGGCACCGGTCTTGCGCTCGAGTGCTAGCTCGGCAATTGCCTCCAGCGCCGCATCCTCGAAGTGCAGCTCCGCACCATCCATACTGAACAGGCGCTGGTACTGCTTGACCAGGGAGTTCTTCGGTTCCACCAATACCTTAACCAGCGATTCGCGGTCCAGGTTGTCCACCGTGGCAACCACCGGAAGGCGGCCGATGAATTCCGGGATGAGGCCGAACTTCACCAGGTCCTCTGGGCGCACCTGGGAGAAGAAGTCGACGGACTCCTTCTCGTCCTTGCTCTCCAGCTTGGCGCCGAATCCCACGCCCTTCTTGCCCACGCGCTCCGAAATCACCTTGTCCAAGCCCGCGAAAGCACCGGCCACGATGAAGAGGATGTTCGTCGTATCCAGCTGGATGAACTCCTGATTCGGGTGCTTGCGCCCGCCCTGTGGCGGGATGGCCGCCACGGTTCCCTCGAGGATCTTCAACAGCGCTTGCTGCACGCCCTCACCGGACACATCGCGGGTAATCGAGGGGTTCTCCGACTTGCGGGAGATCTTGTCCACCTCATCGACGTAGATGATGCCGTGCTGCGCGCGCTCCACATCAAAGTCCGCAGCCTGCAGCAGCTTGAGCAGGATGTTCTCAACATCCTCGCCCACGTAACCGGCCTCGGTCAGGCTCGTGGCATCCGCGATGGCAAAGGGGACGTCGAGCAAACGCGCCAGGGTCTGCGCCAGGTAGGTCTTGCCGGAGCCCGTCGGGCCCAGCATCAGGATGTTGGATTTGGCAATCTCCACCTCTTCATCCTGAGTCTTCTTCCGACGGCCCTCCAGGCCGGCGGCTTCCTCAGCCTTGATGCGCTTGTAGTGGTTGTACACAGCCACCGACAACACACGCTTGGCCTGGTCTTGGCCGATGACATACTTATCCAGAAAAGCCGAAATCTCCGAAGGACGCGGAAGGCGCATTTCCTTCTCTTCGTCCGCCTCAGCCTGAGCCGCGCCGAGCTCCTCTTCGATGATTTCGTTGCAGAGCTCGATGCACTCGTCACAGATGTAGACGCCGCCGCCGGCGATAAGCTTCTTCACCTGCTTCTGACTCTTTCCACAGAAGGAACACTTGAGCAGGTCAGCGCTTTCTTGCATACGTGCCATGAAGGCCTTTCAACTCTTTTCTCTGGGGTTGGGTGGAGCGATTTTACCGCAGTCCATTCCACTCTAGTAAACCACCCAGACCCGAGCGCTATTCCTCGCGCGGCGGCGCGCCACTGAATTTAAAACGGCAGTTAATGGACATAGACAGAGCGGTTCACTAACTTACATCGAAACCTCTCCATCAGCAGAAAGACTTTCATGGACATCCGCGAACTCATCGACCGCTCCCCCATGGGCGCGCGCCAGTGGCTCATCATCGCCATCGCCCTCTTCCTCAACACTCTCGACGGCTACGACATGGTGGCCATGGCCTTCGGCGCCGGACCTGTCAGCGAAGAGTTCGCCTTGTCCAATTCCTCCCTAGGCTGGCTCCTCTCCGCCGCGCTTATCGGTATCGGCCTCGGTTCCTTCTTCCTTGCCCCGCTAGCTGACCGCCTCGGGCGCACCACACTGATTACCGTCTCACTCATCATCGACCTCGTCGGCCTCGTTCTCACCGCCCTCGCGCCAACGTTTAGCCTTCTCCTCTTCTTCCGCCTCATCACCGGCATTGGCGTCGGCGGCGTCCTCGTCTGCGTCACCGTCCTCGTCAGCGAGTATTCCAACCTGCGCTTCCGCGGACTGGCCGTCGCCATTTATGCCTCCGGCTACGGCCTTGGTGCATCCTTCTGCGGTGTTATCGCATCAACCTTCGATAGCTGGCAACCCATCTTCTGGGTCGGCGCAACGCTCACCGTCGTGGCCCTTATCCTCACGGTTGCTGTCGTCCCCGAGTCCGCCGACTTCCTCGCCGCCCGCGGCCGCATGGACGCCGTGCGCACCATCACCGCCAAGCTCGGCCTCAAGAGCGAGGTCAGCGTCCGCCCCCGCACCACCCACAAGGCGTCCTACAAGGACCTCATCTCCCCACAGTTCCTGCGCACCTCCATCAAGCTCTGGCTGGCATTCAGCTTCATCATGTTTGCTTACAACTTCACCTCACAGTGGACCCCGAAGCTACTTACCGCCGAGGGCCTGACTGCTCAACAAGGCATCATCGGCGGCATCATGCTCTCCTTCGGCGGGGCTATCGGCGCCATCCTCTTCGGCCTATTCACCACGCGCATCGACGCCCGCCCGCTGCTCATCGCCTTCTGTCTTGTCTCCTCCGTCGTCCTCGTCGGCTTCATCAACTCCACCGCCGTGCCCCCCTCATGTTCGCCCTCGGTGTCGGCGTAGGCCTTAGCCTCAACGCCTGCATTTCCGGCCTCTATACCGTCACCCCGGAGGTCTACCCTTCCGCACTGCGCACCACGGGAACGGGCGCCGCCATCGGCATCGCCCGCGTCGGCGCCACCCTCGCGCCTATCCTGGCCGGCTACCTCCTCGAAACAGGCTGGACCCCGACGGGCCTCTACACCCTCGCTGGTGTTACCGCGGTGCTGGCCGCGCTCTCCCTCATCGGCGTGCGTGCCTACACGGCGACCACAAAGCACAGCACGCCACAACCGGTAGCGGCCTAGGCTGGGGCTCAGAGCCACCCTCAACCGCTAAGGAGCTTCACATGTTCGATCTTCAGGACCAGGTTGCCATCGTCACCGGCGGTGCCGCCGGCATCGGCCGCGGTATCGTCAGTGCCCTGCGCGAGGCCGGCGCGACCGTCATCATCGCTGACCTCAACGAAGAAGCCGCACACAAAACCGCCGAAGAACTCGGCGCGGACGCCCTGCTTGTCGACGTCACCTCGCGCGACTCCGTCCGCACCCTTTATGGGGACGTCGTCAAGCGCTATGGCCGCATCGACATTGTCTGTTCCAACGCCGGTGTCTTCCCCAACTGCCCGCTCGAGGACATGAGCGACGAGCAGTGGGACACCATGTTCGCCATCAACACGCACGGTACCTTCACCGTGGTGCAGGAGGCGCTGCCTTACATGAAGAAGGCGGGCTACGGGCGCATCGTCATCACGACGTCTATCACCGGCTCGCACACCGGTTACCCAGGCTGGGCGCACTACGGCGCTTCGAAGGCCGCGCAGCAGGGCTTCATGCGCTCCGCCGCCCTGGAAGTGGCGCGCGATGGCATCACCATCAATGGAGTTCTACCAGGCAACATCCTCACCGAGGGTTTGGAGGGCCAGGGTCAGGAGTACCTCGACCAGATGGCGCGCTCCATTCCCATGCACCGTTTAGGGTCCCCGCGCGATATCGGCAATGCCGCGGCCTTCCTCACCTCCCGCGAGGCAGGCTACATCACCGGCCAGACCCTCATTATCGACGGCGGCCAGATCCTCCCCGAGTCCCCCGAGGCCATCCTGCCGCCCTACGAAGCCTAGGCATGACCGAAGCCCCGCTATCTACTAGACAGCGGGGCTTTAAGCTTGCTCACTTAGGCGTTGAGCTTGCGGTAATCAAAGACGGTATCGATGAGACCGTATTCGACGGCTTCCTGCGCGGTGAGGATCTTGTCGCGGTCGGTATCGATGCGCACCTGCTCTGCGGTGCGGCCGGTGTGCTCGGCCAGGGTCTCTTCCATGAGGCGGCGCATGCGCTCGATCTCGTTGGCCTCGATCTCAAGGTCAGAGACCTGGCCCTGCGTGCCCTGCGTGCGCGGCTGGTGAATCAGCACGCGAGAGTTCGGCAGAGCGGCGCGCTTACCCGGGGCGCCAGCGGCCAACAAGACGGCTGCTGCGGACGCGGCTTGGCCCAAGCAGACGGTTTGCACGTCCGGGCGAACGTAGCGCATGGTGTCGTAGATAGCCATCAGCGCGGTGAAGGAGCCACCCGGGGAGTTGATGTACATCGTAATGTCGCGATCCGGATCCTGGGATTCCAGGACCAGCAGCTGCGCCATGATGTCGTTGGCGGAGGTGTCATCGACCTGGGTGCCCAGGAAGATGATGCGCTCTTCAAAGAGCTTGGAATACGGGTTGGTGGTCTTCGATCCCTGTGCGTTCTGCTCAATGAACTCCGGCAGAACGTAGCGGGAAGAAGGCATCTGAAGGTTCGACATAGTGATAAAGCTCCTTGTTCCCTAGTTGGTGATAGGACCGTTGACGGACTCGATGACGTGGTCGACGATGCCGTATTCCTTGGCCTGCTGGGCGGTAAACCAGCGGTCGCGGTCCGAATCCTTGGTGATTTGCTCGAAGGTCTGGCCAGTGTGCTCAGCGATGAGCTCAGCCATCTCACGCTTGGTCTGCGCGAACTGCTCAGCCTGGATGGCGATATCTGCAGCGGTACCACCCACACCAGCGGAAGGCTGGTGCATCATGATGCGGGCGTGCGGCAGCGCGTAGCGCTTGCCCTTGGTGCCACCAGACAGGAGGAACTGGCCCATCGAAGCAGCCAGGCCCATGCCATAGGTAGCCACATCGCACGGCGAGTACTTCATCGTGTCGTAGATTGCCATGCCCGCGGTAACGGAGCCACCCGGCGAGTTGATATAAAGCGAAATATCGCGCGTGGGGTCCTCTGCAGACAGCAGGAGGATCTGGGCGCACAGTTTGTTGGCAATCTCATCATCCACCTGGGTTCCCAGGAAGATAATGCGCTCGCGCAGCAGGCGCTCATACACGCTATCGCTCAGATTCATACCCGTAGACGACGAGTTCATTGAAATCTTCTCAGACATGAATGGTTCTCCTTCAAGTGAAGAATGCTTTAACTGGCCCCACCTTACCGGCATTCCTCTCAAACTTGGCCTCTGTTCGCTATGAGCGTTGGGGCGCAGCGCCAAAGGCGCATACGGAAGCTGGGTTAACATTTACTCATGTCTGTTTCCGAGCTGTCCACCAGTACCCAGAACTATTTGAAAGCTATCTGGGGGCTAAAGGAATGGTCATCCGAGCCCGTTACCGCCACACTTATAGCGAAACAGCTGGGACTCAAGCTCTCCTCGGTCTCCGATGCAGTGCGCAAAATGTCGAAGCAAGGGCTCGTGTCACACACGCCCTATGGCTCTGTGGAGTTAACCGAACTTGGCAGGCAGTACGCATTGGTCATGGTGCGCCGCCACCGATTGCTTGAGTCTTTTTTGGTTCAAGCATTGGATTATACGTGGGACGAGGTCCATGATGAAGCCGAAAATCTCGAACACGCGGTGTCCGACATGCTCATAGAACGTGTGGATAAGGTCCTTGATTACCCCACTAGGGATCCACACGGCGATCCTATCCCTACGGTTGATGGACAGATCACAATCCCCAGTGCGCACCGTCTCACCGACAGCGGTGCACAATCGCAGGTGACCGTGGAACGCATTTCTGATTCCGACCCACAACTGCTGGCCTTCCTCAAAGAGCAAGGCATCGTCACTGGGGCTGTTCTTAGCACGCGCGAAGGAACGCCCTTTTCAGAATCGCTCGAAGTACAGGTAGCCGGCAGTACTCAGTGGGTAGTACTTGGACGCCCAGCTACCGACGCAGTGTTTGTAGCACACCACAGCCTTTAGACCTTCCCCTTTGTATTAATCCTGCCCTCACCTGCCCTTTTCAAAACTACGTTAGACCGTAGTTGCAACTACGGCATTGCGTAGTTAGTCTTTTCGAATATCACCTATCCCACTTATGGCTAAGGCCAGGATGAGCAGGATTGCCATGTCAGACTCACCAGATTTGGTGTACTTTTCCAGCGTTTCAGAAAACACAAAAAGATTCGTTGAACGCTTAGATAGACCCGCGGTGCGCATTCCACTGCGCCCCAAGAAAACCGGGATGATCCAGGTTTCACACCCGTACGTACTCATCGTTCCCACCTACGGTGGAGGCTCGCTCAAACGCGCAGTCCCCAAACAGGTCATCGACTTCCTCAATGACCCAATCAACCGCTCCTTTATCCGGGGCGTTATTACCTCAGGGAATACCAACTTCGGAAGTGCTTACTGCGTCGCCGGACGCATCATTTCCGCCAAGTGCCACGTACCGGAGCTGTATCACTTCGAGCTTCTCGGCACACAGAAGGACATCGCCGCCGTAAAGCAGGGCCTTCAGAAGTTTTGGGAGCAGCAAAAGCAGCTAACGATGACACCCCATTAATCCCCCGCAAGATGAAGAACCCATCCGCATCACACAGATTGGAAGACACAATGTGGCCTCTCGATGCCACCCCCACACAACCTCATGGCACTACGCTCCGCACCGCTTCAGCAAACAATGCCGGCGGTGTCGGCAAGCGCAAGAGCTACCACGCACTCAACGCGCAGCTGAACTTGTTCGACGCTTCTGGAAAAATCCAGTTTGACAAGGACATTCAGGCAGCACAAGACTATGTCACGCACCATGTCGCTCCCCGCATGCATCAGTTCGATTCCACCAAGCAACGCTTGGAATGGTTGGTTGATAACGAGTACTACGAGCGGGATTTCCTTGAGCTTTATGATGACGCCTTTCTGTGCGCCATGTATGACAGAGCTCATCGAGCTAAGCACCAGTTCCGCACCTTCCTCGGCGCATTTAAGTTCTTTACTTCATATGCACTGAAAACCTTTGATGGCTCCCGATTCCTAGAAGGCTACGAAGAACGCGTCGCCACCACAGCTTTATACCTTGCACAGGGCGACGAAGAGCTCGCAGAAAAGCTGGTGGATGACATCATGACAGGACGATTCCAGCCCGCCACCCCTACTTTTCTCAACGCAGGCAAAGCCCAGCGCGGCGAAATGGTCTCCTGCTTCCTCCTGCGAATCGAAGACAATTTGGAGAGCATTGGTCGCAGCGTGAACTCTGCACTGCAACTATCAAAGCGCGGTGGTGGAGTGGCCTTGTTACTGAGCAACCTGCGCGAATCCGGAGCCCCGATCAAAAAGATAGAGAACCAGGCTTCCGGCGTAGTCCCAGTCATGAAGATTCTCGAAGATAGCTTCAGCTATGCCAACCAATTGGGCGCCCGGCAGGGCGCTGGAGCCGTCTACCTGCATGCGCACCATCCAGATATTCTTCGCTTCCTGGATACCAAGCGGGAAAATGCCGATGAGAAAGTCCGCATCAAGACTCTTTCGCTGGGGGTTGTTATTCCAGATATAACCTTCCGGCTGGCCAAAGAGAACAAAGATATGCATCTTTTTAGCCCGTATGACATCACTCGCGAGTACGGCGTAGCCATGTCTGACATGTCCATCACCGAGTACTACGACGAGTTGGTTGCCAATCCGCGAATTTCTCACACGACCATTAAGGCCCGCGAGTTTTTCACCACGCTGGCTGAGCTTCAGTTTGAATCCGGATACCCCTACATCCTCTTTGAGGATACGGTCAACCGCGCTAATCCCCTCAAAGGACATATCAATATGTCCAACCTGTGTAGTGAAATCCTCCAGGTCAACACGCCATCGACCTACGGAGCTTCGGGTGACTACACCACCGTTGGCCAGGATATTTCCTGCAATCTAGGTTCGCTCAACATTGCGAAGGCTTTTGAATCACCGGACTTTGGGGAGACCGTCGAAACCGCAGTGCGTGCCCTCACGAAGGTTTCAGACCTGACGAACATCGAAGCTGTTCCTTCCATCGCTCACGGAAATGCTTCCATGCATGCCATTGGTCTGGGCCAAATGAATCTCCACGGCTTCCTTGCTTCACAGCGTATTCCTTATGGCTGCGCCGAGGCACTGGACTTTACAAATATTTATTTCCTCACGGTGACCTACCATGCGCTCCGCGCATCCCATGCACTCGCGGTTGAAAAAGGTCAACGATTCACAGGCTTCGAAGAATCCACCTATGCCACTGGCGCCTACTTTGACAAATACATCGACCAAGACTGGGCGCCAGCCACTGAACACGTAAAACAGCTCTTCCACGAAGCAGGCGTACAGATCCCCCAACGCGAGGATTGGCTACGGCTCAAGAATCAAGTGATGCAAGATGGCATCTACAACGCCTACTTGCAGGCAGTTCCACCCACTGGATCAATTTCCTACATCAATGACTCCACCGCGTCCATCCACCCGATTGCCTCCAAGATTGAAATACGCAAGGAAGGCCGCTTGGGGCGCGTGTACTACCCCGCACCGGAAATGACCAACGACAACCTGGAGTATTTCGATGACTCCTACGCCGTGGGATACGAAAAAATCATCGACACCTACGCCATGGCCACCCAACACGTGGACCAAGGGCTTTCCCTGACCTTGTTCTTCACCGCTGATACCACCACGCGGGACATCAACAAGGCACAGATCTATGCCTGGAAAGCCGGAATCAAGACCCTCTACTACATCCGTTTACGCCAATCCGCGCTCCAAGGAACCGAGGTCGAAGGCTGCGTCTCCTGTGCTTTGTAGAAGCACGGTCCTCCCCTTGTCCACAACCATCCACTCAGAAAGAAAGAAGCTATGTCTTCAACATCGAACAGTGCTGAACTAACCAGCATTTCAGTTACACCGCCGAGCTACCGGCATGATCCTTCAGCCCGCATCCGCGCCATCAATTGGAACCGGGTGAGCGATGACAAGGATCTTGAAGTGTGGAACCGTCTCACCGCTAACTTTTGGTTGCCAGAGAAGGTCCCGCTTTCTAATGATCTCCCGGCATGGCAGAGGATGACACCCGAGGAACGCAACCTCACCATGCGGGTGTTCACGGGACTCACCACCCTGGATACTGTCCAGGCCACCGTGGGTGAAATCTGTCAGATTCAAGATGCCCGCACCGAACACGAGGAGGCCGTGTATACCAACATCGCCTTCATGCAGTCAGTCCATGCCCGTTCTTACTCTTCAGTGTTTTCTACCCTGAGCAGTACAAAGGAAATTGATGAAGCATACCGCTGGGCGGTGAATAATGACCTTCTCCAGGCACGCGCCAAGAAAGTGCTCGCGCACTATTTTGGGCCGGATCCACTCAAACGCAAGGTGTCATCGACGCTGCTTTCCTCGCTGCTTCTCTACGCGGGTTTCTATCTTCCCTTGCACTTTTCTGTCCACGCCACCCTGACAAATACGGCAGACATGATTCGCCTCATTCTGCGTGACAAGGCAGTGCACGGCTACTACTCGGGTTACAAGTATCAGCGCGGTCTGGAATCCACGACCCCGCTACGGCAGAAGGAAATGCATGATTTCACCATTTCTTTGCTCGAAGAGCTTTATGCACTAGAGCTGGACTATTCCGGCGAGCTATATGAGCCTTTGGGACTCATGGATGACGTAGCCGTGTTCGTTCGCTATAACGCCAACAAGGCACTCATGAATTTGGGCTACCCGGATTATTTCCCGCCCGAAGAAACGGAAGTGAACCCAGAAATCCTCGCCGCCCTAGCCCCCGGAGCAGATGAGAACCATGACTTCTTCTCTGGATCTGGTTCCTCCTATGTCATTGGTACTGCTGAAGAAACGAGTGATGATGACTGGGATTTCTAAACCTTTTCCGCGACCGGACCAAGGAAGCTGGCTTGAGACCATCGCGCTGTTTGAAGCCATCCGCGAAGGAAACCAACCCGCAGCCATGCGGCTTTTGAATACATCCGCCGCACGAGAGGCCGTCCTCGGGGGGCTTCTAGGGCTCATCGAGCTGTACTTCCGCCATGAAGAAGGAGACAAAGTAGATGGCTTCCTCACTGCCGCCCACGCTGCCGGCCCACCACCGGCCTTTGGCTGCAAGCCCTTTCTCCCATGACCACGTCTCCCTACACCCAACTAAGAAAGAAGGTTTACCATGACCACCCCACGTATCAGCGTTATCGTCGGCAGCCTGCGGCGAGGGTCATTTACACGCAAGATTGCACACGAGGTGCTCACGATGATCCCTGAAGACTACGAGGCAAACATCGTGGAAATCCGTGACTTGCCGCTCTATGACTTCGACTACGATGACCCCGCCGTCACGGACAAGCCCACTCCGGCTGAGTACACCACTTTTCGCGAGTCCATCAAGAACTCGAGCGGGATCCTCTTCATTACGCCAGAGAACAACCGCACTATCCCCGCCTGCCTCAAAAACGCAGTGGACATCGGCTCTAAACCCAACTCAGATGTGGCGTGGAAGCACCTTCCCGCAGGTATCATTAGCCACTCTGTAGGCCGCATGGGCGGCTACAGTTCACAGAAGAACCTTCGCCTCGCCCTGTCCTACTTCGATATGCCGCTTCCGGGTCAGCCCGAAGTATTTCTGGGTCAATCCCCCACCCTTTTCGAAGAGTCCGGACATCTCAATGAACGCACCGCAGACTTTGTCAAGGATTACGTTATGCGCTTCCTGCAGCTAACCGACAAGGCCTTTAGAGCCACGAACGGCTAGCGGTATCCCCAGCCAACACCCATCACGCCCTCTACGAAGTACTCAAAGACTCCTAGAGGGCGTTCACAATGACACAAACCCCGGATTCAGGCTCATCCTTGAGTTACCTGAATCCGGGGTTTCACGCGCGCTCGCCACCACACATGTGGCAGCGGCGCATTACAAGCGGGAGATTACTTCTCCTCGGAAGCTTCAGCCTCGTCCTCATCGATCTCACCGAAGTACTGGTCAACATCAACCTTGTTGCCAGCCTCGTCGGTGACCTCTGCACGGCAGATAGCCATAGCCAGGGCCTTGCCGCGGCGCACGTCAGAGAACAGGTTGCCCAGCTGGTTGCTGGACTGCAGCTGCTGGATGAACTGGTTCGGGTCCATGCCGTAGGACTGCGCGGTGAACAGGATGTGGTCGGTCAGCTCCTGCTGGGACACCTCCGGCTCCTCAACCTCAGCGAGTGCGTCCAGGAAGAGCTGGGTGCGCACGGATTCCTCAGCGGACTTGCGCGCATCAGCGTCGAACTCTTCGCGGGTGGTGCCCTGCGCCTCAAGCAGCTGAGCCAGAGCCTTCTCGTCGTGAGCCAGCTGACCCATGACCTGGTGCAGCTGAGCGTGGACCTGCTCGTCCACCACGGAGGCGGGGAGCTCAAAGTCAACGTCGGCAAGCGCGGCCTTGAGGACCTCATCGCGGATGGCGGCAGCCTGCTCGGACTTCTTGGACTCCTCGACGCGGGTCTTGGTGTCCTCGCGCAGCTCGTCAATGGTGTCGAACTCGGAGGCCATCTGTGCGAACTCGTCGTCGAGATCCGGCAGCTTGCGCTCCTTGGTCTGCTGGACGTGGACCTTCACGGTGGCCTCGTCGCCCTCGTGCTCACCGGACTGGATGGTGGTGGTGAACTCGTTGTCCTCGTCGGTCTTCATGCCGCGCAGAGCGGTGTCGAGGCCCTTGATCAGGTTGTCGTCGCCGATGCGGTAGGTCATGCCCTCGTGGGAAGCCTCGTCCAGCTTGGTGCCGTCAACCTCGGTGGTGATGTCGATGATGGCGTAGTCACCGGTCTTCATCTTGCGCTTGGTGTCCTTGAGCTCACCGAAGCGGGAAGCCAGGTCCTCGAGCGCCTTGTCGACGTCCTCTTCGGAAGTCTCCAGCGCCGGCACCTTAACGGAAATCTTGGAGAAGTCCGGCACCTCGAACTCGGGGCGGATATCTACCTCAGCGGTGAACTCGACGAAGTCGTTGTCCTCCAGCTTGGCAATGTCGATCTCCGGCTGACCAATAACCTTGAGATCGTTTTCGGTAACGGCCTGCTCGTAGCGGGACGGCAGCATGTCGTTGACTACCTGCTCGAGGATGGGGCCACGACCAAAGCGGGCGTCGATAAGCTGGCGCGGAGCCTTGCCCTTACGGAAGCCCGGGATGGAAACCTGCTGCGCGATCGCCGCGTAGGCCTGAGCGATTTCCTTGTCCAGCTCAGCGAACGGAACGTTGACGGTGAGCTTGACGCGGGTATCGCTCAGCTTGTCTACGGTGGTCTTCACGAGAAACTCTCCTGATTGTGATCGTCTAAAAATGTAATGAAGGGGCCTGGATGCGTGTCCAGGCCCCCATACGTCGGGGCGACAGGATTTGAACCTGCGACCCCCTGCTCCCAAAGCAGGTGCGCTACCAAGCTGCGCCACGCCCCGTATGGAAAGCCTCTGCGCCCGGAAGCTCCGAACGCAGCTGCGCTTCATACTGGGGCTAGTGTACCGATAGCCGCTTGACTATCCCAACACCGGCCCCATTTTATGTTCATTTATGCATGTCAAAGGATGTTTCACCGCTTAGAAGTCGAAGTCGAAATCAAACATTCCGCCATCGCCTCCGTCGCCACCAAAGAGGCCATCGAAGAAGCCACCATCGTCGCCTCCCCCGGCATCGCCAGAGCCCATATCACCGGCTCCGTCCAGGGCACCGCCGTCCATGCCTTCAGCGCCGCCGAGGTCTCCACCCCAGTCGCCGCTTTCAGCCGCCGCGGCGGAGTAGCCGACGCCGGACATGCCCGCGAACATGGCGTTGAACATCATGGAGTAACCCACCATCCACACGCCGGTGGTCAACGCATCAGCCCACCACGGGCGCGAGTACCAACCGGCCGGGACCGGGCGCCCAGCCACGACACCGCCCGGGTAGTAGTTCGGGGTTTGTGCAGATGCGCTTGGCGACGCCGTCAGCGTCTCCCCGTTTGCTTCCACCGTGCGGGTTTCCGTGACCTTGCCGGCCTGGCGCTGGCCCTCCAGCGGCGGGAGTTCGGGGCCTGGGTCCATGCCCATAATCTCGCGCGCGGCCGCCACATAGTACAGCCCCTCCAGCGCGGACTCCCGCGCGAGGTGCGCTTGCTTGGCGGTGGTGGCGCGGGAAATCGCCGAGTTGGCGGCGGTAAAACGCTCGGAGGCATCCGCCATGGCCTGCTGGGAGGCAGTATCCGTGCCGCTCAAGTTCATCACCTGACCACCGAGACGCTCAGTCCAGCGGCGCGCATCCGCCATCGCATCCTCGAAACGCTGGGATTCTCGCAGCTCTTGCTGCTTCTTCCCGTTGCGCGAGGACAGGAACCATGCGCCGCCACCGACGACGAGGATAAGGAGCAATAACGAGCTCACGAAAGCACCACTTTCATCTCAGAGTTGAATTGCGTGTCGAACTATGTGTTGTTTTGTTTGTACGCCTACCCAAACTAACGCGCTTTACCCCGCTTAAGTTCCCATTTTCCTTTCAGCGCCCGCGTGCGCTAAAGTAGTCGGCACGCCGATTCAACGGCTTTCAACGTTGAGACTTTCAAAGTCAAGACCTTGAAAGTTGAAGATTGCCGGTTGTGGGAATGTCGTATAGTGGCTAATACCTCAGCCTTCCAAGCTGAAGACGCGGGTTCGATTCCCGTCATTCCCTCCAAGGAAAAGCCGCGCTAACCACCTAATTTAGGTCGTTGGTGCGGTTTTAATCGTTTTCTGCACGGATGAACAAGCTCTGCGTAGAGTGGGCCGCATGACTGTACCTAATATCAAATTGCACGATGGAAACTCCATCCCGCAGCTCGGCTTCGGCGTCTTCAAGGTTGACCCCGACAAGACCGAAGAGCTGGTCCTCGAGGCCCTCAAGGTGGGCTACCGCCACATCGATACCGCTGCCATCTACGGCAACGAGGAAGGCGTGGGCCGCGCGATTGCCAAGTCCGGCATCCCGCGCGAGGAGCTGTTCATCACCACGAAGCTGTGGAATGACCGCCAAACCGACGCAGCCGCAGCCCTCGATGAATCTTTGGAGAAACTGGGGCTCGACTACGTTGGCCTCTACCTCATCCACTGGCCCTGCCCGGACAACGGCCACTACGTCGAGGCGTGGAAGCAGCTCATCGAACTGAAGAAGGCCGGCAAGGCAAAGTCCATTGGTGTCTCCAACTTCGAACTGGAGCACCTTGACCAGCTGGAAACCCAGACTGATGAAACCCCCGTGGTCAACCAGGTAGAGCTGCACCCCTACCTGCAGCGCTGGCGCGAGCTCGATGCCTTCCGTTCCCACAAGGTGCAGATTGAGGCTTGGGGCCCACTGGGCCAGGGCAAAACCGATCTCTTTGAGCAGCCGGAAATCACCGAGCCCGCCGAGAAATACGGCGTCTCCCCCGCTCAGGTGATCATCCGCTGGCACCTACAAAATGGCGTCATCGTGTTCCCGAAGTCCGAAAACCCGGAGCGCATCGCGCAGAACTTCGATGTATTTGGCTTTGAGCTTGATGAATCCGAGATGGCCGCCATCACCGATCTCGACCTTGGGGAAGAGGGCCGCGGCGGCACTCACCCCAAGGACATGAACTAAGCCTCCGGAAGCTCCGGCGGAATGTTGGTGCGCTCGTACTCGGCAAGAATGTCGATGCGGCGCTGGTGGCGCTCGGCACGGGACCATTCCTGATCCAGGAAGGCATCCACGATGGCGAGTGCCTCCTCCTCGGAGTGCATGCGGCCGCCGATGCCGATGAGCTGGGCGTTGTTGTGCTCGCGGGCCAGGCGTGCGGTCTCCGGCGACCACGCCAGGGCGCAGCGCGCGCCCTTCACCTTGTTAGCGGCGATCTGCTCGCCGTTGCCGGAACCTCCCAGCACGATGCCGAGCGAACCCGGATCGTTGACGGTCCGCAGCGCGGCCTCAATGCAAAATGCCGGGTAGTCATCCTCGGCGTCGTACTCATGGGCACCGCAATCAATGACGTCGTGGCCCTGCTTCTTCAGGTGTTCGGCAATGACGTTCTTCGTCTCGAACCCTGCGTGGTCTGCTCCTAAATAAACGCGCATGGCCCACATCCTACCGGTCGGCGAACACGCCCGCCGACCCGTTTTAGCAATAATTCAAAATTGATATGGTGGGGCACGTCTACTCCCAAGGAAGGACCCCACTATGTCCATGACCGCACGCGTCTGCTTCCTTTACGTCGGCGCAATCCTTGTCGGCGCAGGTTTATTCGCCGCCGGTTTCTTCACCGACAACGTCTTCATTCTGCCACTTCTCTTGGACGCAGTGATGACGCTGGCCCACCTCGGCGTGGGCCTGTGGTGGCTCCTACATAAGCCACGCACCGCCGGCGGAATCACCGCCGGCGTCCTCGCGCTACTTGCAGGTGCGTCGTGGGCCACGTGGCTAGCCGCAGCCTGGGAGGAATACCAGGCGCAGAGCTATCTGCCCATCATTAACATCGCGGGACTTCCCGCTATCGTACTCACCCCTATCGTCCTGGTCTGCGTCATCGTGGCGGCAATGCGCAACCGCACGCGTTAAACCTGGGGATCCTCGGTGCGGGAGCGCTTGAGCTCGAAGAAGTAGGGGAACTGGGCGAGGCGCACGGAGGCGTCGAAAAGCTCGCCGGCTTCCTCGCCGGTGGGAACGCGCGTGATGACTGGGCCGAAGAAGGCGGTATCGCCGAACTTCACCACTGGGGTACCGACCTCGTCGCCAACTTCGGAGATGCCCCGGTTGTGGAACTCGGTGAGCTTGTCATCCATCTCTTCGGTGTTGGCCACGGAGGCGAAGGTGGCGGGGAGGGAGGCGTCGTCAAGCGCCTGCTTGATGATGTCGTCGTAGGCGCCGTACCCCTTCTTGCCGCCCTGGCCCTCCGTGTGGATGCGGGTGCCCATCGCGGTGTAGAAGGCATCGACCTTGTCCGGGGCCTCCACGGCAATCTTGGCCGCCACGCGGGCAGGACCCCAGTTGGCTTCCATCATCTTCATGTACTCCGGATCCAGGTCGCGGCCCTTGTTGAGCACGGACAGGGACATCGGCTCAAAAGTCACCTCGATATCGCGGACCTTCTCCACCTCCTTAATCCAGCGCGAGGTCAGCCACGCGAAGGGGCATGAGCAGTCGAACCAGAACGTCACTTGTTGAGCCACGGTAAATCTCCTTTGTTTCTGTGGTCTTTGGCACCCCACCCTAGGCGTGTGACTACGCTGGTGCAGAGACTTAAGGTACCGAGAAAGAGGAGATACAGTACATGACCTCGATTAACCTCACCCGCGAGGAAGCCCAGCAGCGTTCCGACATGGTGGAGGTAAGCCACTACGACGTCGCCCTCGACCTCACCGGGGAAGAGTTCTTCACCTCCACCACGGTGGTGAAATTCCGGGTGAAGGAAGCTGGTTCGACGTTTATTGACCTGCGCGGTGACGAGCTTCTCGAGGTCCGCCTCAATGGTGCGCCGTTGCCCACCAGCGCTTATGACCCGACGTACGGGATCCCGCTATCGGGTTTGCAGGTGGCGGAGTATGAGCTGAAGGTCGTGGCGAAGATTCGTTACTCCCGCACCGGCGAGGGCCTGCACCGCTTTATCGACCCGGTGGATGGTGAGGCTTACCTCTACACCCAGTTCGAGACTGCCGACGCCAAGCGTGTCTTCGCCTGCTTTGACCAGCCGGATCTGAAGGCAACCTATTCATTGGCCTTCGAGGTCCCAGAGCACTGGACGGTGATTACGAACTCCCCTATCACGCGTTCGGGCAATACCGTGCGCGCGGCGGTGGATTACCCGCTGTCGACCTACTTGATTGCGCTGTGCGCGGGCCCGTACGTTGGTGTGACGGATACGTGGACCGGAACGTTGGCGGAGCACCCGGAGGGCTCGCCGGCACAAACCGTTGAGGTGCCGCTGGGGATTTACTGCCGCCCCTCGCTGCTGGATTCGCTCGACGCGGAGCGCCTCTTCACCGAGACTAAGCAGGGCTTTGATTTCTATCACCGCAACTTCGGCTTTGCCTACCCCTTTGGCAAGTATGACCAGATTTTCGTACCGGAATTCAACGCCGGTGCGATGGAGAACGCCGGATGCGTAACAATTCGGGACGAGTACGTCTTTACGTCCCAGGCCTCGCACTACAAATACGAACGCCGCGCGGATACCATCCTCCACGAGCTGGCCCACATGTGGTTCGGTGATTTGGTGACCATGCAGTGGTGGGATGATTTGTGGCTCAACGAATCCTTCGCTACCTGGTCCGCGGCGATCTCCCAGGCGGAGGAAACTCAATACGACACCGCGTGGGTGACCTTCGCCAATGTGGAAAAGGCCTGGGCTTACCAGCAGGATCAGCTGCCCACCACGCACCCCATTTCCACGGATGCCTCCGATATTGAGACCGTGGAACAGAATTTCGACGGCATTACCTACGCCAAGGGTGCGTCGGTGCTCAAGCAGCTGCAGGCCTATGTGGGCCGCGAGAACTTCTTCGCCGGCGTGCGCCGCCATTTCCAGGAACACCAGTGGTCGAATGCCACCTTCGGGGATCTGCTGCGCCACTTGGAGGAGGCCTCAGGGCGTGACCTGTCCTTCTGGGCACAGCAGTGGCTCAAGACCACGGGCGTAAACACGCTGGGCGTGGCGTTGGGTACGGACGAGTCCGGCATCATCACGCAGGCCTACCTCACCCAGCGTGGTGATACCCTGCGCACGCACCGCGTCGCTGTCGGCGTCTATGCCTTGCAGGGTGAGAAGGTGGTGCGCACCGAGCGCATCGAGATGGATATCGACGGCGCCTCCACTGAGATTCCGGAGCTTGTGGGCCGCGCGCTTTCCGACGTCCCCTTCGTCCTTCCCAACGACGATGACCTGACCTACTGCCTCATCGATCTGGATGCGGGTTCTTTGCAGTTCCTGCTGGAGAATGTTGACAAATTCGAGGACCCCATGGCCCGCACCCTGTGCTGGTCCACCGCGTGGGAGATGACCCGTGCAGGTACCATGCGCGCCCGCGATTTCGTCGCGCTCGTCGCCCGCGGTGCGGCGGCGGAGACTGAGCTCGCCGTGCTCGAGCGCATCCTCGCCCAGGCCGCTTTGGCCCAGTCCACCTATGCCGACCCGGAGTGGGCGAAGGAGGACACGCAGCTTGCCGACGCCCTCCTGGCCGGCGCCCGCTCCGACGACGCCGAGCGCTCCATCGTCTTCACCCAGGCGCTGGCCGGCATCAAGCTTCACGACGCCTCCCGCACCTTCTTCCAGGACCTTCTTGAGACCTCCTCGGATGCGGGCCTGCGCTGGAAGGCGCTCACCGCGCTCATTGCTGATGGCTCGCTTGCCGACGTCACCGGCCCCGAGGCCGCCGGCGCCGCCATGACGGCGGTGGCTGAGGAACTCAAGCGCGATAACACCGCGACGGGCTACCAGGCCTCGCTTAAGGCGTTGGCTGCGGTTAATACCGAGGACAACAAGCGCGCGGTGTGGGACGAGATTGTCGCCGGTGAACTGGGCAACCGCGACTTGGAATCCAAGCTAGCGGGCCTGGCGTTCGTAGGCTCCGACGAGCTCCTGCCGAGCGCTGAGTTCTTTGACGTGGCGGAAAAGATCTGGTCCGCGCAATCCAACGAGATTGCCCTGACCACGGTAACCGGGTTGTTCCCGCGCTGGGATGTCAGCCAGGAGACCCTCGACCGCGCCGACGAGTTCCTCTCCCGCGACTTGGCCGGCGGCTTGCGCCGCGCAGTCACCGAGCAGCGCGACCGCCTCGCCCGCGCTCTGCGCAACCGCGCCGTCGACCGCGGCTAGTCCCCAGAGCATACGCATCAAGCCCCTCACCTGAGGGGCTTGTGCTCCAGTTCCTCCTCCCCCTGTCCGCAGCCACCGTTCACCCAGCCAATCCCTGTCCGCCGCCACCGTTCACCCAGCCAATCCCGTCCCCTACCCTTTGTCAGCATTAGCCACGCCTGTGGCCAACCTTCCTCCCGTTACCCGTGACGCACCCCTCTATCCAGGAATTTTCTTCCTCCGGTTGCGGGGTTGCTGGTGCTGTTTTAGTCTCTGTGGCCATGGGGGATATCGAAACCTACCTCCGCCTTCGCAACTCGGGGATTACGCTGGTGGAGCATGCACCTGGCACACCCGATGAGCTCCGCGCGCTCGGCGCCGATGCCTCTGATGCCACCGAGCTTTCACAGCTGCATCAGGTTTACTTCGGTCCCACCCGCTTTAGCGGCAAACAACGCAAAGCCCGCCACGCAGCACTCGCCCAGAAACACAGCCTCGGCACCCTCACACTGATTGAAACCTACACCGCACGCGTGAAAAAGACCCTGGATGCCTGGAACCTCCGCGCAAAACTCGCCGCCACACCCGCACACCGCATCCCCACTGTGGCCGCCGCACGGCTTAAAGAACTGCGTGCTAAAAGAACCGCCAAACCAGGCGTACGCATCACCTACCGGGAGCAAGGCCCCAACACCCTTTCCATTACTGACGATGCCACCACGATTGCCAACATGCGCGCCGTCTTAGAATCCACCAACAACACCGACCTACTTCAAGCCGCCAACGACATCTTCTTCAACCAAGCAAGCGGTACAAAGCCGGCCGTGCGCACCCAAGTCATCATCACCCTGAATGAGCTCGACCAAATCATTAACGGCGACGGGGACGAAATCCAGCTCAACCTGACTAACGGCGCACGCATGACAGGTGCTGAATTCCTCACCCACAAGTTTGCCGAAATAGGCTACGCCACCATCGTCCACCCCATTGACGGGCCCATCAACACCTGGCGGCTAGAACGGGGAGCAAACCTCAACCAGCGTCTTAGCCTGCACGCGGAATTCCACACCTGCTCAAGACCAGGCTGCAACAAACCAGCCGATTACTGCCAAGTCCACCACCTCATCCCCTGGCAAGCAGGTGGCTTTACCAACATTAAAAACCTGACGTTTTTGTGTGCCTACCACAACGGTATTAACGATGATGACCCTTCAAGGCCTACCGGCCGCGGCTACATGTACCGACTCAACACCGGAGTCAGCTTCATCCCACCCTGGGGTGCCCCGATAACCGCAATGCCGGAATACCAAGAAGCACTAGCCAGACTCAACACCGAAAAAGCAGGACAGCCACCAGAGGAACCACCCGACAGCAGTTAACCTCAGCCACCACGCACAGCAACGACTGAAAGGAAACGGCTTACCACCTGCACCAATACCGCCACCCGCCAACCGAGGGAAGGTTAGCGGGCACATCGGCGATCCTTCAGACACCACCACCCACAAACCACAACAAGGCACGCGGGGATCCCTGACCACGGCTAATGCGCCACAACATGCAGCGGGGTGTACCGGGACTCTTAAGCCCTTAAAGAACTAAACCCGCTAACTGTTAGAAGGGGGACGGGAAACTAGGAGATCCCAGACCACAGTTCACATGCCGCAAGATACAGCGGGAGCAGCGGGCCCTTTAGCTCTTAAAGAACGAGACCCACCAACCCGATGGTGGTTGGCGGGTTTCCTGGAGTACACGTTCGTATTCCCGGCGGGGAAAACTTATGGCGCTGCCCTCGCTGGTGTCTAGTCGAGGGTCGGCGTGGGATCCTCGCCGATGACGACCTCCACCGTGACGGCATCAGGGCGCAGGGTCTCTTCCAGCTGAGCGGCTACGACGCCGCCCTCTGCCTTGATGGTTCTCGTAATGCGTAGGACCGGTTGGTTCCGACCTACTCCAAGGGCTTTCTGCTCCTCCGTGCGCGCGGTGGCGGCCACGAGGGAGTCCCGCTTAAACACGGGTGCCAGGTCAAGCTCCGTCAACAGCTCGGTCAGCGGCTTCTGGACGTCCTCTTCCGTGAGGTCCGAGGCCAAGGCCTGCGGGATAAAAAGGGTGGAGGCCATGATGGGCGAGCCCTCGGTCAACTGCACCGCGCGGCATTCCCACACGGAATCGCCTTCCTCAATCCCGAAGGAGGAAGCGAGATGCCCAGGCACCTCAATCAGCGTCAGCGACAACACCCGCACCTCCACATCGAGGCCATGCTCACGCAGCTGGTCAAGCGCGCTTCGCCCGCTCGTCAGGCTCAGCGTCGGCGGGGTGGCACGCACGAAGGTGCCACCGGTGCGCCCGCGCTTGCGGTCAATGAGACCTTCGATCTGGACGATGTCCAGCGCGTGGCGCACCGTCATGCGCGCCACCTTGTATTCCTGGACTAACTCCCGCTCCGTGGGAAAGCGGTCACCCGGCTTCAGTTCGCCGGATTCAATCTTGCTCCGCAGCGAATCCGCGATCACCAAATAGGCGGGGCGGCGACGTTGAGAGGTGGACACGCCTCATCACTGTACCGTGCGCTGCGTTTTTCGCATCTTGAGAGAAAATGCGGCTCCTACTTGCGCTGATTCAACTCAATGCGCGGGCGTACGCGAATCTCCGTAAGCTGCGTCGTCGGGCCAGCATCAACGGTGGCGCGGATGGCCTTCGCCACCTCCACAGGAGCGATGACATGCTCTGGGTTGTAATCCTGCAGGCCCTGCAGCATCGGGGTATCCGTCGGGCCCGGCGCGACGGTGGACACGCGGATGCCGAGTTCGCCGAGGCGGAGGCCGTCGGCAAGCGCGTACAACGCATGCTTCGTGGCGGCGTAAATGACGTTGTCACCATAGGAGTGAATGCCGGCACCGGAGTTAATGAACACCGCAAGCCCCTCCTCCGCGCGCAGCGCGGGCAGAAGCAGGCGGGTCAGCTCGGCTGGCACGTGAACGTTGAGGTCCATCTGCGCGCGCCAATCCTCCGGCCGAGCGCTTTCCACCGAGCGCTTATCCGCCCGAGCCGCCGCATGCACGAGCACGTCCACGCGCTCCAGTTCAGAAAGCTCGGTGGGAAGCGCCGCACCATCAAGTAGCGACAGCAGGTCGATGCCCACCGGCACGATGTTCTCCGCCTCCGGCAGCTCCCCGGCGCGCCGCCCCAGGGCATACACGCGGTGGTCCCGGGCAAGGTCCTTGATGATCTCCGCGCCCATTCCACCCGTCGCACCAGTTACAACGGCAGTTTTCACCATGGTTGTTCCTCCTTCTCGTTAGCGGAAGCGCTTCGGCACATCCGGCTCCCCCAGCGTCAGCATCAGGCGGTTGGCCCAGTTGAAGAACGCGGTGGAGTTGATGACATCGATGATGGCTAGGGTATCGAATCCCACGGCCTCGAGGCGTTCAACGTGGGAGGCGTCGAAAGCAAAGGGTGACTCGGTCAGGGCCAGGGCGGCATCGCGAATGGCGGACCACTGCGCCGAGCCCAGGTCAGCATCTACGCCCTCCTCGAGCAGACGGTCAATCGCCGCGGCGTCACCGCCCTCTTCCTTGGCGCGCTGCTGGTGCACCGACGCGCAGTACTCGCAACCGTTGAGACGCGATACCACCGTGGCGGCCAGCTCACGCTCGGCGCGACCGAGTCCGCCGTCGGTGTTGTAAAAGATGTCCAGGTCCGTGAGCGTGCGCGCCTTGAGCGCTGCCGGGTCGCGGGCGAGCAGACGGAAGTACTCCATATCGATGCGCTCGGGCTTAATGAGCGCATCGCGCTGCGCGTCTGTGAACTCCTCCTTCGGCTGCGGCGGCACCCACGGCTTCCAGCCCAGCGAGTGCGCTACAAAGCCCTGCGGCTTGGCGACGTCCGGCACCAGCGTCCCCTCCCCCGGCACCCACTCCGGGGTCTGGGTGGGACGCGGCGCCTCAGTCACGGGCGCGGGCTGTGCAGTACCGGCAAGCACGGAGAGGCCGTGCGCCACGCGCAGCTGGAAAGACAGGAAGCTGACCAGCTGCGCCAGCGTCACGATGTCATCGTCGGACCAGCCGGCCGCCTGCAGGTGACCAATCGCAGCTGGAGAAGCATCCTTGGGGTGGAAGACCAGAAGGTGGGCGAAGTCGAGGGCGGCGGCGAGGCGCTGGGAGACCTCGAAAAGCGTGAAGCCGCCATCAATATACGGGCCGGTGGTGATGCCGCTCTCCACCGCGCGGGATATTTCGACGGCAAGCTCCTCTGATTCCTCCGCCAGCAGGTCAGAATAAAAGGCGACGGCAGGCGTCGCCTGATACACGCCCGCCACAAAGGTAGCGATGGCGTAGCGTTCCGCATAGCTGAACGTGCCGGGCGTTGAAGGTTCGAGGAGCGCGGCAAAGGAGGCCTGCGCGTTCTCCTTGGCCTCGGGCCGGCGCTCGCGCAGCTTGGCGACGTCCCCCTCAACACCCGCCAACAGGTTAATGATGTCTGCCATGAATGATTCCTTTCTTGTGTTCGCCCCAGGCTACAGACCCAGGTTGAGGTCGCCGGCGCGGTAGCGGGAGCCAGGGATGGCCTCGATGAGCTTTTGGGTAAACGGTGATTGTGGATTGCTAAAGACCTCGGCCGTGGCACCAGATTCCACCTGCTGCCCCTTCGAGAGCACCGATACGGTATCGGAGATTTGGTTGACCACCGCGAGGTCGTGCGAGATGAAAATGTAGGTCAGGCCGAGCTCCTCCTGCAGCCGCGCCAGCAGCCGCAGGATCTGGGCCTGCACGGTGACGTCGAGGGCGGAGACTGCCTCGTCGAGAATGACCAGCTCCGGCTCCACGATCATGGCGCGCGCGATGGCCACGCGCTGGCGCTGGCCGCCCGAGAGCTCGCGCGGACGGCGGTCGTAGTAGTCCGGGTTCAGCGCCACCAGGTCCAAGAACTCTTTGGCCTTTTCCTTGGCCGCGCTTGCACGCACCCCCTTCAAGTTCCGCAGCGGCTCCGCCACCGTCTGGCCGATGGACTGCTTAGGGTCCAGTGAGCCATAGGGGTTCTGGTAGACCAGCTGGATGTTGTTTCGCTCTTCGCGCAAGGCCTTACCGCGCAGGCCCACGATGTCGCGTCCGCCCACGGTGATGCTGCCGGAAGTCGGGGTGTTGAACATCGCGATGCTGCGCCCCGTCGTGGTCTTGCCGGAGCCGGATTCACCCACGATGGCGTGGGTCGAGCCCTTGGCCACGGTGAAGGAGATGTCATCGACCGCGGTGAAATCACCGAAGCGCTGGGTCAGGCCTTCCACGCGCACCAAGGGTTCGCCCGCGGTGCGGTCAGTGGTTGTGTCGGTCTTGACGACGGCGTTGCGCGACGTAGCTGCTCGGCCGGCGTCGGCGACGGTGAGGGAGGGGGCGTCGGCAAGCAGGCGTTTGGTGTAGTCGTGGCGCGGGTTCGTCAGCACCGTGGCGGCCAGGCCCTCCTCGCGCAGCTGACCGGACTCCATAACCACGACGCGGTCGGCGCGGTCACCGGCCACGGCGAGGTCGTGGGTAATGAAGAGGATGCCCATGCCGAGCTCCGCGCGCATGTCATCGAGGAGATCGAGGATGATCTTCTGCACGGTGACGTCGAGGGCGGAGGTCGGCTCGTCGGCGATGATGAGGTCGGGCTCTAGCGCCACGGCGGCGGCAATGAGCACGCGCTGCTTCATGCCGCCGGACAGCTCGTGCGGGTATTGGTGATAGCGGCGCGCAGGGTCATCGATGCCGACGCGCTCCAGCAACTCCAACGCCTTTGCCTTGCGCTCGGCGGCGGTGCCCACCTTGTGGATGCGCATGCCCTCCTCCACCGAGGCGCCGATGGTCTGGACTGGGTTGAGGGAGTTGTTCGGGTCCTGCGGGATCAGCCCGATGCGTCGCCCTCGCAACTCACGCCACTGGCGCCGGCGCAGCGAGGTGATATCGCGACCATCGAAGGTGATGGTTCCGGCATCGATCGTGGCATTCGAGGGCAGCAAACCGATGGCTGCCATGGCCGAGGTGGTCTTGCCGGAACCCGATTCGCCCACGATGGCGGTCATCTGTCCCGGGTGAACCTCGAGGTTGACGCCTTGCACGGCGGAAACGTCACCACCTGCGGTGGAATAGGACACGTTGAGGTCCCGCACGCGCAGCAGGGGCTGCGCTGCATTTTTTGTAACAGACATGTTAGGCCTCCACGGGGAAGTTTTGGGACAGGCGGTTGGCGGACATCACCATGGCGACCAGCGCGATGCCGGGCAGGATGATGAGCCACCAGGCGGTGGCCATGAAGTCACGGCCCTCGGCGATAATAAGGCCCCATTCCGGGGTCGGCGGCGGGGCGCCGTAGCCCAGGAAGCCGAGGATGGACAACTGCAGGATGGCGGTGCCGAACTGCAGCGTGGCCAGGGCGATGACGGGCGTGAGTGAGTTGGGAAGTATGTGGCGCAAGAGCACCGTGGCGTGGGTGGCACCGGCGCCGTATGCGGCCTCGATGTAGTCCGAGCTGGCCACGGTGATCACCTGGGAGCGGGCCAAACGGGCGAAGGTCGCGACCGAGGTCGCGCCGACGGCCACCGCTGCCTGCACGGAGCCGAAGCCCAGCACGATGATGATGGACAGCGACAACAGGATGCCGGGGATAGAAAGAAGCACGTCGACCACGCGCATGAGGACGGTGTCCACCGCTCCGCGCAGGGAGCCGGCGAGCAAACCGATGAGCGTGCCGACGACCAGGCCGACGGCCACGGCGATCAGCGCGCCGAGGAGCGACTGGCGGGCACCGTAGACGATGCGCGGATAGAGGTCGCGCCCCACCGCATCCGTGCCCATGAGGTGGCCGGACTCCCCCGGCGCCAACAGAGCTACGTCGGTGCCAGCATAGGGGTCGGCCGAGGTGAACAGACTTGGGAAAAGCGCGGCCAGGAAAGCGATCACGAGGACCACGATGGCGATGATGGAACCCGGCGCGAGCCAGGGATTCGCGGTGTGGCGGCGCGGCGCTCGTGAAGAACGCAGCGGATTGGTGTGCGTCATGCTCATGAGCGCACCGTCCTTTCCGAAGTAGCGGCCGAGGTGGTGGCGGAATCTGTGCTGCGGCGGGCAGCTCGCTCCGGGGCGCTGGCACGCAGGCGCGGATCCAGCACCGGGTAGAGCAGGTCCACCACGAGGTTGATGATGATGTAGGAGGTCGCAGCGATGAGAACCACGGCCAGCAGCACCGGGGTATCGCGGTTCGCCACGGCCTGCGCCACCATGTAGCCCAAGCCGGTGCGGCCAAAGACGGTCTCGGTCACCACGGCACCGCCGACGAGCTCACCGAAGAGCAGGCCCGCCATGGTCAAGGTGGGCAGCAGCGAATTGCGCAGGACAGTTCGCCAGAAGATCCACGCCTCCGAGGCACCGCGTGCGCGCACCGCCTGGACGAAGGGCCGCGATTGCGTCTCATCGATGGAGCGGATCAGCACTTGGATGAGCGGCGCGGCCATAGGAACCGAGAGCGTCACGGTAGGCAGGATGAGGCCCTCCACGCTGCCGGGTTCAATGACGCGCACCCAGCCCAGCTGGAAGGAAAAGAACTGGATGAGCAGGATGGCAATCCAGAAGCCGGGCAGCGAGACCATGAAGGAAGGCAGTCCCCGGAAGAAAGAACCGATGGCGCCAAGCCCCGGCAGCGTGGCCACAAAGGCCACGAGCACGGCCACGATGAGTGCGAGAACGATGGCACTGGCGGCAAGGATGAGGGTGTGGGGAAGGGCGTCGGCAAGCAGCGTGGCTACCGGAGCGCCCGACTGCGTGGAGTTGCCGAAGTGCCCGGTGAGGAAGCCACCCAGGGAGGTGAAGTACTGCACCACGAGCGGCTTGTCGACGCCCATCTCCTCCCGAATAGCCTCAATCTCCGCCTGGGACAGGCCCAGGGCAGGGTCGCCGAAGCGCGACTGGACGGCATCCGATGGCAGCGCCGACAGGAGCACAAAGGCCACGGTGTAGGTAATGAGCAGCACGAGGAGGGCCTGCCCAATGCGGCTGAAGAGTTGGCGGGTTGTCATTTATTTCTCCTCCTCATCCGATGCCGCGGCGTCGATGGACACCTCGTAGAACCACGGGCGCGCCACCGATTCCGGGCTAAAGCCCGAAATGCCTGGACGGACGGCGTAGACCACAGGTTCCTCAAAGAGCGGCAGCGCATAGGCCTGCTCGGTGATGTAGTCCTGGACTTCTTCCGTGGCCTTGATGCGGCCTTCCTTGTCGGGGGTGTCGAGGACGGCGTCGAGAAGCTCCTGCAGGTGCGCGTCGATTGGGGTGCCCTCCGCGTCTTGGTTGAGGAAGGCGTCGCGGTTGTTGATGCCGTAGAGCGAGGTGATGACGTCATAGTCGGCGCGGCCCACCATCGAGTGGTAGATCTGCACCTTGTCAACGTCCTTGGCATCGGCGTTCTGCGTGGCCTGGTCGCCGGCGTTGACTTGGATGCCGATGCCCAGCTCACCCAGCTGGTCCTGCACCATGGTCATGACTTCCTTGGAACGCGGCTGCGGCAACGCGGTATTGGTGCGCAGGACGAGGCGCTGGCCGTCCTTGACGCGGATGCCGTCCGGCCCGGGTTCCCAGCCGGCCTCGTCGAGGAGTCGCTTGGACTCTTCGGGGTCGAAGGCATAGGCGGCGGACTGGTCCTTGTAGGCCAGGCCGGTCTTGGCCACCGTCGAGGTGGCCAGTGGATAAGACTCGGAGAAGAGAACGCGGAGAATCTCCTCGCGGTCCACGCCGTGGATGATGGCCTCGCGCACGCGCTTGTCCTGCAGCAACGGGTGGTCGAAGCGGAAGGCGAACTGGTTGTTCATGGAGTTCGTGCCGCGCGAGATGATGCCAACACCCCGGTCCTTGAGCAGTGACTCCTGCGGTGCGGAGATCTGGCGGGCGATATCGGCCTGGCCGGAGAGGATGGCGCCAGTGCGCACGGATTCTTCGGCGGCGAGGATGTAGTGGACGCCGTCGATCTCCGCGCGCCCTTGGTGCTTCACGGCCGGCGGGGCCCAGTCGTAGTCCTCGCGGGTCTTGAGCTTGAGGTCGGTGCCGATTTCTTCCGATTCCACCACGAAGGGGCCCGAGCCAATGACGTTGACCGCGTTGCCGGGACCGAAGCCCTCGTTGTCCAAGGCCAGCGTTGAATCGGAGAGCAGGCCGGCGTTGTAGGCAGAGGTGGCCTGGAGGAAGCCCGGGGAAGGCTGGGTGAAGTAGAACTTCACGGTGTCCTCGTCCACGACCTCGCCGTGGTCATAGTTGGCGATCTGCTCTGAGCTGGTCAGCGTGCGGGACTTATCGCCGCGGCCGAAGAGATCGAAGTTGGCCACGACGTTTTCGGCAGTTAGCGGGGAACCGTCGGAGTAGGTGACGTCGGTGCGGATATTAAACGTGTACTCCGTAGCATCGGCGTTGACTTTGGGCATCTCCGTGGCAATCCACGGCGAAAGTTCGAGGGTCTCGGGGTCTTGGTACAGGAGACGATCGGTCAGCTGGTTGACCACGCCGCCGTTGGGATAAAAGCCGGCGGCCGGCGGGTAGAGCGTGCGGAAGAACTGCGGCTCTAGGTAGGTGAGGACGTTGTCCTCCCCGTCCGGCCGTTCCACGGCGGAGCAGCCGGCTAAGGCGAGGGCTGCTGCCAGGGTGGCGGCGAGTGCGCGTAGGGTTTTCACGGTATTGCTTTCAGAGAGTAGATAGTCGGTTTGAATTGTGTCTACGGATTTAACACAACGTATACTGACCGGTATTATTCCACTAGACAGAACAGTCTAAAAGTTTGAGGTTGATTTTTATGCCCTCCATCGCCATCGTCGGGGCCGGCCCACGCGGCATCTCGCTGGTCGAGCGCCTCGCGGCCCACCTGCGCGCGACCCCCCTTGAGTCACCCCTGCGCCTCCACATCATCGATGATGCCCCGCTGGGCGCTGGCCGCATTTGGGATACGGAGCAGACCCGCACGTTGTGCATGAACACGCTGGCCGGCGCGGTCACTCTGTTCACCGAGCCCAGCTCCACCACCACCGCGCCGGTCCTCGAGGGCCCCATCCTCTACGAGTGGATCCAGCTCCTGCGCGGCGAGCGCCCCGACATCGCGCCTGCCAAGCTGGAGCTTTATGATTCCCACCCGCCGCGCGAGGAGCTCGCTGCTTCCTTTGCCGAAGAGCTCGCGCACACCCGCCCGGAGTCCAACCCCTCCCGCGCGCTTTACGGCGCCTACCTGGAGTGGGTCTTTGAGGTTGCGCTGGCGCAGCTGCCGGAGAGCGTGGACGTCGTCCAGCACCGCGCCCGCGCGCTGTCCATCGGAGCCGCTGAGGACCACGATGTCATAGCACTTTCCGACGCCTCCACCGTCACCGCCGACGCCACCGTCCTGGCCTACGGCTGGCAGGTGCCCGCGCTGAGCGAGTCCGAACGCCCCCTGGCGGAGGCTGCACACTCGGACCTGCATTGGGTGCGGCCAGACAACCCCGTCGAACAGCCGGTGTCTGCGGTCCCCGCGGGCGAGAAGGTCCTGGTCCGCGGCCTGGGTATGGGCTTTTTCGACATCATGGCGCTGCTCACCATCGACCGCGGTGGTGAGTTTGTGGAGGATCCCTCCACGCGCTCCGGGCTGCGCTACGAGCCCAGCGGTGAGGAGCCGCACTTCATCGTCTCCTCCGGCCGCGGCTACCCTTATATCCCGAAGTCGGAATACCACGCGCTGCCGCCGAAGGCCGCCCTGACCCGCTTCCGCGCCGCGGTGGCCGCCCTGGATCCGGAGGCTGAGCTGAACTTCGGCACGCAACTACTGCCGCACATTCTGCGCGATGCCTACGCCGAGTACTACGAGAACCAGGCGCGGGTCGCACCCGATGCCCCGCAGCGCCCCCTCGCGGATATCATCGCCACCATCGACGCCACCGCGGTGGATGCCGACGACCTGACAGGCATGGCGGACCAGCTCACCGTAGCCCTCGAGGGTTCCTCCGCCCAGCCGTTAGATCTTGCGCACTGGGCGAACCCGCTCGATGATTTCACCGGTGGTGAGGTCACCGAGTACATTGCCGAAGGCCTAGCACGCGACATCATCGAGGCCGTCGCCGCCGCCGATTCCCCGCTGAAGTCCGCGCTGTGGGCTATCTCGGCCGCGCGCAAGCCCTCGTCGATTGCCGGCTCGGAAGGCCGGATGACGTGGGAGTCGCGCACCAGCACCTTCAAGGAGTTCATGGCCTTCGGGCAGATGGTGGGGTCGGGTCCGCCGCTCTTCCGCACCCGCCAGCTGCTCGCGCTTGTCGACGCCGGCCTCGTCACCTTCCTGGGGCAGCGCCCCCAGCTGGAGATCAGAGAGAAGTTCACGCTGCGCACCGTGCACAACGAGGCTTCCTCCGCCTGGCTTATCGACGCCTGGATGCACTCCCCCGATGTCCGCCGCGCCGGTGATCCTCTCGCGGTGTCCCTCAATGGGCGGGTGCGAGCGTTCGTCGACCATGGTCAGTCCACCGGCTCGCCGGAGACGACATGGAACCGCCGCGTGGTCAACCCCGGTGGCACCGAAGACCCGCGCCTGCACATCGTGGGCATCCCCACCTATTCGCAGTGGCCGGACACCACCATCTCCCCCATGCCCGGCACGGACCCACTCATGCTGCAGGAGACCGACCGCACGGCCGGCTCCCTGCTCGGCACGCTCTAGCCGCCGCGTGGCCCCGACTCATTCCTCGGGGTCACGTGCTATTTGCGTGCGAAGACCTGTTGCAGCGCCGCGACGCGGCTATCTAGTGGTGGAACGAGATTCTTCACATTGAGGTGCGCGTTCTGTCCCTTGAACTCCCATACGTGACCCGTAAACGCCGCAAGGATTGCGTCCTTTTCAACTTCGAGAGAAGGGGTCGCGTCGATAAAAGCACCGATAACATCTCGCCATAGCTGCGGGTCACGGGCGCAAATAATGTAGCCGTGCTTAGCCTCTTTGAGGAAGGCGATGAGGCATCTGAACACGCGCTCCTGAGACGGTAGAACAAGTCCCTTCTTGTTGTTGCTTTCGATGACCTTGGGGATGTCACCAGACGCTTTGGTCCTGTAGGGGAACATCTCCATGCGCACGATGTCACCTGCTCGCTCACCCGACTCCGGGCGCTGCGGAATGACCTCATTCCACGAAACAGGCTCTTTTTCTTCACAGTCATCGAAGAGGTAAAAGCGTGCGCGATCGAAATACCAGCCTTTGTCATCTGCAATGTCCCAGGGCAAGCGAGCGTTGTCGACGTCATTCGAGAACAGCGCCGCGACGTTGCCTTGATCCCTGATGAAGGGAGTAAAGGCCTCTCCCCCATCTTTTGTATTTGCTACGCCTTCCATACCGTCTCGAGACAGTCTGATGACGTCATTTCCGCCATATGCCGGATTCTTCAGCAGCCACAGGATGCGAATGTGCTCGATGCCGCTATCTAGCTTGACCGACAAGGATTCCGGAACGGTTCGCGTAAGGCTCGCGGCACTCTCCGCAGCCTCCGCGCTAAATGCCTCCTTGATTGCCTCGGCACTCTCCTCGATGCGCTCATCCTTAAATTCAGCACTAATGCGCTTCTTAAAGGCATCAGAAGGAGCGAAAACTGCGCCGCAGAGATACTCCTTAAACGTTGGGCTTTCGAGGTTAAGGCTGTCGCCATTGAGGGCATCTGCATTCCACTTAGTAAAAGTGGCAAAGTCCTGCTCGTGCATGCAAGATTTCAGGAATGCTTCCACGTTTTCACCTTGCGACGCAACGGTGGCCTGCGGGTACCTGGGGTGGGTTCCTTGGAGGAATTGAATGAACTCCTCGGTAGGTTCATCGGAACCGTTCGCAAATGGAACTGGAATCTCGTCGAAGTATGAGGCCCAGAACTCTCGTGCTGCGTCCACCTCATCGCTGAAGGACCCCAATTGTTGTGTGGTTCGTGTCATGCCTCTCCTACAGGTAGATTCTCCGATTACTAGTGTAAGGCGTCGAGGGCCTGCTCCAGGTCCGCGAGCAGGTCATCGATGGACTCGATGCCCACCGAGATGCGCACCAGGTCCGCCGGCGGAACCAGCTCGGAGCCCTCGGCGGAAATGTGCGTCATGTTCTGCGGGTGCTCGATGAGGGACTCCACGCCGCCGAGGGATTCGGCCAGCGAGATGAGCTTGGTGTTGAGACAAATCTGGCGGGCGTGCTCCTCGCTGTGGAAGCGCACGGACATCATCCCGCCGAAGCCACGCATCTGCTTCTTAGCCAGCTCGTGGCCCGGATGCGAGGGCAGGCCCGGGTAGAGAACCTGCTTGACCTCCGGGCGGGATTCCAGAAACTCGGCCACGGCCTGCGCATTGGAACAGTGGCGGTCCATCCGCACTTCAAGGGTTTTGATGCCGCGGGCGGTGAGGTAGGCGTCGAAAGGTGAGGACACCGCGCCGACGTTGCCCTGGAAATAGAGCAGGCGCTCATCCATCTCCGCGGAGTTGGTCACGACCGCTCCACCCAGCACATCCGAGTGGCCGCCCAGGTACTTCGTGGTGGAGTGCAGGACGTGGTCCGCACCCAACTCCAAAGGGTTCTGCAGGTAGGGCGTGGCAAAGGTGTTGTCGACGACGACTTGGGCGTCGCCAGCCGCCTTAACAACCTCAGAGACTGCGGCGATATCCGTGATCGTCGTCGCCGGATTGGTCGGGGTTTCCAACCAGATCAGCTTGGTGTTTTCCTTGAACGCCCCTTTAACCGCCGCGGCATCGGCGGTGTTGACGATGGACAGCTCGATACCCCACTCGCCGTAATCATGGTGCAGGAGGCGATACATGCCGCCATAGGCATCGTTGCCGAGGATGACGTGGTCACCTGGACGAACAAGAATCCGAATGAGGGTATCGACGGCCGCCATGCCCGTGGCGAAACAGCGCGCATACTCGGCATTCTCCAGCGCCGCGAGGGTCTTCTCCAGAGAATGAACGGTGGGGTTAGCCACTCGCCCGTACTCATAGCCGCCGCGCAACTGCGCGAGGCCGTCCTGTTGGTAGGTCGTGGAGGCGTAGATCGGTACGTTGATGGATCCCATGTAGGGATCCGGCTGGTAACCGGCATGGATTGAACGAGAGGAAAAGCCAAGGGTGCGGTTGTCAGTCATGAGGCACAATTCTAGACCAAGCTGTTCAGTCGCGGGAAAGACAAGCTTTTTATATTCAGCTCTCTTCCCTACCATCGGTAAGCGTCAGTTGTGAGCGATAGCAGAAAGGACACACGTGACCAGACCAACCGCATACCTAAGCGCTTCCTCCGAGCCAACCGACGGGGCTGTCGACGCAGTCACCCGCTGGTGGCAAACAGAAAACATGCAGTCCTGGCTCATCGACAAACCCATCGGCATCGCGCTCATCCTCATCGTCGCCATCATCGGCAGCTGGCTGCTGCGCCGACTCATCACCAAGCTGGCTGATAACAGCATCAAGAAGGGCAAGCTCAGCTCGCCGCTCTCCCCGCGCAAAGCGCACCGAACAACCGACAAAGTCCTCGAGCAAACACAGGAGGCTCGGCGCACCTCCCGCATCCAGACCCTCGCCGGCGTTGGACGCTCCGCGGTTGCCATATTCGTCTGGGTCTGGGCAGCGCTCGCTATCTTGGACAAGCTCGGAGTCAACGTCGCCCCGCTCGTAGCCTCAGCCGGCGTGGTTGGTGTCGCCCTTGGTTTCGGCGCCCAAGCGCTGGTCAAGGACTTCCTGTCCGGCATCTTCATGCTCATGGAAGACCAGTACGGCATCGGTGACACCATCGACCTCGGAAACGGGGTCTTCGGCGACGTGGAGTCCATTTCCCTACGTATTACCACGGTCCGCGATATCGATGGCGCGCTATGGTACGTCCGTAACGGCGAAATCTTGCAGGTGGCCAACCATTCCGACCGCTACTCCGTCGCCCGCGTGCAAGTCCCCATCGCACTGAGCAACGACCCCACCCGCGCAGTCGATGTCATCACCTCCGCAGCAGAGAACGCCGCCCGCGACCCCGAAATCAAGGGCTTCATCCTGGCCAAACCTACGGTCAATGGCATGTCCGGTTTGGAAGTTGACCACATGTCCTACCGCGTTTCCGTCAAGACGCTACCGGGCAAACAATGGGATGTGCAGCGCGCGATGCAGGCGAAAATCCTCACCGCCATGCATACGGAAGGAATTACCACGCCCTACCCGCGAGGGATGGCTATCTTTGATTTGGAAGAACCCAGCCTGACGCGAAAGGAAGATTAGGCGTGCAACCAACGAGCGTGTACGAAGCCGTCGGTGGAATGGAGACTTTTGAGAAACTCGTCGGTGGTTTCTATGCACAGGTGCGCGACGATGATCTCATCGGGCCGATGTACCCGCAGCAGGATTGGGAGGGCGCGGAAAAACGTCTGACCTGGTTCCTCGTGCAGTACTGGGGCGGACCCCAGCTCTTCTCAGAGAATCGCGGTCACCCGCGCCTGCGCATGCGCCACGCGCCCTACTCCATCGACATAGCTGCCCATGATCGCTGGCTCGAGCTCATGGGCAACTCGTTGGCGCAGATCGACGAAGACACCATCCCGCCGGCCTATCGCGCGATGATTTGGGACCACATGGAGCGAGTAGCGGCGATGCTCATCAACCGCGCACCCTAAAGCCCGAAGGCCTCCTTCACGGGCTGGGACACCAGCTCTCCCCCGCGGGTCATCAGACCATTGGCCAAGCCCGGGAAGCGCTCGACTGCACCGTCGAAGCCTCCGGCAGCCAGGGCGCGCATGTACGGCAAGGTGGCCGAGCCGAGTGCGCGTGCGGAGGTGTTCGCCACCGCGCCCGGCATGTTGGCAACACAGTAGAAGAGGGTGTCGTGCACCTTGAAGGTGGGCTCATCGTGCGAGGTCTTGTGGGAGTTCTCGAAGCAGCCGCCTTGGTCAATGGCAACGTCGACAAGCACGGCGCCCTTCTTCATGCGCTTAACCACATCCTCCCGAACCAACTTCGGGGCGGCAGCACCGGGTACGAGGACGGCGCCGATGACGAGGTCGGCGGCGAGAAGCTCCGCTTCCAGCGTGGCAGGGTCCGACACCAGGGTGCGCACGCCGCCCTGGTACTGCTCATCGAAGCGCTGCAGGACGTGTGGGTCGAGGTCGAGCACCGTGACTTCCGCGCGCAGGCCGTGCGCCATAGCCACCGCGGACGCGCCAACCTGGCCACCGCCGATGACCACCACTCGCGCCGGTTGGGTGCCCGGCACGCCGGAGACCAACAAGCCACGCCCACCCTGCGTGGACAACAGATGGTGAGTTCCCTCAATGACGGCGAGGCGCCCGGCCACCTGGGACATCGGTGTCAAAAGCGGCAGAGTGCCGCGGGCATCGGTAACCGTCTCATAGGCCACGGCGGTGGTTCCGGCCTCAACCAGGGCGTCCGTCAGCGGACGGTCCGCCGCCAGGTGGAGATAAGTGAAGAGCAGCAGATCCTCGCGCAGGTAGCCATACTCGGCCTCGAGCGGTTCTTTGACTTTGACCACCATGTCCGCCGCCCAGGCCTCCTTGGCGGTGGCGACGATCGTCGCGCCCACGGCTTGGTACTCGGAGTCCGGAAAAGAAGCGCCTTCTCCGGCCCCAGTTTCCACTAGAACCTCATGGCCATCTTTGATGAGTGCGTGCGCAGCGCTCGGGGTAAGAGCGACGCGGTTCTCGTTGTTCATGATTTCTTTGGGTGCCGCAATACGCATCGTGCGAGTCATCTCCTTTTATTAAAGAAACTGAATTCGACCCCTTAATGGTAACGCAAATCACGCTGCGTTGCGGGCGTAGAAACCACACAGTTTTCCTTCCGCGGTGCCGCGCCCCGCCGCGGACTCTGCGGCGGCGAGGCTGGAGACGTTTTAGAACAAAGACAGCCGCGTGGAGTGATAAACACTGCCATAGGGCGCGTCGAGGCGCACCCACCGCCCCTTGCCCGCCACGCGCAGGTGGCGGGGGATATTGAGTGACGCAGCAAAGCCCGGGATGAGGCCCAAACTCGTGCAGGCGAAGATCATCCGCATAGGAATCTCTACTTGGGTCTCCGCGCTCTCCACGGTGAGCACGGTTTGATTCAACAGGCTTTTCGGAGGTCCCATCGGACCAGAGAATTGCCGAGCTAGCTGCCGGCCTTTATCCGCTAAGTCACGGACGACGTCGACAGGCAATGAATCAATCTCTCGAAACCCCGTTGCCGGCGGCAAGGCCCCCGGCCATGAGGGGTCGCGCGCGGGGCCTAGGTCAAGCACCCCCGCCCCGTCCTCCTCAAGAAGGTGTTCGGGGGTGGTGCGGAGGGCGTCGAGAAGCGCCTGCGCCGACACCACTGCCCCATCGCGGCCAACGACGCCCTCGCAGCGCCGCGCTACGACGACATCGAAGGGGGTCGTGACAAAAACCTCAACGTGGGTGGCGTCGTATTGACGCAAGCGCACCGTCGCTGAGGCATCCAGCCCCGTCGCACGAGCGAGGAGGGCCTGCAGCCCCACCCCGCCGTTGTGCAATGTCAGGGATTCACTCTCCATAATTGCGCTGGCCGCCTACTGCTCGTCCAACTCGACGACAGCATTTTCCAGGATGATGGTGCGCTCCTGCTCAGAAACCTCTCGCGGCATCTGGGTATCTGGATCAATGGTGACCTGCACACAGTCGATGACGCAGGCCACCTGGCCCTGCGCGTCCTTGATTTTCTGGCGAGTGGTAAACGACGTAGTTCCAAGGCGCACCACCGTGGTCTCCACTGTCACCGTGCCGTGCCGTCCATCCCACTTGATGGGGCGAACATAGTCCGCGTCGATGTGGCGAACAAAAGCCACCATGTTTAGGCCACGTGAATAGAAGTGGTGCATGGCAAAGGCCAAGCGCGCCTCCTGTGCCAGCTCGATAAAGTTGGCGTTCATCATGTGGCCGTACATGTCGAAGTCCGACCAACGCACTCCCACGGTGAGCTCGTGGACGTTGTCCTTAGTCTCCTCCGACACAACATTCTGAGCGGGCATTCCAGAATCCTTCCGAAGATTTCCTTTGAGTGTTAGGGCTGAGCGGCCCTAGCGGCTGAGCTTGCGGTGGGTAACGCGAGACGGACGGGCGGCGTCCTCACCGAGGCGCTCGACCTTGTTCTTCTCGTAATCGCCGAAGTTACCCTCGAACCAGAACCACTGGCCTTCCGCGACGTTGCCTTCCCAGGCCAGGATGTGGGTACAGGTGCGGTCGAGGAACCAGCGATCGTGGGAAATAACCACGGCACAGCCGGGGAACTTTTCCAGCGCGTTTTCCAGGGAGCCCAGGGTTTCCACGTCCAAGTCGTTGGTCGGCTCATCGAGGAGGATCAAGTTGCCGCCCTCTTTGAGGGTCAGGGCCAGGTTCAGGCGGTTGCGCTCACCGCCGGAAAGAACCTTAGACGGCTTCTGCTGGTCCGGGCCCTTAAAACCGAATGCGGAGAGGTAGGCGCGGGACGGCATCTCGTTCTGGCCAACGTGGATGTAGTCCAGCCCATCGGAGACGACCTCCCACACGGTGGCCTCTGGGTCGATGTTTTCGCGTCCCTGGTCAACGTAGGAAAGCTTGACGGTCTCGCCGACGGTGACAGAACCGGAATCCGGCTCTTCCAGGCCCACGATGGTCTTGAACAGGGTGGACTTACCCACACCGTTCGGGCCGATAACACCGACGATGCCGTTGCGCGGCAGGGTGAAGGACAGGTCCTTAATAAGGACGCGACCATCGAAGCCCTTGGTCAGGTTCTTGACCTCCACAACCTTGTTACCCAGGCGCGGCGGGGTCGGAATCTGAATCTCCTCGAAGTCGAGCTTCTTGTACTGCTCGGCTTCTGCAGCCATCTCCTCGTAGCGCTGGAGACGGGCCTTGTTCTTGGCCTGGCGCGCCTTCGCACCGGAGCGAACCCACGCGAGTTCTTCCTTGAGGCGCTTCTGCAGCTTCTTGTCCTTAGCACCAGCAACTTCGAGGCGCTCTGCCTTCTTCTCCAGGTAAGTGGAGTAGTTGCCCTCGTAGGGGTAGAGCTTGCCGCGATCAACCTCACAGATCCAGCCCGCAACGTGGTCGAGGAAGTAGCGGTCGTGGGTCACGGCCAGGACGGCGCCCGGGTAGGACTCGAGATGCTTCTCCAGCCACTGGACGGATTCGGCGTCGAGGTGGTTAGTAGGCTCGTCGAGCAGCAGGAGGTCCGGCTCACTCAGCAGCAGCTTGGCCAGCGCGACGCGGCGGCGCTCACCACCGGACAGGTTAGTCACCGGGTCATCAGACGGCGGGCAGCGCAGTGCCTCCATGGCCTGCTCGATCTTGGAGTCAACCTCCCACGCATCCGCGTGGTCGAGCTCCTCCTGCAGCTTGCCCATTTCTTCCATGAGCTCGTCGGAGTAGTTGGTGGCCATCTCTTCCGCGATCTCCTCGAAGCGCTGCTTCTTCTGGAAAATCTCCCCGAGGCCTTCTTCGACGTTCTCGCGGACCGTCTTCTCCTCGTTGAGCGGCGGCTCCTGGAGGAGGATGCCGACCGTCTTGCCCGGGTCAATGAAAGCCTCGCCGTTGGAAGGCTGATCGAGGCCGGCCATAATTTTCAGGATCGAGGACTTACCTGCACCGTTGGGGCCCACGACGCCAATCTTGGCGCCCGGGTAGAAAGCCATAGTGACATTGTCCAAAATAACCTTGTCACCGATGGCCTTACGCACGTTTTTCATCGTGTAGATGAATTCGCCCATGTTTCACCCTTTACTTCTGTCAGGATTGGTCAATAACAGTACAAAGAGTACATCACATGGGCGGTGGTAGTCCCCCGTCCTTAGGCCATAGCTTCTTCTGGCGCCGGTTCTCGGTGAGGTTCGGTCGCACTCTGCGCTTGCTGACGATCCGCCGCAGTATCCTGCGGGGTATCTCCCGACTGCAGAGCAGCCGGCAATGCCTCATCCTCCGCAGTACTCGGCGGTGCCGTGTAATCCACATCCGGTACTGGCGGATTCTCCCCCAGCCAGAGGGCTTCGCTGCCCTCCTCACCATAGGAGGTACCAATCTTGGTGGAGGTAATGCAGAAGCGGTTGAGGTCAAGGCCCACGTGGGCGATCTTGATATAGGTCCTAGAGCGCTTTGCCCCGTTCTTATCCTCCCACCGGTCCGTGACAATGGAGCCCATAACAAAGACCGGCATACCCTTAAACAGGGACTTCTTAACGTTGATGGCGCACTGGCCCCACACCTCACCGTCGATATAGTTAAGGTCCAACTCCCGCCACACCGTCTTGCCCTCCTCATCCTTCTCCGGAACGCTGCGCGAGGAAGCAAAGCGGAGGCGGGCCTTGTACATGGTTTCGCTGATTTTGGTCAGGTGGGGGTCGTGAGTCAGGCGCCCCGTGAGTGAGATTGGGTATTGAGACATTGCGTGATTCCTTTGCTGTTTGTGGCTGGTGCTCTTTTCAATGCGAGGAAGCGATGCGCCTCCCGTACCTCGCATCATCGCCACCGATCAGCGCGCCCGCAATGGCCTCACTGCCAACCTGTGGATAACTTGTTGAAAGCATCAACAACATATCCGTTTCGCCCGGTAAGGACTCCTTTTCACGCACCCAGGGTGCGCACTCCCGCTAGTGCTGGCGGAAGGTGGAATCATCCCCTTCGCTCATCTGCTTGAGCATGGCGTTATAGCTTTCCAAATCAGCATCACCGTCAATATCCGCCTTAGCATCATGGCGCCGAGCGGTGGCACGATCCTCCCGCAGCCAGTCGAGGAAGAGCGAACCAAACACAATCACCAGCGGGAATTGGCCGAAGCCCCAGGAAATACCGCCGCCGGTTCGTTGGTCCGTGACAAAGTCCGGGTGCCACGGCAAGCTCAAGGACTCATAGAAGTCCAAGCCCAGAATGACTTGCATCTGCATGAGGTAGACGCCAGCAAAAAGGTGCAGGGGCATCGACACGAAGAGGATGAGCAGGCGAATGCCCGTCGGCGCGCGCCACGGCAACGGGTCCGGGCCAATAACCTCCCAGTAGTAGATGTAGCCAGAGATCAGGAAGACCCAGTTCATGATCACGTGCCCAGCGTGTTCCGAAATGGCGAGCTCATAAAAGTTCGGGAAAAGATAGAGCACGTAGAGGAAAGCCAGGAACTGCACAACGTTGACCGCTGGATGCGTAAGAATGCGCAAGGTACGAGCCTTGGTGAGGGCGACGGCAGCGTCGTGAAGCGTGGGCTTGCCCGGCTCCCCAGGCTCAAAAGCTTCCATCACTAAGGTCACCGGAGCGCCCAGCACAAGGCACAGCGGGACTGCCATGGACAGAATCATGTGCACCAACATGTGCATGGAGTACAGCGCCGGCATATACAAGCCGATGCCATTGCTCATGATCAGCGTCATGCCCAGCGCTCCCACTAGGAACCACGCAGTGCGTCCTGCCGACCACGTCAGCCCGCGGCGCTTGAGGCGCCACAGCGCGTACAGGTAGAAGCCGGCCAGCACGATCCCCAGCGAGCCAAACATGAGATCAAAGCGGAACATGGTCCACACGTTGGTGGCGGTGGGGGCGTCGAAAAGCTCATAGCCCAGCAGGATCTGCATGGCATTGAGATTCGGGTCCCGCGGCGGCGGGGGCGGCGTACGGCCCATCGAGATGGCCACGCCAACGGTCGCCGCCATGATGAGAACCTCAACCACAGCCACCCTGATAAACAGGCGCGGCGAACTCTTCAAGTGAGGGATGGTGACCCGTCGGTGCACGAAGCCGATGGCCGCCAACACCACGGTGAGCACCGCTTTGCTCAGCACCAACAGGCCGTATCGAGTAGTGAACAGATCCCCGAACTCAACGCGAATCAGCGCATTAACTACGCCTGTAGCTGCCAGCCCCACGATGGAGAACAAAGCGACCGTGGAATAGCGACGCACCGCCACACCCATATCTGGGCCAAGGCGGCGGCCATGGGCGATGAGCCCCATGAGTCCACCGACCCAGAGCATGATGAAGAACAGGTGCAGCAGCAGCGAGTTCGTACCGTAGTCATGATCGCCGCCGGAAGCCGAGTGGCCCTCCATCCCGAGAGGCACCGTCAGCAACAATGACAAGAAAAACGTTCCGACCTGGCCCGCCCACGTGCGTGCGACAAAACCAGATACGGCAACAACCACTGCGATAGCTGCGGTGAGCAGCCAGACTTGCGACGCCGCGATCTGCCCCACTGCCATGCCCATCAGCTCTGGGTTGAGAACCTTGGCCAACGGGGTGCCGGTGAGATCCGACATGACGAGAGGGACCTCTAATAAAGACACCACCGCGGCGCCCACCGCCGCCCATGCGCCGGTCCGCGCTGCGATGTGCCCATCGACGGTGAGCGTGGCCTTGATGAGACGCTCGTTGTCCTTATCCGGTACCGCCGGGTAGATAAAGAAGGCGCTCGACATAAAGGAGCCGATAGAAAGCGCCATGAGCATCCACGCGATAGCGCGGAAGAAGGGCAGGCCGAACGTTGTCATACGCCCTGGGTCGGGGATGCCTAGGGCGGCGAGCGAGTCCGCAAGAAAGAACAGAGAAATGATTCCGCCCACGAGGCCCGCGAAGACGACGAAAGAAAGATTCAACAAGCGGGAAGGCTGCGCTCCCGACGTCGAGCGCGCCGCCCCCCGAAAGCGCTGTGAGCTGGGAGTTTCTTTCTCAGTGTGCATGGTGGGCAGTCTACCGTCACGGAGGTTCTCTTACCTAAAAAGTAGTTTTTTCTAAGCTTTCGGGTAGTCTGCTCTTATGGACTCTCGCCAGCTTCACCATTTTCGGTCCGTTGTGGACCACGGTTCATTCACGCAAGCTGCGGAAGCACTGCAGCTCACGCAACCTTCTTTAAGCCTGACCGTGCGCAAACTTGAAAAGGATCTCAACGTGAAGCTGCTCTCCCGCGGGCGCGGTGGAGTCCGAACCACAGAGGCCGGAGATTACCTCTATGGCGTCGCTACCTCGATAGATTCCCTTCTTACCACCGCCACCACGCGCCTTGCCGAAATTGCATCCGGCAGCGCGGGCTCTGTGACGTTATGCTCCGCCCCCGAGTTCAACTGGCTTTATATGCCAGAGATTCTGTGCCGCATGCGCCAGCGCGCACCGGAGGTAAGTGTTTCCTTAAAGGACTTAGAACCAACCGCCACGTTGAGAGAGGTCCTGGATGGCTCAGCGGAGTTGGGAATCCTCCTCACCACTAACCCACAGCGCTTCCACCAAGACTACGGCGCGCAGCTCACCATTGACTGCGCCGCAGAAATGGAGGTGCACGTCGCGCTCCCCGAGAGGCTTAAAGGCTTGCCCGACCCCGTGCGGTTGACCGACCTGAGCGCTGAGACCTGGCTCTTGCCGCCGCGCTGGCCGGAACTCAGCGGTTTGCCGGAAGCAATGGATCAGGTGTGGGCTAAGGCAGCATTAAGCAAGCCCGTTACAGTCCAAGAAGTTCCCACGTTGCAAACGGGGTTGCCACTCGTGGCGGGCGACTACGGCATCAGCCTCCTGCCGCACACCGCGCAGGCTTTGGGCCAGCAGGGAGTCCACTTCCGGCGAATCGCGGAAGCCCTCCCGACCGTGCAGGCGCTCGTCATCCACCGCGCGGACCGTGCGCTGAGCCCCGCGGCGCGCACGCTTAACGACGTCCTCCTCAACGCCTACGCCGAGCCAACGCCAGCGGTAGCCCGATAATCGGACTACACGCCCCAGTGCGTTATGATGGCGCGGTACGCCTCCATAGCTCAGTGGATTAGAGCAGTGGGTTTCTACCCCATGTGTCGCGGGTTCGAATCCTGCTGGGGGCACGCAGGTCAGGGACACTTTTTGGGGTTTTATTAAGCCTCGGAAAGTGGCCTTTGGGCACAATTTGGACACACTTTTATGGACATCACCCTCGCGACTTTTGACCACGCTCCACAATCCGCGCTGCGCGGAATGCGCTTCAGCAATGCCTGGGGGACGTCACCAAGCTATGCGGAGTCACGCCGCGGAGTGCTCACCGGGCAGTACCCGCAGCGCGGAGCCACAACGCGCATCACGGACATTTTTGCGGCAGCTGGCTTCGAGGTTCGGGAGGATACCCGCCCCGCATCGTCACGGGTCTTTCGGCTTCTTGAGCAACCAGACCCCCACGTGTTGGATGATCTCGATGGCGTCGTAGCGGTGTGTTCCCTGCAGGAGGATAAGGCCGCGATGTCTCTCCTGTGGCCCGGGGTTGCAGAGTCCGGGGAGTGCACTGAGCTTGTCTCCCCGCTCGACCTAGCTCCTACCCTCGCGGCGATCGCGGGGCTTGATGTGCGCCCCAACGCGCCCTTGTCATTCGACGGGCTCAATTTGGTGCCGGTTCTCCGCTATGGCGCTTCCGGGCACGGGGCTCTCTTCTTCGACTACGGCGTACGCATGCAGGACGCCACGCTTGTCGACGGCACCGCAACCCCACCCAGCGCCCTGCCGCGTCTGCGTGATGAGTGGGAAACGTGGAAGCGCTTCATGGCGATGGGCCCGCTGCAGTAATTTGTAGAAACTAAACTACCGATTACTCCACTGGAATGACGACCCAGAGGATGAGGTAGAGCAGAATTCCTGAGAAGCCCAGCAGCGTGGCAACAACGAAGAGGATTCGCACCAAGGTCGGGTCGAGGTTGTAGGTCTGTGCGATGCCGCCGCACACGCCTCCGAGCATCGTGTCAGTTGTGGAACGGGTCAAACGTTGGTTGTTCATGATGTCTCCTTTCACTGTCCATTATCCAGAGTTGGGCCGAAGGGTTCATCGGTGTTTACCCTGATTTAGACCCTGATTGCTCTACGCTGGGTGGAAACTTCCCACCCTGAGAGAAAGGACGCCGTTTCATGGCTCACTCCCCCGGGCTGCCCGCCCCTACCCGCTCCTCGTATGCGCTGCTGACCGGCGCTAGCCAGGGCATTGGCGCTGCGATGGCCAAGGACCTAGCCGCCCGTGGCTACAACGTCATTCTCGTTGCCCGCCGCGAAGACGTCCTTGAATCCATCGCCGCGGACCTGCGCTCGCGCCACGAGGTGGACGCCATCGCGCTGGCAGCGGACCTCTCCGAGGCCGCAGACGTGAACCGCGTCATCGAGTTCATGGCGGGCAAGGAAATCTCCATCATCGTCAACTCGGCGGGCATCGCCAGCTTTGGCAAGTTCATGGAGCAGGACTGGGATTATGAAACCCGGCAGTTCGACCTCAATGCAAAGGCCGTTCACCGCCTGACGCGCGCCGCCCTTGAGCAGATGCTGCCGCGACGCAGCGGCGCTATCTGCAACGTGGGATCGGCCGCGGGCAACGTCTCCATCCCGAACAACGCCACCTACGTGTTCACCAAGGCAGGTGTTAACGCGTTCACGGAGGCCCTGCACTACGAGCTCAAGGGCTCCGGCGTAACCTGCACGCTGCTTGCCCCCGGCCCGGTGCGCGATGCCGTCATCCCCGAAGAAGAGCAATCCATCGTGGACAAGGTAGTCCCGGATTTCTTGTGGACCACCTATGAGTCCTGCTCCGAAGAGACCCTGGAGGCCATGGCCCGCAACCAGCGCCGCGTGGTTCCTGGGCCGCTATCAAAAGCAATGAACGCGTTGGGCAAGATTGTGCCCACCCCAATTGCTGCACCGCTTATCGGCAGCTTCTATTCCAAGATGGCCTAGGACATAAAAATGCCCGCTCTCCCCCGTGGAGAGCGGGCATTGCTTTACTTGCCTTGGAGCGGCGATTGCTCCGCGATAGCCTTCTGAGCGGCCTCCTCCCGGGCGAGCTTGCGCTCTACCCAGAACTCGGCGTTCTTGATGCCCAACGCTTCTGGGTCAAATTGCGGGTCCTTGCCAGCTGCCTTCTGTGCGCTGTAATCCTTGAGGCACTTGAGGGCCGGGACCTGGAGGAAGAGGATGGCGATGATGTTGAGCCACGCGGTCGCGCCAACGCCGATATCGCCCAGCGCCCAGGCAGCACCCGGAGTCGTCGTTGCGCCAACAACCACGGACACCACGAGGAGAATGCGCAGGAGCCACACCAACGCGCGGCGGGCGGTCTTGTTGCTAATCCAGCGGTTGAAATAGGTCAGGTTGACCTCCGCCATGTAGTAGTACGCCAGAACGGTGGTAAAGGCGAAGAAGGCAATAGCGATGGCAATGAAGCTCGGGCCGAAACCTGCCAACAGGGTGTCCAGACCGTGCTGGACAAAGCCCGGACCGACCTCGACCCCATCCGGGATTGCACCGGCGTAGCGCACTGGGCCATCCTCCGACTCGCCTTCGAAGACCTTGTACATGTCGGTAGAGATGATGATGAATGCGGTAGCAGAGCACACGAAGAGGGTGTCAATGTAGACCGCGAAGGCCTGCACGAAGCCCTGCTTGGCTGGGTGGGATACCTCCGCAGCTGCGGCAGATTGTGGGCCGGTACCTTGGCCTGCCTCGTTGGAGTAGATACCGCGCTTCACGCCCCACATGATGGCCGAGCCCAATAGGCCGGAGAAAGCCTGCTCCGCGCCGAAAGCGGACTTAAAGATCATGCCGAAGACCTCGGGGATCTGGTTGAAGTTCATGATCAGGATGATGATGGCAAAAAGGATATAGGCGCCGGCCATGAACGGGACCACGAGGGAGGCGAAGTTAGCGATGCGCTTCACGCCACCAATAATGATGATGGCGAGAATTCCGCCCAGAATCACGGCAGACCAACCGACCTCAACACCCCAAGCGTTCTGTACGGCCGCAGCCACGCCGTTAGCCTGAATGCCGGGCAGGAAGTAGCTGGTGGCAAGGATCATCGCAATAGCGAAGACGATTCCATAGACCACCATGAAAGGACCGGCCTTGGTGTGCTTATAGGCCTTCTCGATGTAATAAGCCGGACCACCGCGGTATTCGTCGGTGTCTTGGTCCTTCTCCTTATAAACCTGCGCCAAGGTACATTCCACGAAAGAGGTTGCGGAACCCAGCAGAGCCACCGCCCACATCCAGAACACAGCACCTGGGCCGCCGAAAGCGATCGCGGTTGCAACGCCCGAGATGTTTCCCACGCCAACGCGGCCCGCCAGGGAAATCATCAGCGATTGGAAGGACGAGACACCTGAATCGGAGCTTTCGCCGTCCTTCAGCTGCTTAATCATGTCCGGAATGCAGCGCACCTGTAAGAACTTGGTGGCCAGGGTGAAATAAATTCCCGCGCCGAGGCACAGGAAGACTAATGCTGGTGACCAAATTAATGAGTTGAGAGTGTCAAGAAAGGCTGACATCGGTAGGTTTCCGTCCTTCGATATATGTGAGTGCCATCACTTTAAAGGCTGACCTAATAATGTCCCATCTCCCAAGGGTTTGGTGAGAGAAATCATGAAAAAGTTCAAGAAGCCCTCGACACTGCCCCTCAATGGCAACCAGAAAACCCCAGCACACCTCGAATAAAAAGGCACCTTCCACAACGAGACCCCTCCTCACCCCCATTTACCCCCATCTCAGCCGACTAGGGCACCTCCCAAACCATGACCGAAGAGAAACTATGGTGGAAGCCATGAGTGATATTCCCGCCAAAAATGACCGCCTCGTCTGGATCGACTTGGAGATGACCGGACTTGAACCGCAGCGCCACGTAATCGTGGAAGTCGCCGCCGTCATCACGGACGCCGAATTAAACATCCTCGACGAGGGCCTCGACCTCGTCGTGCACGCTACAGAGGAAGAACTGGCGGAGATGGATGACTTCGTCACCGAGATGCATGCGAAGTCCGGTCTCGACAAGGAAATCCGGGAATCCACGATCACAATCGAAGAGGCAGAGGAGGCGGTACTGAAGCTCGTCGAGAAGCACTGCGACGCCAACCACCCTGCTCCCCTTGCAGGCAATTCCATCGCCACGGACCGCACCTTCATTCGCGAATACATGCCGCGCCTGGACGCCGCGCTGCACTACCGAATGATTGACGTTTCCACGATTAAGGAACTAGCACGCCGCTGGCACCCGCGGGCATACTACAACCAGCCACAAAAGGGCATGGCACACCGAGCCCTGCAAGACATTATTGAGTCCATTCGAGAGCTCGACTTCTACCGCCGCAGCGTATTCCGCACGGACGACGGCCCCTCCACCGCGGAAGCGGAGGATCTTAAGGCTGCCACTACCGATGATTACCAGGCGTTTTTGTAAATTCAACGAGGTGAGTTAACCTGTATCTCGTTGCTTTCAGGCAACGATGGTGGCTGTAGTTCAGCTGGTAGAGCACCAGGTTGTGATCCTGGGTGTCGCGGGTTCGAGCCCCGTCAGCCACCCCGAAAATACCCCCTGACCTTGGGAAGCAAGGTGAGGGGGTTTCTTATTTGGGGGTTAACGATCAAAATGTCCCTTAACCGGGGCTTAAGGGTCAAAATGTGTGTCTGACTCGGCGTGTCGTCGGGGCTAGATTTGGCCGCTTCCAGGCCGGATGACTGGGCGTAGACGGTGTGGCTTAAGGGACATTTCGTGTGGATTTGCGGCGTGTCGCACTAAGGGACATTTCGTGTGGATTTAGGAGCGTCCGGCCCAGCCTTTTCTTATGCCTAAGCTGGGGTTCCACTCGTTGTCGATATGGGTGTCGAATGTGGCAGGTCGCCCGTCTGGGTGGCCGCGTCGTGTGAGCTCTTCTTTCGTCTAGGCCGCGTATGCCGCTTCTCCCCATTGCGTCCAAACTCTTGATGCCTGGCTAGGTCCAGTGGATGTACAGGGGCTTCGGTGCGGACGTCACCATAGGAATTGACCTAACCGCTCCAGCCGCGGCTTACCTACCACAGACCTAGGACTATCCGGTGTTGATTTCACCGATCAGGCTGTTGGAACCAATTTAGAATCAAGATCACTGCATTATCCCAGGCTGCCCCGGGAATCCGTATCGATTTATCCACACGAAATGTCCCTTAAGCCCCTTAACCCCTAGGGCTAGATTTGGCCTTTTGGATGCCGATTAAATCGAGTGTAGTTGGTGTCGATGGCGTTGCCGTAGAGGGCTGGTCGTCCTGTTTCGTGGTCGGCTTGGTTCTCGTTGTGGGTCAGGGTTTGTACTTTGGCGAGTTGGTCCTGTCCCCAGTTGGATTGCCTGGCGATTTCTACGGGATCGTCGGGCAGTTCAGTTTTTAGGTAGAGCCACCACTCCAGCATTCGGCGTTGGTGTTCTCCGCGTCGTCCGCGGTGGGTTCGTGCTAGTAGTTTCAGCTGGGAGTTGATTCCGCCTTCCAGGCTGTTGGTGGTGGCTTTGATCCGGTCAGTATCAAGGACTTCTTCAGGCGGGTTGAGGTAGACAAATAGCAGTTTGCTGCGCCAGAGGTGGTTGAGGCTGTTGTAGGCCTTGCGCACGTTGGCATGGGTCCAGGTTCGTGTCCAGCGACCTGTTTGGGGGGTCTTTGACTGTTGCGACCGGCTATTTGGTAGCAGTGTCGTGACTATCTGGTAGCGCTTCAGTGAGTATCTGGTAGCAGCTCGCGGCGCTCGGGGTGATACTTCCGGTAGCCGCACCACTCGGGTGCGGCGCGTA
>NZ_JBRBAU010000006.1:0-167676 GCF_053480195.1 Corynebacterium guaraldiae | reverse complement strand
GCACTTCCCCGGCGGTATTTCCGGCCCGAGGCTGGGGTATCCCTCCGGATAAGTGAAATCATCCTAATACCAGCACGCCAGACCAGCTAACCACCCAACCTCACCAACACATCCTGTCGTTTAGGCCACATCCTTGAAGCGCTTGACCAGGACGATGTGCCCGCTTCTCTCGCTCACCGGCTCAAAGCCAAGGTGCAGGTAAAGGCGGTGGGCGCGGTCGTTGTCTTTAGCCACTGACAGCGAGATACCTGGGGCGCCCATCTCGCGGGCAAGTTCGGTGGCGGCGTCGATAAGCATGGTGCCCACTCCTTGGCTGCGGAAGCGAGGTTCCACAGCTAGCGCGAGCTCCGGAATGCCCTCGGCAACGTGGCCGAAACCATGGCGCTCAGCTGTGCCCCAATTCAGCCACACGCCACCAGCAGGGACGTGGCCCTCCCAGGCGATGAATCCACCGCGGGAAGGTTCCCAACCGCCGAGGTAATAATCAAAACCTTCCTCGAAGCCCGCGGGGAGTTCCTTGTGCTCATCGCCGAAGGTATCGGCAAGAAAGTTAATACGGGCGAGGTAGGTGCGGTCAGCTTCGGTGAGGGAAAGAAGATGCATAGCTTCCATGGTAGGACGCGGCGTGCACCACCTATGAGCCGTGCTCCCATTGGGAATAGGCCGAGGCATAGCGCCCGCCCAGGTCCATCAGCTCGGCGTGGGTGCCATCCTCAACGATCTGACCCTGTTCCATCACGATGATGCGGTCGGCCTCGCGGGCCTGGTCCAGGCGGTGGGCAACGACGAGCGCGGTGCGCCCCTTGGTGACTGCCTTGGCGGCGCTTTCGAGTACCTTGGCGTGCTCGGAGCCGGCTTCGGAGGTGGCCTCATCCATAATGAGCACCGGCGGCTGGCGCAGGATCATGCGAGCCAGGGAAAGCTGTTGCTCGGCCTCCGCACCGATCTCTTCGTTGCCCGCACCAATGAGCGTATCGAGGCCCTGGGGCAGCCACCGCGAATGTTTATCCAAGCCCACGGTGTTAAGCGCCTGCCATAGATCCTCATCGCTGGCGTCAGGTTTGGCCAGGAGCAGGTCCTCGCGCAAGGTGCCGGAGAAGAGATGGACTTCTTGGGTAATGAGCGCGACGTGCTCTGTAATCCACGTATTGGGCACTGAGGCGGTATCGATGCCATCGAGGCTGATGTTCCCCGCCGATGGGTACTGCAGGCCCGCCACGAGGGCGGCGAGCGTGGATTTACCCGCACCGGAGGTACCCACCAGGGCGGTGGTGGTGCCGGCGGTGAGGGTCAGGGAGACGTCGTCAAGCACGCGTGCCCCGCCGGGGTAGGCGTAGGAAAGGTGCTCGATGGAGATGGTGGGGGCGTCGTTCAGCCGGGGAGTGTCCTTGAGCTCCTTCGTACCAGCGCTGTTGTCCAAGGTGGCCAGGGCCACCGCGCGGCCGAGGGACGTCACGGAATGCTGGATCTCGCCGGCGAAGAAGAGGATGTTGAACACGTGGATCTCCAACCGCATGACCAGCAGCACGGCGGCGGTGGCCTCGCCAGGTGTCAACCATTCCCACATCACCATCGGCACGGACATGAGGACGGAGCCCAGCAGCAACACCGCGAAGGCCAGGGCGCCTTGGCCCAGGATGCGGTTGATGAGCGGCACCTTGTCGCCCCAGGCCTGTACCGTGTCCCAGGAATAGCGCTCCATGCGTGCATGCGCCCAATCCTTCAGGGAGAACTGGCGGAGGGTCTCCAGGGCGCGAATCGTGTCCAGCAGCACGTTGTTGCGGTAGGCCTCCACCGAGGACACCTCGTTGGCCACGGCGGGGATATCCCGCATGGTGCCGCGGATGAAGGGGTAGAGCAGACAACTTACCGCGATGAAAAGCAGCGCATAAGCGGGGTGAATGAAGATCATCATGAGCGCGGTCAGCGGCAGCATGAAGAGCGTGAGCACGAGGCGGTCACCCATCATGGAGATGGTCATGACGACGGTGTCGATGTCCTTGGATAGGCGCGTGATGATGTTACCGGTGCCCAATTCCATGACGGCGGGCACGGGGGCGCCGAGGGTGGAATCCAGCGCTGAGGTGCGCAGATCCACCGAGAGCCGGCGGGTGGTGGAGGTAACCAATAAGCGGCCCACGGTGCGGCCGGTGACCTCCACGAGGAAGCCCACCGCGATAACAACGAGCGCGCCCACCATGGCTGCGCGCCCCGTGCCAAGGATGGGGATCTCCACGCCCTGGATGATGTCCACGACGCGGCCAAGCACCTGGGAGACCAGGTTCATCATGATGACCGTAACGGTAAACAGGCCGAAGAAAAGGGCGATGCCAAGCCGACTGGGCGCACTGGGCAGGGTCTTCAGAAAACGGAGACACTCCCGCGGGGAGGCAGGTGCAAGGGCATCCGCGCGATCCTGCTGGCTCATAGCTCCACCACCTCATCGGCGTTGGCGGCCCACGTGGAGGCGGATGTAATGATCATGGTGGTCTTGCCGGCGCGCAGTTCACGCACGCGCTTGGCGACGTCCGCCAGGGTCAACGAATCCAGCCCCGTCGTGGGGTTGTCCAGCACGAGGACATCGGGGTCGAGGGCGAGCGCGCGGGCAAGCGCGACGCGCTGGCGCTGGCCGCCGGAGAGGTTGAGGCCCGCCTCACCGATGGGCGCGGTGGGCAGCTCACCGTTGGGACCAAGCCCACCGAGGCGGATAACAATATCCTCGCAGGCGGAGGCGTAAAGGGCGGCGTGAAGCTGCGTAGCGCTAGCACTTCGCAGCGGATCGACGTTGTCCTGCAGGGTGCCCTCCAACACGGAGATGCGGTGGGGCGGGCACAAGGCACCGTGCTCATGGAGGTAGCGCACCCAAGAGTCCACGGTGCTGCGCCCCTTTGTGCTGATAGGCATCCACACGTGCAAGCCGGGGGAGAGGTTAATCGGCGTGCCGGCGGCCTCAGTGGTGTTGGAAGAAAGCTGGCCGAGCAGCTCGCCGACGCGCTCCACGGAGGCACGTGCCCGCGCCCAGTTCTCCGTGAGCAGGCCGAGAGACACACCTAATGCTGTGAGCGCGGGCGGGACGAGCATGGTGATCGCCATCATCCCGCCGGGGGCGATGCGGCCCTCGAAGGTTTCCCAGGAGGTCCAGGCAAGAATGCCCACGGCAAAGGAGGCGGGAACCATCTGGCGCAGCCAGGCCATGAGGGAGGATAGCTTGGCCTCGCGGAGCATGGCGCCCAAGGAGTTCTGGGCGGCGTCGGAAAAACGTTGGCGCGCGATGTCCTTGGCGCCGAGGCCTTTGATGACCCGGGAGCCTTGAGCGAAGTCCGTGGCGAGTGAAAGCGCGGTGTTCTCCAACTGGCGGCGGCGCGCGGCGATCCTCGTCAGCGGCTTCGTGGTGGCCCAGGAGGCCAGCGCGGTGGCGAGTGCGCCAACCAGCAGCACAGCTGAGACCTGCCAGGAAATCGGGGCCAGGCTGACCACCGCGCCCAAGAGGTAGCCCACCATGACCAGTGGGAAGTTGAGGATCTGCTTGAGTTGGCCGATGTAGTGCGAATCCTCATCCATCGTGTTGAGCAGCCGGCCGGGGCTAATGCCTGCGGTGGAAGCGCCCAGCAACTTATCCAGAAGGTTCAGGCGCAGCGTATGGGTGGTGCGTGCTTGGGACAAGTCTGTGAAAGCATCCGCCGTGGCCTCGCAGATATAGGCGATGAAGAGGAGGATCGCCGTGGCCGCAAGCGGCAGCGCTACGGTGCGCCAGGAGGGCTCGGAGAAGGCATACTGCGTGGTCTGGCCGATGATGACGGAGACCAACGCGCCCAGCGGCGCGTTGATGAGGGTGGCAACGAAGATGCCGATAACGCCGGTGCGCTGGGCGCCGAGCAGATGCCACGTTGCTTTAGCTGGGCGGGAGAAGTTGGTGGTCTCGGTGAGGGAAACCTCGCCGGTAGGTGGCTCATCGGGGAGATACCACGACCACGTCCGCATGCGTGGATAGTGAGTCATAAAGACTCATCCTATAGCGCAAAAGGATGGATGAGTGATTCAGATTACGATCGGTGACTCACTGTGGGGAATTAAGCCAAGTGGTAATTTTCCACGTCATAACCGTTGAACTCGCGGTCGACTCCATAATCATCGACGGAGTTAAACTGCGTGCCGTTTTCAATGGCAAAGCGCAGGTTATCCACGCGGGTGGACGGATCGCCGCTCACGGCACCTGCGGGGAAATAAAAGGTCTCCCCGCTCTTGAGCTTGACTACGAGCGACTCAAAGCTCATGCCTGATCTCCTTGCCTGCTGTTGATAGGGCTTCCCGCGCAAAACAGCGCGCGGGCACCGATCTTTGAGGATCGATGCCGATTAGCCTTCAATTCAAGCAGGTCGGGCGCGCGGGGGCAACGCAGTGAGATCAAGGCAACGAAATGCGCACCCCCAAGGTTGGGGGGGGGTTAGTTCTCGTCCTCGGTCTGGAGGCGGTGCTTGCCCTCGGACTCGTGATCATCGGTGATGCGGGAGGTGTCGGCATCCTTCTTGTCGGCGTTGCTGACCTCGATCTCGGTCTCGACGGCGTCCTGAATAGCGGTTTCTTCCTCGCGGTGCTTGGCCAGCTGCTCATCCAGCGAGCCCAGCAGCTCTTCGTCGCGCTCGACGACGCCCTCCTCAGCCAAGTCGGACTCCTTCTTGGCATCATCCTCAGTGGTGGAGGTGTAGACCAAGGTGGAGCCCTGCGGCGCGGACGGGGAGGAGAAGTCCTCAACGCGCGGCGGAACGGCGGATTCCTTCTCCTTCTTCTGGGCGAAGAAGTAGTAGATGCCACCGCCGATGGCAGCAATGGCGGCAACGAGCGCGGAGATCAGCCAGATCTTCGAGCCCTTCTTCTTGTCCTTGCCGCTGAGGCGGCGGGCCTTCTTCTGCAGCTGGGCGCTCTGCTTCTGCGCCTTCTTCTCAGCCTTAGAAGCCTTCTTCTTAGCCTGCTTGCGGGCCTTGGAGGTCTTCTTTTCTGCCTGCTTCTGGGTCTTTTTCCACTGCTTGGAGGCCTTGTCCTGGGCCTCTGATGCAGCCTCAGAGAGCTTCTCGGTGGCTTCCTCGCTGCGCTCCTTGAGCTGTTCGAGGGTGCGCTCGAGGCGGGCGTGCGCGGCCTTGGTCACGGCACCGGCTTCGCGGCGGGCCTCCGGGAACCACTCGCCATCGCGCTCTTCCATGCGGGCAGCCGCAGTTTCCAACACGGAGTAGGCCTCACGAGCCTTCTCATCGCGGCGTTCCTTGAGGCGCTCCACCAGGGCGGAGGTGGCGCTAATAGCTGTGGACAGTGCGGTGGGGTTCATCGGGAGAGATGCTCCTTTACGTCGATGCTGAGGTAGTTGCTCTGTGGGTAATAGTTTATGGAGTGATTGTCGGCACCGGACGGGACACTGTACATGAGTGTCCGCGTTGGTGCTGGTTACTCCCTTTCAGCGTAGTGGCGGCAGCCACGTCCTGCCACCACGGGCCGCAAGGAGGGAGCGGTTCAAAGAAAATAGACAGCTTTGTACGGAACAGTCGCCTTTTTATTCACCGTAGGTTTCGGCAACGGTGCAGCTGGCTGGGTTAGAAAGGTATGACCATTGCATAAATGCTTTCGATCAAAATGGACAGCTTGGTACGTTTTTCCCCAACGCAAAGATGACCGACCACGATAACCTGCAGAGGAGGTGAGCATGTCCCCGCGACTCTCCGCATCCGCGCCACTAGACCAAATCAGCGAAGATACGCCTAAGCGCCCACAGCGCACCGCTCTCTCCTTCGAGGTGATCCCGCCGCGCCACGATGCGGACGCCAAAAAGATTGACCGCTTGCTCGACACGCTTGCCGCATATAACCCCGATTACATCGCCGTCACCAGCTCCCAGCGCTCCGGGTGGCTGGAGGGAACCGCGGCCTTCATTGAGAAGATTTCGCGAGATACCGCGATGCGTCCCCTGGCGCACCTGGCCTGCACTGCCGGCACGGAGGAAGAGCTCGTTGGCTGGATCGACACGCTCGTCGACGCCGGCGTGCGCGGCCTTCTCGCGCTCCGCGGCGACCTGCCAGAGGGCGGCATGCCCGAAGGCCACCTGCCGCACGCCGACTCCCTCGTCCGGCTCATTCGCCGCTGGGAATCTGCCCGCGTGGCGCGCTTGGCCGCTGGGCGCTTGGCCGTGGGCGTGGCTTGCTACCCCAACGGCCACGCCGAGTCCGCCACGGCGGACGAGGACATCGACGTTCTCCTGGCCAAGCAACGCCTCGGCGCCGACTTCGCCATCACCCAGCTCTTCTTCGACGCGGAGGATTACGTCCGCTTCGCCCAGCGCGCCCGGCTGGCGGGCGTGCGCATTCCGCTCATTCCCGGGATCATGCCGATGACTAGCCGCGCTCGGGTGGAGCGAATGTGCCAGCTGTCCGGGCTGGACGGGCCGACCAAGGTCCTCGACCAGCTCGCGGCAGCGAACTCCCCCGAGGAAGAGAAAGAAATCGGCATGCAGATTACGGCCTCCCTGGCGAAATCGGTGATGAACGCCGGCGCCGACGGGCTGCACATCTACACGCACAACAATCCAGACATTACGACTGACCTGCTTAATCGAATTGGAGTCACCCCATGACCGCACCATTCCCCAAGGCCACTATTGAGGGCTACCCGCGCGTCGGCGCCCACCGCGAACTCAAGCGTGCGCTGGAGTCCTACTGGTCCGGCAAGATTGATGCCGAGACCTTCGAATCCGCCGCGCACTCCCTGCGCCTCGATACCTACGCCCGCCTCAAGGAGCTGGGTCTCACGGAGGATTACGCCATCCCGGCCGACGTTGCCTACTACGACCACGTCCTGGAAACCGCCCTGACTGTAGGCGCTGTCCAGGGCGAGAGCCTCGATGACGAATTCACCCTGGCTCGCGGTAACAAGGACACCGCGCCGCTGGAGATGACCAAGTGGTTCGACACCAACTACCACTACATCGTCCCGGAGATCGCCGATGACCAGGCCTTTACCGCCCGCCCGCAGCGCGTGCTCAAGATCGTGGAGGAGGCCCGCGCCGCCGGCCACACCGTCCGCCCGGTCCTCGTTGGCCCGGTGACCCTGCTGGCCCTGTCCAAGCTGGCCGAGGGCGCCACCAAGCAGCCCCTCGACCGCCTTGATGAGCTCGTGGACTCCTACCTCACCGTATTGGCTGAGCTTCACGACGCCGGCGTCGAATGGATCCAGCTCGCCGAGCCGGCCCTCGTAGCCGACCTCGCCGCGGCTGACGACGCCACCTTGGCTGCCGCACTCAAGTCCGCCTATGGCCGCATCCTTAGCGCGGAGAAGCGCCCGCAGGTCTACCTGACCACGCCCTATGGTTCCCTCAATGCTGGCCTTGACGTCATCGCTGAGCTCAAGCCGGAAGCGGTCCAGGTGGATCTCTCAGTGGGCACCTTGGCGCTGGACAATTCCTACCTCGAGCGCGTCGCTAAGCTTGCCGAAGCCACCCACCTCGCCGCCGGCCTCGTCGACGGCCGCAACGTCTGGGCCGCCAACCTGCGCGACCTGCGCGAAAAGCTCGAGACCCTGGGCGAAGGCGTCACCGTAACCACCTCCGTCTCCCTGCAGCACGTCCCGCACACCGTCGAGGCGGAGACCTCCCTGCCGGTCGACGTTGCCACCTGGTTCGCCTTCGCCGACGAGAAGATCCGCGAGGTCGTAGCACTCGCCGCCGGCCCGCTCGACGCCCCGGAGGCATACGCGCAGGCCGACCGCGCCGTGCGCACCCGCGCCGAGTCCTCCCGCATCCACAACCAGGCCGTGCAGGAGCGCACCGCGCAGCTGCCGGAGGGCCAGGTCCAGCGCCAGCCGGAGTTCGCGGAGCGCAACAAGGCACAGGAGGCCCTCGGCCTGCCGCAGCTGCCGACCACCACCATCGGTTCCTTCCCGCAGACCTCTGAGATCCGCGCTGCCCGCGCCGCGCACCGCAAGGGCGAGCTCTCCGACGCCGACTACACCGAGGCCCTGCGCAACGAGGTGAAGTCCGTCATCGAGCTGCAGGAGCGCTTGGGCCTCGACGTCCTGGTCCACGGCGAGCCGGAGCGCAACGACATGGTGCAGTACTTCGCCGAGCTTCTCGACGGCTTCGTCGTCACCGAGAACGGCTGGGTCCAGTCCTACGGCTCCCGCTGCACCCGTCCGCCAATCGTGGTTGGTGACATCTCCCGCCCGAAGGCCATGACCACCGAGTGGGCGAAGTTTGCGCAGTCCCTGTCCGAGAAGCACGTCAAGGGCATGCTCACCGGTCCGGTGACCATTCTGGCCTGGTCCTTCGTGCGCGATGACGTCCACCAGTCCGTCTCCGCCGACCAGCTCGGCGTGGCGCTGGCCGACGAAGTCCGCGACCTCGAAGAGGCCGGCATCGACATCATCCAGATCGATGAGCCCGCCCTGCGTGAGCTGTTGCCGCTGCGCGAGAAGGACCGCAAGGCTTACCTCGACTGGGCCGTGCGCTCCTTCCGAGTGGTTTCCTTGCAGGCGAAGCCTGAAACCCAGATCCACACGCACCTCTGCTACTCGGAGTTCGGCCAGATCATTGACGCCGTCGCCGGCCTGGACGCCGACGTCACCTCCATCGAGGCCGCCCGCTCCCGAATGGAGCTGCTGGAGGACATCGATGAGAAGTTCCACTCTGAGATTGGCCCGGGTATCTATGACATCCACTCTCCGCGCATCCCGTCCGTGGCGGAGATGGCCGAGCTCATCCGCGCGGCACTCAAGAACGTGCCGGTCGAGCGCCTGTGGGTCAACCCGGACTGCGGCCTGAAGACTCGCGGCTACGAGGAGACCGAGGCCTCCCTGCGCAACCTGGTCCTCGCCCGCGACGAGGTCCGCTCTAACCTTTAGGGGTTTAAATCTCTGGATTTAAACCGTTCATCGCCGTCAGCTCACTGAGCGCGGCGATGTCTCCGTTTCCGGCCCTATCGAAGTGCAGCGCCTTGAGCCCTGCGGCCCGGGCGCCTTCGACATCATTGGCCACCGAATCACCAATCATGAGTGTGGAGCCAGGCTCTACCTCTAGGCGCCGACAAGCCTCGAGGTAGGCCTCTCGGTGAGGTTTTGGCTTAGCCATTTCCACGGTGGGAAAGAGCTCAACGCCTGGCAGGTCGAGCCCGCCCGCCTTTAGCTTGCCCTCTTGCATCTGGCGAGCTCCGTTCGTCAAAATGCCCACTTTGAGGCCGCGGGACAGGACGTGCTGGAGGGTGGGGCGGGCGTCGCCAAGCGCCTGCCAGTGCTTTTCGTACGCGGCCAAATACTTGGCATATTCCGCCAGTGCCTCCTGCTCCGTCATCTCCGGGCGGCCCAGGAATTCGCGGCAGCGCTCCACTCGCTGACCTTGGTGGGTGACCTCGCCGCGCTCGTAGGCGGCGAACCACTTCTTTTCGATCTCCGCGAAGCGCTCATGGTGCCCGCCCGGCAGCCACTCCTCGACGGCCGCATGCATCGCGGCGGTGTGGTCCATGAGGGTGTCATCGAGATCGAAGAGAACGGCGCGAATCATGCTTGCAACCCTACGCAGATCGCTGACAGCGTCGCGGCGGAACAACGAAATGGTGGAAATTTCCATACAATGGCTGGCATGACTCAGAAGACCGCAACTGCAACGATGCACACCAACTACGGTGACATTGTTATCGACCTGTTCGGTAACCACGCACCGGTAACCGTTGAGAACTTCATCGGCCTGGCTAAGGGCGAGAAGGACTACACCACCCAGAACGCCAAGGGCGAGCAGTCCGGCCCGTTCTACGATGGCGCTATTTTCCACCGCGTCATCGACCAGTTCATGATCCAGGGCGGCGACCCGACCGGCACCGGCCGTGGCGGCCCCGGCTACCAGTTCCAGGATGAGTTCCACCCGGAGCTGCAGTTTGACCGCCCGTTCCTGCTGGCCATGGCGAATGCCGGCCCGGGCACCAACGGCTCCCAGTTCTTCATCACCGTGGCGCCGACCCCGCACCTGAACAACCACCACACCATCTTCGGTGAGGTCACCGACGCGGCTTCCCAGGAAGTCGTGTCCAAGATTGCGAAGGTCTCCACCGACCGCATGGACCGTCCGGCTGAGGACGTTGTCATTGAGTCCATCGAGATCGCCTAAGCGTTCTTAGCTTTTCATCTGAGCCCGCTGCCACGTGATGTGGTGGCGGGCTCGTTGTTTTAGGAGTCTGCGTGAAGAACTATCTGAAATCAGCACCGGCCACCCTGGTGCTTATGGTGCTGTGTATCGGTGCCTGGTGTGCCGCGGCCATTCAAGGCTCGTCCCTCTCCGCGCCCTACTATCGCAGCATGCTGGCCCAAAACTGGACGCTGTGGGGCCCTGAAGTGTCCGAGCACCCCACAACTGTCATTACCGCGGGCTTTATGCATCTCGACGCCGGGCACCTCTTGGTCAACATGGTGATGCTGTTCTTTGTGGGCAGGGAAGTAGAGCGCGCTCTGGGTAGCGCGCTGTATGCGGCGGCCTATCTCATCTCCATTGTGGGCTCTTCCGCCGCAGTGCTGTGGATGGATTTCGGCACGCCTACGGTGGGCGCCTCCGGAGCCCTCTTTGCGCTCATGGGTTTACTCATTGGTGTGTACCGCAGCCGCGGTCTAGACCTGCGCGCGCCCATCGTTCTCGTTGTAGCCAACGTTGTCTACAGCTTCGTGGCGGAGAACGTCTCCGTGTGGGGGCACTTGGGTGGCTTGCTCACAGGACTGCTGTTGGCACCATTCCTCTTTCGCCAACGTGCGTGGCTGCGTTGGCTGGGGATATGGCTTATCGGGGTGATAGCTGCTGTTGCAGCGGCGCTGCGAGCTGGGCTTTGGGGATAACTCGGGCGTGTTATCCACCAAAACCTCTGTGCGAAAGAATTCCACATAAGTTATCCACATTGTGGATAACTACATTTTTGTAATTTACCGAACGTGTGCGCCAAGATAACCGCAGATCAGCAGCTTAATCGGTTGTGTTCGAAGTTTTTGTACGGGCTGTGGGAAGCGTGAAAACACTTATCCACAGGGTGTGGAGAAAGGCTGTGGAATTCGTTTTCCACAGAGTTATCCCCACCCTGTGGATAACTTTGTACCCAAGGTGTTAACAGTGCTCCGGTTGCGAGGTGGTGTTGGGAACTGCGCCCCCTAGTTAGCTCACCACTCCTGCGCGAAAGGCCCAGATCACGAGCTGTACTCGCGAACGAGCTCCCACTTTGGCCATCGCAGATGACAAATGAGTCTTGACCGTAGAGGGCTCCAAATACAGCTCGCGCCCGATTTCGATGTTGGTTAATCCTTTGCCCAGGGCCCGTACACACTCGAGTTCGCGCGGCGTGAGTAGGGCTGAATCTACCGTGGCCCGCGCTTTCCGCCGACCAAATTCTGCAATCACCCTTTTAGTAACCGCAGCGTCGACCATGCCTTCACCTGAGGCCGCGTGTTTGACTCCTTGGATGAGGTCGGTCATTGGGGAGTCTTTCAGCATGACGCCACAGGCACCGGCTTCGAGGGCACCAAAGACGTATTCGTCTAGGTCAAAGGTGGTGATCACGATGACTGCTGGGGGATTGTCTTGTTTGTTAATCTCCGTGGTTGCGTAGATCCCGTCCCCGTCAGGCATGCGGATATCGAGGCACACCACGTCAATGTCGCGAGCCTTTGCAGCCGCTATCGCCTCATTCCCGGAAGCTGCCTCAGCCACAACTTTGATCTCACCGGTGGCCTCGAAGATTGCTTTTAATCCCTGTCTGATCAGAGGTTGGTCATCAACTAACAAGACTCGAATCATGGCTTCCTCCAGGTAATGAGCACCAGCCAACCATCTTCGGTAGGTTCATTGAAAGCGGTTGCACCGACAGCTCGGGCGCGCTCTTGGATGCTGATGGTGCCACGGCCCGCGGGGCTATGTGTGAAAGTGCCGCGGGTGATTATCCGCAGTTCATCATCGCTCAGCATGACATCAACAGGCGCGCCTGTTGCATGCTTGCGGGCATTTGTCAGAGCTTCTTGGGTGATTCGATAAGCCGCGATCAACTCGCCCTCCGACAAGTGGGAGGTGTCCGAAAACGTTACTGCCTGCCCTAGAGCGCGAACCTCCGAAATTAGCGCAGACATGTTTGTCGGCTGAGGGATGCGGTGTATTTCGGCATCGGAAACCGAAAGCTTGCCAACGGTCGCGCGGACATCCTGGAGTGCTTTCGTCGTCGACGAGGTCACGTGTTGGAGATGCTCTTTGGCAGCGGTGGGGTTGACATCGATGCATGCCTGTGCGGCTTGAGCTTGGATGGCGATGGCTGAGAGGTGATGGGCGGTGGTGTCGTGAAGCTCCCGCGCAATGCGGGCGCGCTCCTCGACAATGGCGTTTTCCTCAGCGAGTTCTGCTTGGCGGGCGAGGGATGCGGTGAGCTCACGGTTATTGCGGACAGCGAGTCCAATAGCAAAGAACACTATGAGGGGGAGCAGCCAGCCCAAGGCTGTGAGCAGAGTAAAAAGTGGAGGCTCGATTCCTCCCAGCGGTGGCATGGCAATGGCGCGGAGGACGCCGACAATGAGACCCGAGATAATGAGGGAAATAGAGTCGCGAGTTTTTGAGTTCGTGTGCAGCGCTAGCGAAAACGCAGCCACCGAGGCAGCGATACCGTTGTAGCCGAGGCTGTGGTCTGCGGTGACGAGACAGTAGAGGGACCACAGAAGCTCAGTAGCAGAAATCCCGAGTAGGACGCTTAAGGGAAATTTACGGCGCCAAAGCAGGAGGATGCCTTTGGCAATGATGGCAACAAGAATCAGCCAGAACTGCGCTGGAGACAATGCGGTATTGAAGGGGGTTGGTTCCATCGAGCTAGCCACTAGGAACCCAACGAGGTCAAGGGATAGAACGATGACAGCGAGAGCGATGTCTCTGGCTGAAAGGCGATTCATGAAGTCCATGTTAAAGATTTGCCCGGTAAAAGCGGGTGAGCCCAAGTCCCATGCTCACAACCGACCAGCCGGCAAGTACAGCAATACCTACCCATGGATTCATAGTTTGCGTTGCCCCCTGTCCACCAGCAATTGACACAGCAGAAGAAGGAAGCCAACTGTAAAGATACGGTTCCCACCCGGCCATGACGCCGATAGTTCCCAAGATCACTCCTGCCATCAACACTGCGACAATGACCCCGATGGCTGGACCGATTCTCCGTATGGCTAATACGACACCGATGATCGCGAGGGTCAGTAGTAGCACGGCCAAGCTGCCTCGCAGCCACACGACAGCGACATTAGAAGCAGAAGCAACCAGAGAAACATCATTCATCGGAGCCGCAACCAGTGCGATCAGTGAGTTAAGAACGCACGCTGCCACGCATACTAGGAGGACGGTATTCAGCACCGCCACGATCAAAGAACTCGCCCATTTCATACGCGAACCAGCGCCAACCACCTTCCACACCACTGCACCGCTGGAAAATGGGTAGCTAGCTGCAGTGATTGTGAGTGCAACAATGGCGATGAGGAAGATTGAAATGCCTGTGGACTGGCCAGAACCTGTGATATCGAGGGCGGCCAATTGGAAACTGGACGTCGTGGGGTCGGAGCCGTCGATAAGCGCCTGCACCTGTTGGCCTGTTGGACTGTCACCGACTTGTGGCGGGTCAATTTTCAAAAGGAACGGAAGTGCCCACTGCAGGACAGCGCTGATGCCCGCCATCATAACTGCGAGTATCGCGACGATCAGCACGTTCGGGAGGTGACGAAGGGTATAAAGCTCGGATTTCATGTCTAGCCTTTCGTAGCGTGGGCGAAGTAGGCGGCTTCAAGGTCAGGGATTTCACTGAGAACGCCTGTGAATGTGGTGTGACCACGAGAAATGATGACTACGTCGTGGGCGACTGCGGCCGCTTCAGCCAGATGATGGGTTGCCATGATAATTGCCTTCCCACGGGAAGCTTCCGCACACAAGACTTCGCCCAGCCAACGAATGCCGTCAGGATCAAGACCAGAGGACGGCTCGTCCAAGATGATGATGTCGGGATCTTGTAACAGAGCTCCCGCTAGCGCTATACGCCGTTTCATGCCTAACGAGTAAGTTTTGAGCTGCCGGTCGCAGCGGTGCGACATATCGACAAGCTCTAAAACCTCTTGTACCCGATACTTATCGACGCCATATAGCCTCGCCATTGCGTGGAGATGCTGACGCCCGGTGAGACTGGTAACGAGGCCGCCATCGTCGAGGAGCAGCCCGATGGTGCCATTGATGTGCTTCGTTCCGGTGGCTTTCACCAAGCCGAGGGCAGCCCGGAGCGTGGTGGATTTGCCGGCGCCGTTTGGACCAAGCAAAGCGGTGATCCGTCCGGGCGATGCCGTGAGGTTCGCGCCGTGGACAACCTCATGTCCGGCGAAGGAGACGGTGATGTCTCGAGCAGTGAATACGGTGTTCATACCTCTGACGATATTGATCAGGGGCATGAGAAACATCGCCTAAGCAGGCAATCTTTAGCCTCCGCCATTTGGGGGAGAAGCCCGTTAACCGAGCAGAGTTGGGTCGGGCTTAAGAGCCAGCGCCGCCCAGAATCTTGGCCACTAGGTTCAGGCGCGTGCTGGCGCCGAAGATGGTGATGAGGCGTGAGACATGCTTCTTCACGGCGGATTCGGAATAGTGGGTGGCGGCAGCGATCTCAGAATTGGAGTTGCCGGCGAGGAGGAGTTTGAGGACGGCAATTTCGGCGTCGTGAAGCTCGTGGCTCTCAATGGCGGCGGCGACGGGATCGCGTGGGGTGGCGGGTTCCCCAATGTAGTCCACCAAACGGTGCATGGCGGCGGGTGCCACGACGGTGCCGCCCTCCACGGCGGCGCGGACCGCTTCGATGATGGAGCGCGGGCGCTGGTTCTTCAAGATATAGCCCGCGCCGCCCGCCCGCAGGATCTTCAGCATCGTGTCATCCGAGTCGAAGGCGGTGACGGCCAAAAACGTCGGGGGATTCGGCGCGGAGTTAAGGTGCTTGAGCAGCGTAATGCCGTCCATGTGCGGCATGTGAATATCGGCGAGGACGAGGTCCGGCTTGGCTTCGTCAAGCTGGGCTAAGCAATCGGCGCCGTTAGTTGCCTCACCGACCACCGTGATGTCCTCGGTGGTCTGGAAGTAGACGCGGAGCGTCGAGCGAACGAGCTCATCATCATCAACGAGGAAAACCCGAATGCTCATGGGAACAGTTTAGCCGCACCACCAGAGCTGGGGGCTGTTGGAGCAACGGAAGTGATCGGCGAATTCGCCCGCGAAAGACTTGTAGAAGGTGAATCCGGTGGACTCAGTGTTCTCAGTAGCGGTGTCAACGGTGGTGTCAGCAGGAGCCTCAGCGGCGCTGGCGATTGGCGCGGAAAACAGCGCGAGTGCTGCGGCGGCAACGGCGAGGGAAGTACGCATGTCAAACCCTTTTTAAATTTAAGAAATGGCGGACTACCGGGAAAGCTTACTATATTTTTCTGAGGCTGGCGGTGGGAAGAGAAAGGCGCGTGACCCAGTGCTCGCCTTCTTTGCCGCTGCCGAAGCTGCCGTGCATTCGGCGAACGCGGCGGGCTATTTCACCCAAGCCCAGATTCGTCGTCATGTATTGGCGTGATTGCTGAGCCGCAATCACGGAAGTGATCACCACGTCGATGGTCTTAGAGGTGCTCGTTGCCTCGATGCTTACACGGGATTCAGGGCGAGCGTACTTGAGGATGTTGATGGCGAGCTCAGAGAACACGAGGGAGAGCTTTTCCGGCAGCGCAAGCTCACCGTTCTTGCCCATATTGGTCTGTGCTTCGCACTGAAAACCATGACTGCTCAGGAAGCTAACCATGGTGTCGAGGTCTTCTTCCAAGGACTTAACTCCCTGAGTCACGCTCTCATTCTTCATCACGCGTAGCAGGTCGCGGACCTCGCCCATGGCGCGGCGGGCGTCGTTAGCAATTGCCTCTGCGGAGTCGGCCGCTGAGGGATCCGTTTGGGTCAGCGCTAGGGTCTCAGAACGCATGACCACGGAGGTTAAGGTCGCGGCGACCGAATCATGGAGGGCTGTCATAAGCGCCTCGCGTTCCTCAGCGGCGCGTTGCTCAGCGGCAAGACGCTGGTCCCAGGTTCTGCGCAGTACGGCCCCAATGACGATGGCCACCGCATACAAGACAAGCGGTATCGACAGGCTTAACGGGTCGAAAACAGGCAGATAATTAATCGAAGGATCCGTCGTGACGATGTAGGTGTACGCCACCGCTGGGGGAACGGCCCACAGCCAGCGCGTGCGAAACGCCACGATGCCCACGATGACGGGGCTCCACGCCAAGAGCAGGAAAGACCGCCAATCGGAAAACCACATCGCCAGTGCAAAAAGCGCACCGTACCCGCAGGCCGCCACGCGTGGGTAGCGGACGGCCAGCGGTGTTAGGGTGACGCCGAGGCCGGCGAGGACGAGTGCGCCGGGGGTGAGGAAGTTTTTATCCACCGTGACGGTGAGCATCACCAAAATGATGCAGCCGACGCCGGCGATGCTATAGAACTTCGAGGAGTTCATCGGCGGTGCTGAAAGTTAACGCCAGCCCATCGTCATCAACAGACCGATGATGGCCAGGCCGAAGCCGATGCCGTAATTCCACGGTCCCAGCTCCTGCATGAACGGAATGGACTCGCCGGCCAGGTAGTTCACCACCAGCCAGAGCAGGCCGAGGAGCATGAGGCCCAGCATGATGGCGATGTACCACTTCGGGGTGCCCTCAGAGTTGATCTTGACCGGGGTGCGGTTAGTAGCAGAGCTGGAGGACTGCGGGAGTGCAGAGCCCTCCGTCGTGATCTTGGACTTTGGCATTATTACACCTTCACGAAGAATAGGGGTGGTTAATCTGTGAGATACCTTAGCAGCTGCGGCAATGAGAGCTACTGCGGCAGCAGTGCTGCCGGGTCAAACTCCCAGAACCGGACCTGGATGGTCTCATCCTTGCGGATGACATCGCCGCGGCTTGCCGACGCCCATCCGATCTTGTTGCTGTCGATCGGGTTAGACGTTGGGATGCGTTCGCCCACGTCGAGGGAACCGGACCAGCCCTTGGCACGCAGCGCGGATTCGGCTGCCTGCTGCGTGGAATGCGTAATATCCGGTGCCTGGATGAGCATCGAGTTGGAGACTTCCAGGGTGACCTGGCTGCCCTTGGGTAACTTCTGGCCCTGCTCGACAACCCTGAGCACCTGGTTCTCCGGCAGCTCAGAATCCACCGAATTCACGGTGACGTCAAAGTCCATGGAGGACAGCATCTCCACCGCGCGATCACGGTCCATGCCGCTGACGTCTGGAACGCTGACTTCCTTCTGGCCCTTGGATACCGTGACGCGTACTTTCGAGCCCTTGGATAGCTGCGCGCCGCCCGCTGGGTTCTGGGAAATGATCTCGCCCGCGGGGGCCTCATCATTCACCTGCTCCACGTCGGTATTCAGCTCCAAGCCGGCTTCCTCCAGCGCAGTGGTAGCTTCATCCAGCTTCATGCCGGTGAGATCCGGGACCTCGGTGACCTCTTTGCCAGAAGATACTGTCAGGGTGACCGAAGAATTCTTCTGCAGCTCCGAGCCCTCCGCCGGGTTGACGCGGATCACCTTGCCGCGGGGCACATCGGGGCTGGGCTCTTCGTTGACGGTCACCAGCAGGCCAAGCTTTTCCAGCTCTTCGACCGCTTCATTGCGCGGGCGGTTGGCCACCTTCGGGACAGTGACCATGTTCGCGCGCTGGGCTGCTTCATGCTGCTCCTGCTCGCGCTCGCGGGCCTCTTGGCGGGAGCTATCCCAGAAATCCCAGGCAAAGTAGCCAATGATGGCGACGAGGGAGGCGGCGAGCAAGGCCGCCAGCCACTTCAAGCCGGAGCCGGCTTCCTCATCTTCCGAAGGACGGGTGGAGGCCACCGGCGCACGGTGTTGCGCGGCCACGGGTGCCACCATTGTGGTGGGGTGATCCTCATCGTTGACGTGGGAGCGTGCCGCTTCCGGGAGTTGCCCCTGTGCCAAACGATCAAGATCATCGCCCATCTCCCAGGCGGATTGGTAGCGATCCGCCGGGTGCTTGGCCATTGCCGTGAGCACGACGGCGTCGACGCCAAGGCGCTCTCGCTCCGTGAGCTCTTCGTCAATGAGCTCCGAGGGGGGCGTTGGATCCTCCTGGACGTGCTGGTAGGCCACAGCAAAAGGTGTTTCACCTTCAAACGGGGTGCGCCCAGTGACCGTTTCATACATGACACATCCCAGAGCGTAGACGTCGGAGCGGGCGTCGGCAGGCTTGCCCCGCGCTTGTTCCGGGGAAAGATACTGCGCGGTGCCGATGACGGCGGAGGTCTGCGTCATCGCGGACGTGGAATCATCCAGCGCGCGGGCGATGCCGAAGTCCATGACCTTCACCTGGCCGGTGTTGGTGAGCATGATGTTGGCCGGCTTGATGTCGCGGTGGATGATGCCTGCCTCGTGGGAAGACTGAAGGGCATCCGCTACCGGCTTCAGCACGCGCGCGGCTTCTTCCACCGGCATGGGGCCATCCTCACGGACAATGTCGCGCAGGGTGCGCCCCTGCACGTATTCCATGACGATGTAGGGCACCATCAGGCCGTCGATGTCTTTTTCACCCGTGTCGAAGACAGCGACGATGTTCGGGTGGTTGAGCTTGCCGGAGTTCTGGGCCTCGCGGCGGAAGCGCTCACGGAAATTAACATCGCGCGCCATGTCGGGGCGCAGCATCTTGATGGCAACGGTGCGCCCCAAGACGGTGTCCTCGGCCTCGTAGACCTCGGACATACCGCCGGTGCCGATGGACTGGCGGAGGTGGTACCGATCACTGACCATGGTGGGTTACTGGCCTCCCTGTAGTGCGGATTCTTCGGTGGGGTTGTTCTGTGAGTCTAGTTCGGGCTCGAGCGTTGGGCTGTCATTGACCTGTGGCTGCGTCTCCTCAGCGGGGAGAGTGGGTAGTTCCTCATGGGTCGTGTGGTGCGTGGTCACGGAAGGGGAGGGGATGACAGAGTGCGTCATTGTCACGGTGACTTGAGTAGGTTCCTCTTCCACGGTGGTGATCTCGACGGTCTCGGGGCTTTCCGGTTCCTCTTCCACCGTCGTCTCTGGCTCCACCGTTTCGGTCACGATGACCTCGGTGGGCGGAGGCGGCGGAGTTGGAGAGGTGTTGCCCCACAGCTTATAGGCCATGAAACCAATAGCCACGAGGGCGGCGATGGCCACGGCGATGAGCAGCCCAGTGCCGAAGCCCCCCTGCTTGGCAGGGCGCTCTTCAGACTGTGGTGTGGAAACGGCCGGACGCACCGTGGTGGGGTGCGCCATGTTGGCCAGCATCTCCGTGGAGGCGGAAGGCGAGGGTTCGGCTGCGATAGGCGCGAGTGCCGCGGACTTCGGCTGAGGCGGGCGCTGGCCTTGGCGCACGGCAGCAATCGCGTTGGTGAACTCGTTGCCGTCGGCGAAGCGGGTGCCCGGGTCCTTGCGCAGGGCCATGCCGATCAGTTCACGGGTGGGCGCGCTAATCGACGTCGACAAGGGCTCCGGCGCCTGACTGATGTGCGCCAGCGCCACCGATACCGAGGAATCGCCGCTGAAGGGGCGCTTACCAGCCAGCATTTCATAGCCCACGACGCCGAGCGAATAGACGTCGGAGGACGGGCCAACCTCATATCCCTGGGCCTGCTCGGGGGAGACGTATTGGGCGGTGCCGACGACCATTCCCGTGCGGGTCAGCGGCACCGCGGCGGCGGCCTTAGCGATACCAAAATCGGTGATCTTGACCTGCCCATTTTGGGTAATCATGAGGTTGCCGGGCTTGATATCGCGGTGCACGAGGCCCATGTGGTGGATCACGGAGAGGCCGTGGGAGGCCTGCTCCATGACGTCGAGGGCCAGCGTTTCCGGCAGTGCGCCTTCGCGCGCTAAGAGATCCGCCAGGGATTCTCCGCGAATGTACTCCAAGGCCATGTAGCAGAAGATGCGGCCGTTGTCCTCGAGCTCCCGGTAGTCGTACGTAGCTACGACGTTCTCGGAATCGATGGATTCTGCGGCCTTGGCCTCGTTGCGGAAGCGCGAGAGGAACTCGTTGTTATCGGAGAACTCTGGGCGCAGGACCTTGAGGGCGACCTCGCGGTCATTGCGGACGTCGTCCGCCAGCCACACCGTGGACATGCCACCGTGGCCGACGATCCACTGCAGCTGATAGTCCTCACCAATCAGCGCTTGGAGGTGTTCCTTGTTATCTGCACTACTCACTATTGCTGTCCTCCGTATGCGCGCAGGATGGCGCGGCCGATGGGCGCGGAAACCTGACCGCCGGTAGCGTTCTGACCCAGATTTCCGCCGTCCTTCACCACGACGCCGACCGCGATGTCCTTCTCCGGGTCGAAGGCCACGTACCACACGTGCGGGGCGAGGCCCTCGCCGTGCTCGGCGGTGCCGGTCTTGGAAGCAAAACCGTTCCCATCGAAACCAAACGTGCTGCGCTCCGAGGCGAACATGAGGTTCGTGATGGTGTTGGCCGTTTCTTCGTCGACGGCCTCGGCGGCCTGACGCGGTTTGGTGGTGCGCAGTTCCTTCATCTGGGCATCGGTGATGCGGTTGACCAAGTAGGGCTCCATGCGCTTGCCCTTGTTGGCAATGGTGCCGGCCATGATAGCCGCCTGGAGCGCGGACATGGTGACGTCGCGCTGACCGATGGCGGATTGGGCGACCTGGGCGCCGTCGCCAAGCTCGCCGAGCGTGCCGGCCGAACTGCCGACGCCCAATGAATACTGCTCACCCACGCCGAAGCCGTCGGCGTACTTGCGTAATTCATCGGCGCCGATGCTTTCCGACATCTGCACGAACGCCGTGTTGCAGGACAGCGCGAAGGCCGTCTGCAAGGTAACGCTTTCTGCGCCGCCGCAGGCCTGGTTGCCATAGTTGGTGAGCTCCGTGACGGAATCGGGCAGCGTGATGGAGGCGGCGCCGGTCAACGTGGAGTTCGGGTTGAAACCGTTATTGAGGCCGGCGGCGGTGGTGATGATCTTAAAAATCGAGCCCGGGGGCAGGGTGTCCTGCGCAGCGTGGTTAACCAGCGGCGTGCCTTCTTGATTCTGCAACTGCTCCCACCGTTCGCTGGCGTTGTCACCGAGCAGGTCGGAGACGTTGAAACTAGGGGTGGAGGCCATGGCCAGAATCTTGCCCGTCGAGGGCTGGATGGCCACGGCTGCGCCGTTATAGCCGGGCCCGGCTAGCTGGTCGTAGGCGGCTTGCTGCAGTGCGGGATCGATGGTGACCTCGACGTTCGCTCCCATCTGGGGTTTTCCGGAGAGCGTGTCGAGCCAATTGCGCGCCAGCAGCGAATCATCCTTGCCGTTGAGGATGTCATTCTGCGATGCCTCCAGCTGGGAGGCGCCGAAGCGCTCCGAGAGGTAGCCGGTGATGTTGGCGAAGGCGGGGGAATCGGCAGGGTAGGAGCGGGAGTAGTTTCCCTCGGCGTCGGCAGTGGACTGCGCTAAAACCGTGTCGCCAGCGAAAATCTGGCCGCGCGGGGTCGTGCGCATCTCCAAGAAACCGCGAACGTTCTTGGGGTTATGGGCGTATTTGTCGTCGGAAAACGCCTGAATCACGGTGAGGTTCACCAGGAGCACGGCGGTAAGGATGAGGGCAAAGAGGGAAACGAGGCGGATCGATCTGTTCATCGGCTTGCCTCCTGGACGGCTGGGAATAGGGACGTGTCAGTGGGCGCGTTCGAGGTCTGCTCGCGCGCCGGGCGGCGCGCCGCATTGGAGATACGCAGAAGGATGGCCAGCAACATGTAATTGGCCATGAGCGAAGAACCACCCGCGGACATGAAAGGCGTGGTCAGGCCGGTCATGGGCAGCAGCGCGGAGATGCCGCCGGTGACGACGAAGACTTGCACGGCCAAGGTGAGCGCGAGGCCCGAGGCGACCAGTTTGCCATAAGTATCGCGGCAGGTCAGTGCGGTACGGAAGCCGCGCGAGACCAGCATGGCAAAGAGAATGAGCACGGCGGCGAGGCCAATGAGGCCGAATTCCTCACCAATCCCGGCCAGGATGAAGTCCGAGTGCGCTACCGGAACCATGTCCGGGTGGCCCTGGCCCAAGCCGGATCCGGTAATGCCGCCGGAGGACATACCGAACAGTGCTTGGGAAAGCTGGTAACCGGTGGTGTCGTAATTGCCCAGCGGATCCAAGAAGTTGGAGAAGCGCTGCTGGATCTTGTCCGACACCTGGTAGATGCTGAAGCCGCCGACACCCACGAGGATGACGCCGATAAGCAACCAGCTCACGCGGTTGGTAGCCATAAAGAGCATGCCGAGCACGGTGCTAAACAGCAGCAGGGCGGGACCGAAGTCATTGGAAATGCCCATGATGATAATCGCGATGCCCCAGATCACCAGGATGGGGGCCAGATCGCGCAGGCGTGGCAGAGAAATGCCGAGGAACTTGTAGCCGGCCACCGTGAACAGCGAGCGCTTCTGGGTAAGCAGCATGGCGAAGAACAGGATCAGCAAGATCTTGGAGAACTCGCCCGGCTGGATGGAAAACGGCCCCAGCCACAGCCAGATGCGAGCGTCCACGCCCGGCGGTTGCGGCCACACGAGGGGCAAGGCGAGAAGGATCAGGCCGAGCGCACCCAAGATATAGGAGTACCTGGTCAGCGAGCGGTGATCGCGTAGGAGAATGAGCACCAGCGCGAAGAGGATGAGGCCGACGATGGTCCACATCACCTGCCGCACCGCCAGCCCGCCGCCATTCGCTAGGTCGAGGCGCTTCAACAGAATGAGCCCGGTGCCGTTGAGCACCGCGACGATGGGAAGCATGAGCTGATCCGCGTAGGGCGCGAGGAAGCAGAGCACCAAGTGAGCGACGGCGAAGACGCCGATGAATCCACCGATCAGGTAGAGCACATCGAGGGTCAGCACGTTGCCCTGCGACAACTCGAGGCTGACCAGGGTGATGGCGAAGACCACGGTGGCGAGCACGAGCAGGCCGAACTCGGTTCCGCGGGAGAAGAACTTACTCACCTACTTCACCTCCCGGCAGTTTCCTTTAGACGCGTCTTTGTCATCCTTATCTTTTCCGTCCTTCGACGCTGTCGGGCAGGGCTTGAGCGCCTTGTCCGAGAGCTGCGAAAGCTGCGTCTGCACCTCGTCATAAGAACCGGAGGGCAGGTTGCCCACGGCGGCACGTTCGGATTCGGGCAAATCCTGCAGCGTGAACGGTGCGAAATCACCGTCACAGGCGCCGTGCCCCAGCTTGAGCGCGTTGTCCTTGCTTAGGCACGCATTCTGATACGTGTGGTGCAACGGGCGGCCGAAGATCTCATAGTCCGCGCCTTCTTGGATAGTGAGGACGCCTTCTTCATCGGCGGTCACGTAGTAGTTGCTGCCCAGGTAACTTTTCATCCAGAGGCCGCCGCTGATGACCAGCACGATGATGATGGCAAGGCACGCAATGACCTTCCACCCAATCCGGCTTCGCTGTGGCCGCCGCTGTGGTTCGTCCTGGGGCTTCTCCTCAGCGGCCTGCGCTTTTGGGGGCGAGATAAGCTTCGCGGCGCGGCTCGCGGAAGAATCGGGGTGCGTTGGTTCCGGGACGACGCCTTGGACGGCACCGACGGTGATTGGGGTTACGTCATCGCCTTCACCGTCCACGACCTCCGCCACCACGATGGTGACGTTGTCCGGGCCGCCGGAGCGCAGCGCAAGATCCCGCAGGGTGGTGGCGGCCTCTTCGACCGTGCCCTGCTTCAGCGCCTGCTCGATGGTAGAGGCCGTCACCGGATCCGACAGGCCGTCCGAACACAGCAGGAGGCGGTCGCCCGGTTCAGCATCGAGCGTAAAGAGCGTCGGCTCCACGGGCCGGCCGGTATAGGCCTTGAGGATCAGTGACTTCTGCGGGTGGGAGGAGACATCTGCCGGATCGAGCTTGCCCTCATCGACGAGGGACTGCACATAAGTGTCGTCCTTGGTGATCTGGGTCAGCTTGCCCTCGCGCAGCCGGTAGCCGCGGGAATCACCCACGTGGCACACGCCGAATTCGGATCCGTTAAAGAGCAGGGCGGTCAGCGTGGTGCCCATGCCCTCGGTCTCCGGGTGCTCGTCCACGTGCTCGCGGATCGCCGCATTGGCGTCCTCCGCCGCCGCGCCGAGCAGGGCCAGCATGTCATTATCGCCTGGATCGCGCTCGAGGGAGGCCATGTGCTCCACCATGGTGGTGGACGCAACCTCGCCGGCTGCGTGGCCTCCCATGCCGTCGGCCAACATCAGCAGGTGCGGGCCCGCGTGGGCGGAATCCTCGTTATTTTCGCGGACCAGTCCGCGGTCCGTCACTGCAGTAAAAGTCAGGCTTAAAGTCATGCCATCAACCTCACGGTCGTTCGGCCAAGTTTGATATCGGAGCCGACTCCGACTCGTTCTGGCTGGTCAATGCGAACGCCACCAACGAAGGTGCCGTTGCGGGATTCGAGGTCCTCCACGAACCACTCGCTGCCCCTGCGGAACAAACGGGCGTGGTGACCGGAGGAGAAATCATCACCAGTGACAAAGTCACAGTCCTGTGCGCGGCCCATCGTACAGTCCTCAAGAGTGCCTAGCTCCATGTGGGAACCGCGCAGCGGCCCGTCCACGATGGTGATCTCACGCGGCGCTTCGCGACGCCTCTGGGCCCCCTTCACCGGGGACGATGCCTGGTAGACGCCGGCGGCCTTATTGGCATCGCGACGCATGGCGTTGAGTGCGGCCAAGATGAACAGCCACAGCAACACCAGCAGGCCGATGCGCAGCGAGAGCAGCACGATCGAATCCATGGAAAGTCCTTACGCTAAAAAATCTGGGAAAGTTGTTGAGGCGGCTTAGTAGCCTTGGTTCTCAAGGCCGGTGATGCGCACCTCGATGTGGGAGTGGCCGAGGGTGATCACGTCGCCGTCGGCAAGCAGCCAGTTCTCAATCGGGGTGTCGTTCACGGTGGTGCCGTTCGTGGATTGCAGGTCCACCAGCACGGCGTCCTGGCCGTTCCAGGTGATCTCCGCGTGCTGGCGGGAGACACCGGTATCGGGCAGGCGCAGGTCTGCGTCGTTGCTGCGGCCCAGGATGTTGGAGCCTTCCTGCACGTGGTAGACGCGGGAGGAGCCGTCCTGCAGCATAAGCGTCACCGCGGGCCCCTGCGGTGCGGGCTCGTTCGGGGTGGGCGCCATAAAGGTGGTGGTTGCGGCCTCATCGGCGTTGTGCGGCTGGGTCATAGAGTCCTCCTGACCATGGTCGTGGTGGAAAATCGCATCAAATCCGGTTTCTTCGGTGGGCTCGTGATCCAAAAAGGAGGACACGCGCAACTGCCCAGTCCGCAGCCCCGACTCCTCCGCGATGCGTACGATGACCGGCCCAGCGAGGGACCAGCCACTGTTACGGATGAAGCGGGTGAGCTGATCAGCTAGATCCTTGGGAACACCCCGGTCTTGGGAGAGGTTCTCGATATCTTTGGAGGATACGCCGACGGTCATGACGTTGGGGCTATACAGCTTGCCATCATCACCGCGGGACAAATTGTCCTGCGCCTCCTGCTTGAGAAGCTCCTCAATCTCAGCGGGGACGACCTTGCCGCCGAAGACAAAGGCCATGCCGTTGTCCAGTCCGCGTTGCAGGGAAGAATCCAGCTTGGCGAGCTTATCTAGCAATGCCATTGGAAGGGCCGTCCTCCTTTCGGGATGTTTTCAGGGAGAGATATAGCAGCGATCAGTATAAGGTGCTTTCCTTGACTTAACGTAGACGCGCGCGGCAAAGTTCCCTGGAAAGTTCAGGTTTGCCAGCGGATTTGTAGATTCGCTGGGGCTGCGTGCTAAAGTTAGCTAGTCGCCAAGACATCAATACCCTGCCCGGGTGGCGGAATTGGCAGACGCGCTGGCTTCAGGTGCCAGTGTCCTTATAGGACGTGCGGGTTCAAGTCCCGCCCCGGGCACGCTGAGCAGTTGAACAAACTGCGACACCGGAGGTAACAAACTCGAAGGAGTTCGTGACCTCCGGTTTCTTTCTTTTTCTGAACTTTGGCGGTCGAGGATTGCAAGTGTGGGGATTTACATCCTAAATCCCGCCCGCGCCGGTCGACACGTCTTTCGAATTTTGTTTTCGATGGTGTCAACAGAGCATTTTGCTCGTAGTTCTGATCTGGCACCCTTGTTCTGAGTCTTCGGCTTGATGTGAAGGCAGTCAGTCCGAGGCTTGATGTTTGCTTTGGTTGGCAAGGTCGAGAGGCCAATAGTTTTATTGCATGATCTCGATCTTGTAGTTCGTTTTGGGCTCTGGGGCGTTATGTTCGATGTATCTCTGCTGGGGCCCGTAGGCCAGCCAGTTCTAGCGGTTTGTTGTACGGGAAAGCCGGTGTGCCTAAGTCATCCTTGGTTTTAGCGCCGACTTAGGGGCAATTGGAATCCTCCAACTGAGGTGTTTCCCGGGGGTTGGAGGATTTCCTAGTCGTTGAGCCCTGATTTAGGAGTTAATCGACTGGGCTGACGCGGATAAGGTTTCCATCAGGGTCGGCAACAACGAAGGTGCGGCCGAAGACATCATCGTAGGGTGGCTGCACAATTTGGACTCCTTTTGATTTCCATAGACGGTATGTCTCATCGATGCGGCTTGCCGGTCCATCCAGCATCAAACCTATTTCGCTCGTTCGCGGTGTCTGTTTCTCCATGTGGGTGTTATGGCCGGTCCACACAGCAAACAGGACGTCCTTTGAAATTTCGAATGCTACATATCGAGGACTGATGAACGATGGCTGCATATCGAATAAGTCGCTGTAGAAGGCAGTCGAGATCTCTGTATCGGAGACATAGGTTAAGAAAAGATTGGGGGTTGGCATTGCCATTCTCCTCTCGGTGAGTGGTGTTGTTTACGTGGACGCAGTGCATTCGAGCAAACAAACCTGACAAGGAGTGTCATATTCCGAAAAATATTGTGGTTCCAGTGATAATTGCGGCATGAGATCGGCGCGCCTGTTGTCTATGCTCTTGCTATTGCAAACCCGAGGCCGTGCTACGTCTGCCGAGCTGGCTTCGCATTTTGAGGTTTCCCAGCGCACAATACTGCGTGACGTTGATGCACTCTCGGCCGCAGGAATACCTGTTTATACGGAGCAAGGTATGCATGGTGGGATTGTGCTCGATAGGCGTTCTCGGTTGAACGCTTCTCGATTGGATCCGACTGAGATTCAGCTGATGAGGATTCTTGGTGTTGGGGCAGATTCACTCGCACACTTGGGGTTTGGCCAGGACATCGCCCTGCTGCAGAAGAAAATGAACGCAGTCTCATTCTCGAAAGCGTCCGATACTCATAATTTGGAAGAGAAGGTTCTACTTGATTCCAGTGGCTGGTTTAGCAATGAAACCCAAAGCGACTTAGAAGAGTTACTAGAAGCTGTACGGAAAGAAGCTCGAATTGAGGTCTTGTATCGCCGAAGTGGGGACAAGAAACAGCAACGTGCTGTGGCTGATCCTTATGGGCTTGTACACAAGGGTAGAAATTGGTACTTAGTCGTCGATATCGATGGGGAACCGAGGATGTTGGCAGTCTCGCGTTTAAAAACCTTTCGAGTTTTAGGTCAAGCTGCTCAGCTTCGTTCAGGGCAAAGTTTGGCAAGGGTGTGGGCGCAGCTCGTTGAGCAATTGGAAGAAGACATGCCTGTTCGAATCACCGCACTTCTTCGAGCGAATCGGCTTGATATGGCATCTCGCATTTTGGGATCACGACTTATCCATCATGAACCCGTGGACGAAAACTTTGTCCGTATCGTGGTGGGATATGCAGATATTCAGGGGGTAAGGCAATTGCTTCAGTTTGGGGACCACATCTGGGTCACCGATCCCCCAGAAGCGGTGCGAATTACCGCTGACCTAGCTAACAAACTTGCGAAACGACATAGTGGGACCACAAATCCTGAAGCGTAGAGACCAATGATGGGCATCGGGATGCCGTCGTAACAGCTCTGCTGAAATGGCAAGAGGTGCGCTAATAATCTAGGAGCTCTCGTGAATCTAATGATTGGAGAAAAGTAAGTAACGATGGCTTTCGCTTCACTCGCGGGGTGGTGGAGTAAAGGTTTCGGAGGTTCAGATTGTCTTCATGTGCGAGGGCCTCTTAGGACTGGTGAAGCTCCGGCTGAGCTTAACAGAGGCTAATTTCGATGATTCGGTGAAGTGCCAACTATGCCCGTATAAATTCTTCCCATTTGGTAGAGGACCATCCCAATAAAGGGATCGGCCATACGGGCTGCACTGGTTCAATAGGGGGTACAGGAGGGATGGATGGGATTGGGGGAATAGGAGGAACCGAAAGGACGGGTTTCTGAGGGCCGCTACGTGCATGCTTAAGCGCGGCGGCAGCACCACCATTCAAGTCCCAGAAGTACCCGTTGAAAAAGCGTCCTAAGGTGGTGCTGTTGCAAAGTTGGGTGGAGAACCGCGAACACTCCTTTCTTCGTCGCCTGGCCAGCATTATGGTCCAGCCTGCTTAGATATTCTGGAAGACTCGGTTGACGATCACCGCGTCCGGGTTCGGTTGCCCGTAGGCAAACATCGTGCCTTGCCCTTTCCGCAATGAGTGCATCGCCTCCATCCCTTTCAACGTCCGATATGCAGATGTCCGGTTCTTAAACGCGCCTTTCGGCCCGAGGATCCGCTTCAGCCGACCATGGTCGCCTTCCAGGATGTTGTTGAGGTATTTCACCTGCCGGTGTTCCACTGTTGGCGGGCAGATTCCCTCTGACTTCAACTCGGCGATTGCCCTGGCTAGTGAGGGTGCTTTATCGGTGTTGATCACTCTGGGATACCCGGCTGACGCATTGGATCTGAGGGCCTTGGCCAGGAAACGCTTCGCTGCGGCCACGTTCCGCTTCGGAGAGAGGTAAAAGTCCAGGGTCTGACTACCGGCGGTGATCGCCCGATAGAGATAGCACCACCTGCCGCCGACCCGGATATAGGTCTCATCCACCCGCCAGGAACTGGCCTGCCAGTCAGGTACCTGCCGGTACCACCGTGTTTGCTTGTCCAGCTCAGGGGCGTATTTCTGGACCCAGCGGTAGATCGTGGTGTGATCGACCGGCACGCCCCGCTGAAGTCATCATTTCCTCCAGATCGCGGTAGCTCACCCCGTAGCGGCAGTACCACCGCACTGCCCACAAAATGATGTCACGAGGGGAAATGACGACCGGAGAAGATACCCATGGCTGTGATTATTTCACGTCGCTCTTCCTACTGCCCCAACTTTGCAACAGCACCTTTCAGGGTCGTATGGGGGCAGTGGAGAGAAGTGGTGGATCAGTGGACGGCGGTGGATGCCGGAGTAGGCGTGGTGTGTTCCTCCTTCGGCTCGGTCGGAGCCAGGTGAGCCGGATCCAGATCAGTGCGGCGCAACAGCTGGGCGTTCAGGGCCACCACGATGGTCGAGGCAGACATCAAGATCGCGCCCACGGCCGGGGACAGCACGAACCCGATCGAGGCGAGCGCTCCGGCGGCCAACGGCACGGCGAGGATGTTGTAGCCAGAGGCCCAGATCAGGTTCTGGATCATCTTGCGATAGCTGGCCTGGGACAGCTCAATCATCGACAGCACTGCCCGCGGGTCATCACTGGCTAGGACCACCCCGGCAGATTCCATGGCCACATCCGTGCCGGCACCGATGGCGATACCGACTTCCGCGCGGGTCAGAGCGGGGGCGTCATTGACACCGTCACCGACCATGGCCACGCTCAAACCCCGGTCCTGCAGCTGCGTGACCTTGGTGTCTTTGTCCTGGGGCAGGACCTCGGCGAAGACCTCATCAATGCCTAGGTCCTGACCGATGGCGTGGGCCACCTGCTGGGCGTCGCCGGTGATCATCGCGACCTTCACCCCGCGGTCCTGCAGGGCTTTCACGGCGGCGCGGGATTCGGGGCGGATCTTGTCCTCGACGGCCACCGCACCGATGATCTGACCGTCGCGGACAATATGGAGCACACCGGCCCCACGCCCGGTCCAGGCGCTGGTGGTGTCGGTGAGCTCGGCCGGGGTCGTGAGGTTGAACTCGCGCAGCATGTTCGGCCCACCCACGAGGATCTCAGCGCCATCGACAGTGGCCCGGACCCCTCGGCCGGAGGCGGCGTTGAAACCAGTTGCACGGATTTGCCGACGAGAGGCCTCGGGATGGGCGGCCGCGGCCGCCACGATGGCGCGGGCCACGGGGTGCTCGCTGTCGGCCTCCGCGGCGGCGGCCAGGGCCAGCAGCTCGCCCTCGGTGACGCCGACAGCTGCCGCGACACCGGTGACCGCGTGCGCACCCTCGGTCAGGGTGCCGGTTTTGTCGAAGAGCACCACGTCGATGGTGCGCATCCGCTCGAGCGCCATCCGGTCCTTGATGAGCACCCCGGATTTTGCGGCCCGCTCGCTGGAGATCGCAATGACCAGCGGAATCGCCAGGCCCAGGGCGTGCGGACAGGCGATGACCAGCACCGTGACCGTGCGCACCACGACATCGTCCGGGCTGCCGATGATGGTCCACACCACCGCGGTGATCAGAGCGGAGATCAGCGCGAACCAGAACAACAACGCCGCCGCCCGATCCGCCAGGGCCTGGGCCCGGGAGGAGGACTCCTGGGCGTCGGCAACCATGCGTTGGATCCCGGCCAGGGCGGTGTCCCCGCCGGTAGCCTCCACCCGGATGCGGACGGTGTTGTCGGTGGCCACGGTACCGGCGACCACCTTGTCACCGGTGTCGCGGAAGACGGGACGGGATTCGCCGGTGATCATCGCCTCATCGAATTCGGCGGCTCCGTCGAGGATGGTTCCGTCGGCCGGCACCCGGGCACCGGCCCTCACCAGCACGACGTCGTCGACGACCAGCTCGGAGATGGCCACGGTGCGGGTGGTCCCGTCGATGATTTTCTCGGCCTCATCCGGCAGCAGGGCAGCCAGCGCGTCAAGCGCGGAGGACGCGGACCCGAGAGCGCGCATCTCCAGCCAGTGGCCCAGCAGCATGATGGTCACCAGCAGGGCCAGCTCCCACCAGAAGTCCAGGTCAAAACCGCCCAGCCCCAGAGTGGTGACCCAGGAGGCGACAAACGCCACGGTGATGGCCATGGCGATCAGGAGCATCATCCCGGGTTGGCGGGATTTCAGTTCTTTCCATCCGCCCTTGAGGAAAGGCGTTCCGCCGTAGCCGAAGATGATCGTGCCTAGCACCGGGGGGATCCAGGTGGATCCGGGGAATGCCGGGAGGTGGTAGCCGAGCAGGTGGGCGACCATGGGACTGAAAATAGCGACGGGAATGGACAGAATCAGCGACCACCAGAAGCGGTCCCGAAACATTGCGGTGCTGTGTCCGGCGTGTTCGCCGTGACTATGAACGTGGTGGTCTTCGTCCAGGGCGGAGTGCGGGTGATCGTGGGGCATCGCCTGGCCGTGGGTGTCGGCATCTGCGTGGTGTTCGTGGCTGGCATGATCCGGGTGGTGGGTGTGGTCTGTTTCCGGAGCGGGGTGATCACCATGGTGATCACCCGAATGGTGGGGAGTGCTCATGACGTTCCTTTCGCTCAACCCGGTCGGGGTCGAGATGATGAGTAAAACTGATCAGGATAAGACGGTGTAGCCGGCCTCCTCGATGGCCCGGCGAACCATCTCCGGAGGTACGACACCGGTGACCGTGACGGTGGAAACACCACCAGCAGCGAGATCAATCTGGACGTCGTCGACCTGGGGGAGGGCCTGAAGGGCCTGGGTCACGCTTTTCGCGCAGTGCCCGCAGGTCAGGCCGGTGACCTGGTAGCTAGGGGAGGACCCTCCTGCTGACGAGTCGCTGGCGGCAGGGATGGAGGTTGTGTCGGCACGTGAGGCAGGTCCGCAACAGCTGCAGCCGTGGGAGGCCATCGGCAAGAGGCGGGGCGGGGAGGTGATCATGGGAAAGCTCCTTCGGTTCGGTGGGGTGCGGCGATGCCGCTCTCTAGCATATACCCCCCGGGGGTATATTTTCAGCATACCCCAGGGGGGTATATTTTCAATGGGTCGAGGTCGCGGCCCTCACGCGGGGCAGGGTGTGGTCACCGAGCAGCCTCCTCACTGTCGGGAGGGGACAGCGGGAGGCGGAGGGCAAAGACCGCTCCGCGACCGGGGCCGGGGGAGGTGGCGGTGAGAGTGCCACCGTGGGCCTCGATCAATGCCTTGGAGATGGTCAGACCGATACCGGCCCCGCCGTTGTCCCGGGTGCGGGCGGCATCCCCCCGGTAGAAGCGTTCGAAGATGTGTCCGAGCTGGTCAGGTGGGATGCCCTCGCCGTCATCGGCGACGTGGATGAGCGCGGTGGACGCCCCCTGTCGGTGGACGCTGATCCGGACCTGCCCGCCGGCCGGGGTGTGCCGTAGCGCGTTCGACAGGAGATTGCTCATCACCTGGCCGAAGCGTTGCCGGTCCACGAGCACCCGGGCGGTGTCCGTAATGGTCTCGACCTGTAAATCGACGCCTTTGTCAGCATAAGCTTCCCCCGCGGCAGCAGCGGCGGTATGGAGCAGATCCCCGAGCCCTTCCTCCGCCAGGTCCAAATCGATCCGGTGTTCCTGGGCCCGGGAGACATCGTCAATGTCTTCCATCAACCGGGTCAGGCGGGTGAGTTGGTCAGCCATGATCGTGTGGGTGGCATTATTCCAGTCCACGACCCCGTCCTGGAGACCATCGAGGTAGACTGTGAGCACCGATAAGGGGGTGCCCATTTCGTGGGCCAGATCAGAGAGCATCTGGCGGCGGACCTGTTCGGTGTGTTCCAGCCGGTCGGCCATGGTGTTGAAGGCATGCGCCAGGGTGGTGACCTCGGGGCCTGCTTTTCCGGCGGGCACGCGGATACGGGAGTTGCCGGCCGTCAGGCTGGTAGCGGCGCGGGTGAGATCCTGCAGGGGGGTGCGCAGACGACGCGATAACCACAGGCTGGCCAGCAGGGCGCTGATCAAGGCGGTGGGCAGGGCGACGGCCAGGGTGATCAGGTTGGCGCCCCGGTAGGCCTGCTCGGCATGGAACAGCTCCAGCGAGGGGTCCTCCTGGCCGGTCATCAACATATGATCATGGAACAGGGTCGGACCCACCATCGTGGCCACGGCCGCGGCCACCAGTAGGCTAATCACCACGACCAACACCTGGGCGGCCAGGAAGCGGAAGGTCAGGCCGGGTCCGTGATTCATGGTTGCCCCACCCGGTAGCCCACGCCACGCACGGTGTCGATAAACCCCCGGCCCCGGGTGTCGGTGCCGAGCTTGCGACGCAAGTTGCCGATGTGGACATCGACGATGCGTTCATCACCGACCCAGGTGGTGTCCCAGACCTCGGTGACCAGGTCGTGGCGGGTCAGCACCTGGCCGGGGCGCAGGGCCAGGGCAACCAGCAGCTCGAACTCCGTCCGGGTGAGCTCCACGGTCGTCTCCCCTACCCGCACCTGATGGGCGATGGGGTCAAGGATGAGGTCACCAACGATCAAGGGGGTGGTCACCTGCGGTGGGGTGGTGCTGGTGCGCGGGCGGCGTAGCACCGCATGCACTCGGGTCACCAGTTCCCGGATGCTAAAAGGTTTGGTGATGTAGTCATCCGCCCCCAGGGTCAAACCGCTGATCTTGTCGTCCTCGCTGCCACGCGCGGTGAGCATGAGGATGTAGCAGTCCGAGAAGGTGCGGATCCGTCGGCACACCTCCAGGCCGTCGAGTTCGGGCAGCCCCAGATCCAGCACCACAACATCGGGGGAAAAGCGACGGGTCTCGTCCACGGCCTGAGTGCCGGTGTGCGCCTGGCGGGTATCGAAGCCGGCCCGGATGAGGTAGGAGGCCACCATCTGAGCCAGGGGTTGTTCATCATCGACGACCAGCACCCGCCCCGGGGGCGTGGCGGTGGTCGGTGTGCGGTTAGCCATGGACCCCAGTATCGCTCCGGCCAGGGGGAATATCACCCTCGCTCAGTGCCCAACGGGGAAATCTTCATCAAATCTTCAAACATCACCCTTCGACCGCCGTCACCCCTGCGCCCCACCCCGGGCCGGCGGCATCGCCTCCCCTGGTCGGTTCAGCAGGCGCCACCAGGGATTTCACTGCCTGCACCGCATACCCGGGGCGGGTAGAAGGACATCGCCCACGGCTGTGGGGTGGTGTCCCGGTGGTGACCCAGCCCACCGAATTCGCCCCCTTTTCGCCCTGTTATAAGGCTGTGAGCAGGGGTTTTGATTTCTAGTCCGTCAGGCACCCGTGCTAGATAAAGGTATGGCATCGACCTTGAGGCGGTGTCTTCTCACGGTCTTACCACGATCCAAGGAGATTGACGTGAAACGAGCAGCGATCGCAGCCGCCGCCCTTGCCCTCGCCCTCACGGGGTGTTCGGCCGCCGACCCGGAACCCACCGCCGACGGGACGGTGTCCCAGGATACATTCCTGACTACCCATGGCCTGGCCGGCATGGACGCGGTGGAGATCATTGATCACCTCGACCGGCAGAAGGTCACGGAGCGTCCCACGGATCTGATCGCCTCAGTGCGTGCCGATGAACTGCTGCTCTCGAGCGATGACCAGGAAGTCGTGGTCGATCTTCCCGACAATCAGACGTATGTCTCGATCGCACCCTATCTCACCTCCACCCACGACTGCTTCTACCACAGCCTCACGACCTGCCTGGGGGAACTCGACAATGAGGATATCCAGGTCACGATCACCGATGAGGCGACCGGTGAGGTGCTGGTGGACGAGGCGACAACCACCTTCGACAACGGGTTTATTGGCTTCTGGCTTCCCGATGATGCCACCGGCCTGATTGAGGTCAGCTACCAGGGGCGTACCGGCACCACGGAGTTTTCCACCGCCGACGACGGTGCCACCTGCGTCACAGACCTGCGCCTGACGTGATGGCTCAGCAGGGTCCTCACCTGCACCTGTCTCCCGTGTCACTGAAATCTAGCACCAAGGAAGGTTAAATCATGATGAACGCGTTTCCCCGACGACAGTTTCTGCTCGGCGGGCTCGTCCTCGCCGGCACCGGGGCCGTGGCCGCCTGCACCAGCGACCCTGGACCCGCTGCCTCGGCACCAGGTTCCTCTCTTCGCCCCACTCCCACCCCCACTGCGCTCGGCGAGCCGACGGTGCGCCGGACACTGACCGCCCGGCCCCTCTCTCTGGATATCGGCGGTATCGAAGCCAAGACGTGGGGATACGTCTCTGACACCGGGGATACGGCCATTGAGGCCACCGTCGGCGACGTCCTCCAGGTCGATATCACCAATGAACTGCCTGAGAGCACCTCCATCCACTGGCATGGCATCGCACTCCACAACGCAGCCGACGGTGTGCCCGGCATGACCCAGGACCCCATTGAACCTGGCGAGTCTTTCTCCTATGTTTTTGAAGTCCCCCACGGTGGCACCTACTTCTACCATTCCCACTCCGGCCTGCAGCTTGATCGCGGCCTCCACGCCCCACTGATCGTCCGTGACCCGCAAGACGCTGAGGACCAGGACGTCGAGTGGACCATCGTGCTCGACGACTGGGTCGACGGCATTCAGGGCACTCCCGACGATGAGCTCGACAAGCTCACCGGAATGGGTTCGGGCGACCATAACGGGAAGAAGGGGATGGGAGGTCACGGCCATATGATGCACGGCACCCCGGACCGGGTACTGGGCGGGGATGCCGGCGATGTGATGTATCCGCACTACCTCATCAACGGACGTATCCCCCGTGCTCACCGGACCTTCGAGGCTCGCCCGGGTGACAAGGCCCGCCTGCGGTTTATCAACTCCGGCGGTGACACCATCTTCAAGGTGGCCCTCGGTGGTCACCGCATGACCGTCACCCACACCGACGGCTTCCCCGTCCAGCCCCGGGAGACCGAATCGATCTACCTGTCGATGGGCGAGCGTGTCGACGTCGAGGTCATCCTCGGCGACGGCATCTTCCCGCTCACGGCTTTGGCGGTGGGTAAAGACGACCGCGCCTTCGCCGTCATCCGCACCGCCGGCGGCCAGGCCCCTCACCCCGATGTCGACTTCCCCGAGTTGTCGTCCACCGGACTGCTTCTGTCCTCCCTGAAGCCAGCAGACCGTGCACTCCTGCCCGAGGACACACCAGACCGAGAAGTCAGCATCGACCTGGGCGGGCAGATGATGCCGTATGAATGGAGCATTCTCACCGACGGCCAATCCTCCTCCGCGATCGTGCAGGCGGGCCAGCGCCTGCGGATGGTCATGCGCAACAGGACCATGATGCCCCACCCCATGCACATCCACGGTCACACGTGGGCGCTGCCCGGCAGCGGCGGGCTACGCAAGGACACCGTCCTTCTCCGCCACGGTGAAACCATGATCGCCGACCTGATCTCTGACAACCCCGGTGAGTGGGCATTTCACTGCCATAACGCCTATCACATGGAAACCGGGATGTTCAGCTCGCTTCGCTACGAGTAACCCGGCTCTTTTCCGCTTTGTCCTGCGGTATACAGCTAAGGTCGTTGTGCCCGTATATCGGGGACTCGGGAATTGTCCTTGATCCATGCTTCGGCATGAGGATCAATAAAGCTTGCCACCATTTGGATGGCGTTATCAACGGAGTCAAGATCTTCAAACTGCTGTCTGCTGCCAGGGGTTTTCTTCAACGCCTTCTTAACCTGAGGCCAGACGCTCGCCTGATAGTGACTGCTTAGGAGGAAGCGCCAAAAGTCGAAGCTGAGTTCAGCGATGATTTTTCCCAGTGGTGCATCCTTTTTCCCGGCCCGGTTCTTTGCTTTGCGGATATTCTTCTTTGCTGCATCGTTGAAAGGTATTCGATCGTCGTCAAACCATCGCTCGCCATACCTTCCGGTTAGGGCATTGTGAATGCTATTTCGGAGGAGTACTTCCAGGTGTTCGATGTCAGCAAGATAGGTTTTCGTGAGGTGAGTATTCCAAAGGTAGAGCGTTTCTGGTGATGGATGATCGGCGTACCTGCTCATTCGCGCAGATGAAAACCACTGGGACAGCGGTACTAGGACTGGGCTTGGATTTCCATATGGATATGCTAGTTTGTATTTCGAAAACCCTGGAACGATCCCTGCACTACGAGAGTAGGAGTAAATCGCCGGGGTTATTGGTAACTTCGGGGAATTGTAGCGGGCAGAGAATCGAAGTTTTTCGCCCTTATTTACCGTGAACGCCCTTGACAGGTTTGAGAGGCCCGGGCCTGAGGAGTTGTGGCAGTAACAGCTACCTTTGAAGGATGATTACTAATGAACTCCGAGAATTACTGACCGTAGCCACGACCCATGCGCAGCGCTTCCACGACGGGGAAGATCACACCGTAGCCGCAGCCCTCCTGACTGAATCCGGCAAACACGTGCTCGGTTTGAACGCATACCATTTTCTCGGTGGCCCCTGTGGTGAAATCTCGGCCTTAGCTAACCACGCTGCTAGTCATCCCGAGGATCCTATCCGAGCGGTAGTCGCCGTCCACGGCCCGACTGGCCAGGTGCTTTCGCCCTGTGGAAAATGCCGCCAAGTGCTATTTGATACTGATCCGTCTATCCGGTGCATCGTGCGCGGAAGCAATGGGCTTGAAGCACTCACCGTGGAAGAGCTCTTACCGTTCGTATATAACTGGCGTGACATGGACAAAGAGCAACGCATCTATATGTGGGAAGGCTACGAGGAATCAATTCGAAGCGGAGAAAAGCAACAAACAATTCGGGTGGATGACCCCTTCCACGAAGGAAGCGCCCAGATTGTCTTCGAGAAAGAATCCGGAGAGGTTGTCACCATTCCCGCAGAGGTCACATCTGTCGTCTCTACCCAGCGGAGGTCCTTGACGGAGGAATAAGCCCGAAGGGATGGCTTTGGTTCTCTTGCTGAGCTCCACGAAGCGCTTGATACTCACTATCCCGGATTAGCTGGGGATGACGAAGTCGACGTTGTTGAGTTCACGCTCCGTAGGGCTTAAGTACTTCGGTAAAGACGACGGGGAAAGGTTTTACCTACACTGTCGGTATGTTCGGCCCCGCTTCCGCCCAGCCACCGCGGCTTATAGATTTCCCTATGCTGCGGTTACCGTTTGTGGAGTTCGTATTTGTTGGGCTGCTGGTGGCCGTCTTTTTCGTTGATACGCAAGGAACTGATGCTGAGAGCGGCCTTCTTGCGGTCTTTGTGGTTCTTCCCGCACTCGTGTTTCTGGGAATTGCCTACCTTGTTTCCCTGCCCATGCAGCGGAAGGACATTACAGATTTCCGCCTGGATGCCGTTTTTGTCGTTATCGGAGTTCTTGGTCTCTTCGGCTGGATCGGCCAGATGCTCATTGCTTTGCCCCTCCTGTGCTGCCTGCCCGTAGGGCTTTCAGCACTGATCCGCAGAGGCATCGCCTTTGCGTTGTGGAAGAAGGGTAAAGGCCCGCAACTGTCGGAATGAGGTTATGCGCTTTGCCAGCGCATCCTGCCATCTGAAGCGGGTGCGCACGTCATCGGGACGCCTCTCTTTGATACGCCGCTTCCGCCATTGCAATACGCGCCGGGGTGAACGTAGTTCTCTTCTACGGCGGGTGCTTCATACACAGCGGCGGCTTCTTGCACTGGGGGATTTGCGGCCATCATTTCGTCGGCGCACTGTTGCGTCCAGCCAGAGGTTCCATCGCTGAAGAATGTCGTTCCGGTTTCGTGTAGCGAGACATCACCGCAGGACTCGATGGTTTTCTCCATCGGAGTAGGTTGCGCCGCACCGGGCGCCTCGGTGAAGCCGATGACTTCTTCTTGCGGTTGATCCACGCCGATATCTTCGGCGCTTTCCTCGGCAGTGGGAAGGGTGGGGTGTGGGGCGTCTTCAGTAACGCTGGTGCTTGACGACGTCTCACTCGCAGGGGTGGATTCAACGTCGAGAGAGGAACAGCCGCCGAGCACAAAGAGCGCAGAGGTAATACAGAGAAGTCGCTTCATTTCAGGTCCTTTGTTTATCTACCTCTATGGTAGTGACGGGTACCCTAGTTGCGCACAGGAATCACACAGTAGCTGGCCAGACTCTGGGGATAAGCTAGTGCCTCATGAAAAACGGCTTTTTACAGCGCGCTTTCCTTGCAATCCTCCTCGGCACTGCCGCCCCCGTTCCGGCTCATGCCCAGACCATGGAGACCTCCGCCGCGCAGGATCTCGGCATCAATGATCCTGACTGTAAGCCCACGGGTTCCGTCACTGAACCCGTTGTTTTATTGCACGGTACTTCGGCAAACTCGGCCGAGTGGAACGATCTCATCCCGAAGCTCAAGGACCAAGGGATGTGCGTGTGGGCCTTCGACTATGGCGCCGAGGACATTGCGTACCAAAATGCCTACGACTACATGAAGGGGATTGCGGATCTAGATTCTTCCGGGCGCGAGATCGCCGGGCATATTGAACACATCCGTGAGGTCACCGGAGCAAACAAAGTAAACCTCGTCGGTTTCTCCCAGGGCGGCCTGCACACCAAGACCTTCACACAACTCTACGGCTCAGCGGATGAAGTGAACCGCGTGGTCACCATCGGTGCGAACTTCCACGGGACGACGTGGGGCGGGCGGGCAACGCCCCTCAAGACGGCCGCAAAGATCGCGCCCGATGTGGTTGATTTCCTCGGCACCAGCGCTGGCATCGAGCAGTTGGAGGGCTCGGATTTTATGGAGAATCTCAACCAGCTTCCGGATACCGCGCCTGGTGTCACTTATACGTCCATCTACTCGCCGGCGGACAATACGGTGACACCGAATCAGACCTCTGAGCTCAGCGCTGTTCCGGGCGCGGACGTGGTCAATGTGGAATCGGCCCCAGTCGAACATGGAAATCTACCCCATGACCCGCGCGTGCACGAGCAGATTCTGTGGGGGCTCACGCGCTAGTGACACAAATCCAAGGGGCCATCGACGCGGAGGGCCGGTGCCGTCACTGGCACACGCTTGTCGACGTCATTGCGAACAAGTGCCACACCTGCGGCGGATGGTTCGCGTGTTCGCTTTGTCACGCGGAGCTGACCGACCATGAATTCGGACCCATGCCGAAAGACCAGCTCTGCGTCATGTGCGGGGCCTGCGGCCAAGCAATGACCTACGCCGAATATTCGGCATATAAATGCCCCGCGTGCGGGCACGCCTTCAATCCAGGCTGTGCGCTGCACGCGGGGACGTATTTCCGCTAGTCTTCTACGGCAAAAGCGGGGCCAGCGGGGTGCCCTCGACGAGGGTCTTCAGGTACGCCAGAATGTCCGGGACGTTGAAGGTGAAGTTGCCGATGGTCACCGGGAAGGTCGGAAAAGCGTTGTTCGCTGGGGCGTTATTGGCTGGGGCACTGTGGCCTCCACCATTGTTGGCATTGTGGCCACCATTGTTAGTTGGAGCAGTGTTCTGAGCAGGAGCAGCGTTGCCACCGCCACCGTTCAGGCCGCAGCGAGCGATGGCCTCGTCGGCGCGGGCGACGGCATCGCGGATCTCGGGACCGCGCGGGTGGAAGTTGGCAGCAGCCAGCGCCTGGGACTTCTTGCTGTTGTAGTCAGACGGATTGGTGTAGTACTTGGTGGCCTGCTCACAGGAAATCTGGCCGGCCGGGACCTTGGCCAGGTAGTCATCCACCATGTCGGCGGATGCGGTAGGGGCGGACAGGCCGATGGCAGCAGCAACGGAGCAGAGGACAAGCTTATTTCTCATGCGCCACATTGTGCCACAGCTTTTACACGTTTGCGTTAGTGCTCGCTTCCTAAGAAACGATTTACCAGCGAAAAATACGCCTTCACAGTCAAATCCAAGTCTTCCAGGTAGAGGTGCTCATCGTGGCTGTGCAGCTGAGAGTTTGCGCTGGCCATATCCCGATCCTCCGCATGCAGCGCGAAGCCATAGGCGTTGCCGCCGCGGCGACGAGCCACGCGCAGGTCGGAACCACCCGTCGCCAGCACCGGCAGTACTTCCTTATCCGGAAAAAATTCGTGGGCGGTCTCTTCAATGCAGCGCCACAGCTCAGTATCAGTCGAGGACTGTGTGGCGTCCTCCGTAATAAGGTGCTCGATCTCTACTTCGTCGGCCATATCGCCGAGGGCCTCACGCAGGAACTCGTCGAGCTCCTCCTGGGTCTGGCCAGGGAAGGGGCGGATATCCATCTCCAGGTAGGCGTGGGAAGGCAGCACGTTGATGGCGCCACCCGCGCGCAGGACAGTTTGGGCAATCGTTGTGTGCGAGAAGGCGTGGGCGTAGGCAGACAAATTACCGAACTTTTCATAGTCGGTGGCGGTAGCGGAGCCGTCGAGAAGCGCTGCCTCCGTTGCGGGGTCGAAGCGGAAGGTCTTGACGAATCCCTGCCACACCTCGTCCGTGGCCACGGGTGGCTCGGCGGCGGCGATGCGGCGGGCAACTTCACCAATCTTGACGATGGCAAAGTCCTTCCCAAACGGCGTGGAGCCATGGCCGGCATCGCCATGCACGTGCAGGCGGCGCTGGCCCGCGCCCTTCTCTCCGACGTTGAAGCCGAGCGCGCCGGGCAGGTGGCTGCCGCCGGTTTCCGAGAGGCAGTTGCGCACCGAGTAGGCCTCCGGGTGGTGCTTGTCCATCCAGATGGAGCCCAAACCGCCGCGGGCCTCCTCGTCCGCCATACCCACAAACGCCAGGGTGCCGCCGGGGTTGCCGCGCTGAGCCACATCGCGAGTCACCGCCGCCATCGTCGCCGTAATAAAGAGCATGTCCACCGCGCCGCGGCCGTAGAGCTTGCCATCTTCGATGACGGCGTCGAAGGGCGGCTTGGTCCACTTGGGCTCGTCGACGGGCACGACGTCGGTGTGGCCCATGAGCGTGAGCGGCTCCTTGTCCGGGTCACCCGGAACGGTCACCACGATGGTGACGCGGCCCGGGTGCGATTCATAGCGTTGAATCTCCACCGGGGTGCCTGCGAAAAACCGCTCCAACGTGTCGGCATTGCGGACCTCGTGGCCGGAATCCGGAGTGAGGTCATTGACGCAGGCATTGCGAATGAGCTGCTGAAGCAGTGCGAGGGTGTCGTCGTAGAGCGTGGAATCCATGGCCTAAAGGGTAGCCCGGACTACATGAAACCGGCAGATTTACCACAACTTGAACGGTGTTCAAGTAATGTTTCCCGCATGAGCATCGTAGACATCGCACGCGAGAAGGCCCTGGAGCAGGGCATCGGCCTCAACGAAGAAGAACTCCTGCAGGTTCTCCAGATCCCGGATGAGCAGCTGGAAGAGATCGCGGACATCGCCCACAAGACCCGCCTCAAGTGGTGTGGTCCGGACGTGTCCGTGGAAGGCATCATCTCCATTAAGACCGGCGGCTGCCCGGAGGATTGCCACTTCTGCTCGCAGTCTGGTTTGTTCGAGTCCCCCGTACGCGCCGCGCGCCTCAACATCCCGGAGCTGGTGGAGGCCGCCAAGAAGACTGCCAAGACAGGTGCTACCGAATTCTGCATCGTGGCAGCTGTGAAAGCCCCGGATGAAAACCTGCTCTCCCAGGTTGCGGAAGCCATCCCGGCCATCCTCGACGAAGTGGACATCGAGATCTCCCTCTCGCTCGGAACCCTGACCCGCGAGCAAGCCCAGCGCCTCAAGGACATGGGCGCCCAGCGCTATAACCACAACCTGGAGACCTCCAAGTCCTTCTTCCCCAACGTGGTCACCACGCATACCTGGGAGGAGCGCAAAGAGACCCTCGAGAATGTCCGTGCAGTCGGCATGGAAGTCTGCTCCGGCGGCATCATCGGAATGGGCGAGTCCCTTGAGGACCGCGCCGAGTTCGCCTACCAGCTGGCCCAGATCGAGCCCTGCGAGGTGCCGATGAACTTCCTTGACCCGCGCCCGGGCACACCATTCGCGGACTACCCGCTGGTCCCGCTCGGTGAGGCACTGCGCGCCGTGGCCGCATTCCGCCTGGCCATGCCATCCGTGACCCTCCGTTTTGCAGGCGGCCGCGAGCTCTCCCTCGGTGACGACGGCACCGAAAAGGGCCTCCTCGGCGGCATCAACGCCATCATCGCCGGCAACTACCTGACCACGCTGGGCAAGCAGATCGAGAAGGACGTCGACATGCTCGGCCGCATCGACCTGCCTATCAAGGCCCTCTGATGAACAATTCGACGGAGCTGGCCGCTGCCGTACTCGCCGGCGAGGAGCCACTGTTTCACCCCAACACTGGGAAACCACTGAGCGAGGAATTCACCTTGCACCCGGCAGCCGCGGCCGGCCTGGACGTCCCGCGCTATTGCCAGTTGTGCGGGCGCCGCATGGTGGTGCAGGTGCGCCCGGATGGTTGGAACGCGCGCTGTTCGCGGCACGGCGAGCTCGACTCGGATCACCTTTATGAGGAGGCACTTCCGTAAGCTGGGGCACCATGGATCCCGCTGTTGCCCACGCCCATCAGTCTGCGCTGCGCTCGATTTCCCGCGTCGTCACCGAGATTGCGACCCCGACGCCTCCACAACAAGCGTTGAACGCCGTCGCCGAGCAACTGCGTCATGGCAACGTCATGGTCCTCACGGGAGCAGGTGTATCTACAGAATCAGGCGTGCCGGACTACCGTGGCCCGAACGGCTCCCTCAGCTGGCACCGCCCCATGACCTACCAGGAATTTCTCCACGACCCGCAGGCCTCCCACCGCTACTGGGCCCGTGCTTTCGTGGGCTGGCGGGTCATGCAGGCCGCACACCCCAACCGCACGCACTACGCCTTGGTCGAACTCGAGCGCGCCGGGCTTCTCACGGGCGTTGTCACGCAGAACGTTGATGGCCTGCACGAGGAAGCTGGGCAGCGCAACCTCATCGCCCTGCATGGGGACATGCAACACGTCGTGTGCTTGAGCTGCGGATACGAAGAAGCACGCGCGGACTACGATGCCCGCGCGGCCACAGCCAACCCGACGTACCTCCAACGCTGGGCAGTCAACAAGGACGACGTCAACCCCGACGGCGACGTCGCCCTCAGTGAAGAAGCAGTGGAAGAATTCGTCATGCCCGGCTGCGTGCGGTGCGGCTCGCAGCGCCTGAAGCCAGACGTAGTCTATTTCGGTGAGCCAGTGCCTACCTACAAAAAGGACGCCGCCTATGCGATGGTCAACGCGGCGGACTCGGTGCTCGTTGCCGGTTCTTCGCTGGCGGTCATGAGCGGCTTTCGGTTCGTCCTAGAGGCCAAGAAACAGGGCAAGCGCGTGGCCACCATCAATGGAGGGCCGGGACGCGCCGACGATCGCGTCGACATCCTGTGGCGCACCCAGGTGGGCCCGGCTTTCGACGCGATCCTGGATGAGCTAGAACTCTAAAGCTGCTCTAGCTCTTCGAGCACCACGTGGCATACCCGCTTGTCCATGGGCATATCCTCGTGGCGGATTATCGCGCGGCGCTCGATGTCCTGGATGTAAATGTTGCGCACCTGAGGGCCGTTGAGGAAGCAGGTATTGGGTGGAACCACGACGGCATCGGAGCGCGTGGCGATGCACGTATAGCTCACACCGGGTTCGACCTCACTGCCGCGGTTCGTTGCCTCCACGACCTCGCTGCCGACTACTTGCTGCATGCCGGCGGGGCCAAACCAGCCGTCGATAAGCGTGCGCACGACCTCCTCCTGGCGCTCGCCCCGGAAGAGGGGGCTGGCAATTCCGCCCTGGGTCGTGCCGTGGTTGGGCGCACTGATGCAGACGACGTGCCGTACAAACTCCGCGCGATCATGCATGCGCATCCAGTAGCGAGCCAATAACCCACCTTGTGAATGCCCCACGAGGATCACCTTTTCCGCGCCGGTGACGGCAAGGACGGCGTTGATGTAGGCGTCGAGCTGCCGGGCGGATTCCTGCAGGGGAGCGGTGGCGCGGGTCCCGTAGTCAGGGGCGAAGGTGGCCCAGCCAGCGGCGCGGAGCATGTCTGCGAGGACTTGCCAGACGCCTTTGCTGTCGCAGGTTCCGTGGATCAAAATAACCGGCCAGGGTCGTTCGGCGGTGGGGCGCGCGGACCAGTCGTCTTCGCACACGCCTCGCGTCCGCCTGCGGGCACCGAGGGGGAGTGTGGTCATGGGATTGCAGTTTACCCTTGACGCCCCTCCAACTTTTTTACTAAGCTAAGGCTTGCCTAATACGGGCCGGGCGGTGAGCTCCACACCGCACGCGTTACCGGATTAGTCATGGGGATAGAGCCCGCCGCCTCACCGCGGCGGGCTTCTTTCATGGATACACTCGCGAGCATGACCGACCTGCAGCATGTCCACTCCGTCAACGAAGCGATTTCCCGCCTCAGCGAGCTCTATGACAGTTCCTGCGAGCTGGCACGTCACGCTCTCGCCTCGGGGGACCACGACGCCTACCGCCACGTGGTCTACCCGAAGATCACCGTGGATATCCGCCAATGGACACCCATCGACCGCTCCGAACCTTTTGGTTACGTGGACCAAGAGGGCCGCTACTCGGCAGTGATATCAAAACCATGGCTGATTCGTAGCTACCTCACGGAGCAGCTCACGCGGCTCACCAATAACTACCCCTGCGATATCTACGTCGGTCAATCGGATGAGCGCATCCCGCCGGAATATATCCGGGGGATTACAGAAATTCCCCAGGACCGCGGCGACATACCCCGGCCCACCCTCGATGCGGTTCATGACGGGATCGTTGACGGTGCGTGGAAGGCCTTCCACGGGAAAGAAAAGCCGCTGTTCCACTTCGGCCCGCAACGCTTCGACATCGCCTGTGCTCGCATCGAGCACTACACCGGCATCGAGGTGGACACCGTGCAGAAGTACATCCTGTTCACCAACTACGCCATGCACACCACCGAGTTCGTCAAGTTCGGCCTGCGCGAACTCTCACGTGAGGATTCACGCTACACCGCGCTCGTGCTGCCCACGGGGGAGACCATCCACTCCAATGACGCGGTGCTTCTCGACGTCGACGAGCTCACCCTCACCTCCCGCTACCAGATGCCCCGTTTTGATCTCATCACCGCCGGCGGCGATGGCATCACTATGATCAATATCGGCGTGGGCCCCTCTAACGCCAAGACCATCACGGACTGCTTGGCGGTCCTGCGCCCGGAGGCCTGGATCATGATCGGCCACTGCGCGGGGCTCGATGGCCGCATGCGCATCGGCGACCTCATCCTGGGCAATGCTTATCAGCGCGAGGACCACATCCTCGATGGCACCGTCACCACCAGCAACCCGATTCCCGCCATTCCAGAAATCCAGCGCATGCTGGAGGCCGCCGTCGAGGAGGTATACGGGAAAGACAATTCGCTCATGCGCACCGGCACGGTGCTCTCCACCGATGACCGCAACTGGGAGTGGCGCACCTCCCGGGACTTGTGGGAATGGCTGCGCCACTCCACCGCGGTGGCCGTGGACATGGAATCCTGCACCCTCGCTGCCAACGGCTACCGCTACCGCATCCCGTATGGCACTCTGCTGTCGGTGTCCGATCTGCCTTTGCACGCCGTGCCCAAGCTTCCTGCCCAAGCGCAGGCCTTTTACTCGAACTCGAAGGAAGCCCACGTCATGTGTGCGGTGCGCGCGGTGGAGGCTTTGGCGGAGAATCCGGAGCGGCTGCGCACCCGCAAACTGCGCCGAACGGTGGCGGAGGTTCCGTTCCGCTGAGGTAGATGATTAGACTGAGGGAAATGCACAATCTGGCGAAGGAGACCTAGACGATGAGCACCCCGGAGTGGTGGAACCCGGAACGCGAGAACCTGACGTGGGAGGTCTTCGGTGAGGCCAGCCGCTACCTTTCGCAACAAATCGTGGATTCGGGCTGGTTCCCGGATCTCATCGTGGGCGTGGCCCGCGGAGGCCTGATCCCTGCAGGCGCTATTGGTTATGCCATCGGCGTCAAAGAAATGGGCGCTATCAACGTGGAGTTTTACACCGATATCGGTGAGACCCTGCCGGAGCCGATTCTCCTTAACCCGCAGCTGGATACGGATTCGCTCAAGGACAAGAAGGTCCTCGTCGTCGATGACGTAGCGGATTCCGGAAAGACCCTCGACCTCGTGGTCAACCTGCTCGAGCAGACCGCCTCCGAGGTCAAGTCCGCCGTCATCTACACCAAGCCGACCACCATTTTTGAGCCGGACTTCTCGTGGAAGAAGACCGACCAGTGGATCAACTTTGCCTGGTCGGTCCTGCCGGTCATCACCCGCGATGGTTCCTTCAAAGACGGCCACTAATGTCTGACCGTTCCGCCGGTTCTTTCCGCGCGGCCTTCAGCTCGCCCGCCCGCTTCCGCAAGGAGATGTTTGGCGGGCTTGCTGTTGCGCTGGCCCTCATCCCGGAAGTCTTAAGTTTCTCCATCCTCGCCGGGCTCGACCCCAAGGTGGGGCTCTTCGCCTCCGTCATCATGGCGATGTCCATCGCCATCACTGGCGGGCGCCCAGCCATGATCTCCGCTGCAGCTGGTTCTGTCGCCGTGGTTATCGCGCCCCTGGCCCACGAGCATGGCCTGCAGTACGTGCTCCTGACCATCTGGATGGCGGGCATCCTGCAAGTAGTGATGGCAATGCTGGGCGTCGCCAAGCTCATGCGTTTCATCCCCCGCAGCGTCATGCTGGGTTTCGTCAACGCGCTGGGCATCCTCATGTTCACCGCGCAGCTGGGTCACCTGTGGCAGGTGCCGTGGCTGGTCTATCCTCTCGTTGCTCTGGGCCTCGTCATCATGGTGGTGTGGCCGCGAATCACCACGGTGATCCCCGCGCCCCTCGTGGCGATTGTGGTTGTCACCATGTTGACTGTGATTTTCGCCTGGCAGGTTCCCGACGTCGCGGATCAAGGCGAGCTGCCGACCTCCCTGCCCGGTTTCGTCATTCCGGATATCCCGTGGACGAAGGACGCCCTCCTCCTCTGCCTTCCCTATGCACTGGGCGTGGCCCTCGTCGGCCTCATGGAATCCCTGCTCACCGCCAAGCTTGTCGACGACCTCACGGATACCCACTCCGATAAAACGCGCGAATCCGTGGGCCAGGGCATCGGCAACATGCTCGCCGCAGCCATCGGCGGCATGGGCGTGTGCGCGATGATTGGCCAGACCATGATCAACGTCAAGGAATCCCAGGCACGCACGCGCTTGTCGACGTTCCTCGCCGGCGTCTTCCTCCTCATCCTCATCCTCGTGTTGGGGGACACCGTAGGGAGAATCCCCATGGCTGCTCTTGTGGCAGTCATGTTCATGGTGTCCTTTCACACCGTGGATTGGCGCTCGGTGCGCACGATACACCGCATGCCTTTGAGCGAAACCCTCGTCATGCTGGTGACGGTGATTGGCACCTTGGCCACGAATAACCTGGCGGTCGGTGTGATCCTCGGTGTGCTCACTGCCTCGGTGGCCTTTGCACGCCGCGTCGCCCACCTCGTGTCGGTGGAGCTAGAGGGCAACGTCTACACTGTGCGCGGCCAGCTCTTCTTCGCCTCCTCGAACGATCTGGTCTACGCCTTCGATTACACCCTGCCGGTGGAGAAGGTCATCGTGGATTTCTCAGAGGCCGATATTTGGGATGCCTCAACCGTGGCGGTGCTCCAGGCTGTGGAAAGCAAGTACGCAAGCCGTGGAATAGCGGTGGAATTCCGGGGCCTTGATGGTGTTAGCCTCGCGCGTTACCAGCGGATCTCAGATTTGGGTTAGGTAAACCTACCAGAAAAAGTGTTATGACGTGCGAGTTTGCTTAAGATCACCTTGCTAGCGCGCCCGATTTTTTTCTGTATTGTGGGAACAACACACGAAAGGAAGCACCCTCATGGATGAGAAGCTGCAAACCCTCCTCAACGAGCAGGTCAACAACGAGCACGGCGCGGCCCTGATTTATACCCAGCTGGCATATGAGATGGACAATCTGTCCTTCCCGGGCATGCGCGATTGGTTCTTCAAGCAGGCAGAGGAAGAGCGCGAGCACGCGCAGAAGTTCGCCGAGCATCTGCTGGACCGCGGCTACCGCGTGGAGCTGGAGGATATCCAGGTTGGCTCCGTCAAGGCCGCTACGCCGCTGGATGCCTTCGAGGCATCCCTCGCGCATGAGCAGAAGGTCTCGGAGCAGATCCGAGAGATCGCCCGCACCGCAGATGCGGCTGGGGACCTAGATTCCCGTGGTCTCATCAACTGGTTCCTCGAGGAGCAGGTTGAGGAAGAGTCCTCCGTGTCTGAGATCATTGACCAGCTCAAGCTGGTGGGCAATGACGGTTCTGGCCTGTTGCGTGTCGATGGCTCGCTGGCGCAACGGTAACGAAGCCATATAGTTTGCGCGGATTCTCCCACGGCCCCCTGCGGTTGGTGGGAGAATTTTTTTATGACTACAACGCGCCTCATGCTCATCTGCGGTGCCCTTGCCGGGCTAGCGATTGCATTGGTCGGTGGCATGTGGCTGGCGGCAACGAACATGGCTCTGGGAACTTTTTTCTTCGCCCTCGCCGTGATGCTCGGCCCATTTGCGGGCCTCGCCCTCTTATTGTGCGCCGCCGCGGCGGCGACGGCGCTGAGCCGCTCCCTGTTTAGCGTGGGCGGGCTATTCCTCGTGGGGGCAACCTCGACGCTGTGGGCGCATGGCACACTATCGCTTCCGCTCTTCGTAGCGGGCACGCTGACTGGCGCTCTTGCGGTCTGGCTACACTGGGCGCATGGCCACTTTGCTCTTCGACCTCTACGGCGTGCTCATGCGGTCAGCTACGCCCGTCGGGAACGCTGAGCTGGAGGATTACCTCCGTCCCGACAATGTAGAGCACTTTTGGTCTCTTTATGAGGAGTTTCGCCCTGCATATGACGCTGGGCACCTGAGCGATGCGCAATACTGGGGCCGCATTCGCGCGCTGGCCGGTCTCGCTCCTTTTGATGTCAGTCACGCCATCGAATTGGATACCGAGCACCTGCTGGTAGCCGACGAAGAAATGGTTCGTGCGGTCCTAGGGTTTATTGGCCAAGGCCATAGTGTTGGCATCCTGGCGAATGTGCCAGCGGCATTGGGAACCAGGATCCGCCAGACGCAGCCTTGGCTGGAAGAATGCGCCGCCGTGACGCTGAGCTGCGATATCGGGGTGGCCAAGCCGGATCCGGAAGCCTACCTCGTGGCCGTGGATGCCCTCGGGGCCCAGGCCAAGGACACCCACTTCTTCGACGATCGGCCGGACTTCGTCGCCGGTGCTCAGCACCTTGGGCTCAAGGCCCACCTTTTTACGGGAATTACTTCAATCCCCTTTTAGGCAGCTTTGGCCTCGCGACCGAGATCGAGCGGCACGCGCAGCAGCGGGTCCAGCGCCACAGCGCGGGTGCAGGCGCGGACAATCTCGGTGTGCGAGGGAATCATGCGCAGCTCCACCGGGTGGTCGGTGGCCTGGCGTACAGCGGAAGCAAAGAGCTTCGGCGCTGCCGGATCATCTGAGAAGGCTCCGCCGGCTACCACGAGGGTGTCCGGTTTATGCTCAGCCAAAAGCTCAGCGGCGGTGGCGCCGAGGGAGCGTGCGCGGTCGTCGAGAAGCGCTCGCGTCTCATCGTCAGCGTTCGCAACCACGTCTGGGAAAGACTCCTCACCTGTCACATCGAGCACCGCCTGCGTAGCGAGAGAGTCAGGGTCATCGATGTCGAGCTGCACGATCTCATCGCCGACTGTGAGCGCAGCACCGACGGAGTCATCCGCGTAGAGCACCATGACGGGCTTCTCCGCCCCCATCTCTGTCGACTGCGTCTCTGAGCCGAGGATCGCCGGGATGACGGAAGACACAACTACCGGAACACCGAACTGATACTCCAGGCGGCTGGCGATGTCCATTTCGTCCCACCCCAGGTTGTGGGCGGTGATGCGCCCGGCCTCGTTGACGCTGCCGGAGGTGGTCACGCCGACTGACACCAAGCGGCGATCCAGGCCGGCCATGAGGCGATTAACGCCAGCGATGATGTGCTCGATGACGTCACTCGCGCTCAGGCGAGAAACCGGTGTAGCCACGTCTTCCTCGCGGAGCGTGCGTCCTTGCGTGTCAAAGAAGGCGATGTGGGTAAAGGCGGTACCGACGGCAATGCCGGCCAGCATCCAGTCATTATCCGCTACCTCCAAGGGCACTGTGGGGCGCCCGCGACCGCGGGACTGCGTCAAATCCGTGCGCTGGCGGATCAGTCCAGCACCCAAAAGCGCGGCGGTGGCGCGGGTGATTGTGGGCTGGGAGAGTCCCGTGGCTTCGACAAGCTCACTGCGGGTGACAACGGGGTTGAGTCGAATGATGTGGAGGCACTTCGCCGCTGGGGTGCGGGGGCGCGTGAACACGGGACCGGATTTAATCATGGCGTCAAGTATAAATTCACCAGACCGCATTGTCTAATAGAAATTAGGATTCAGTAGACATCATGGTCTAGAAATGCGCCTGCGATAGAGTGATACCCATGGATTCTGTTGCTGTGTACTGCGGCTCCGCCGCCGGAAACTCTGAGGCCTATAGCCAAGCCGCGCACCATTTGGGGGAGGAGCTCGCGCGCCGAAACCTCACCCTGGTCTATGGCGGTGGTGACGTAGGCCTGATGGGTATCGTTGCGGACTCCTGCCTTGCCGCCGGCGGAACCGTCATTGGAGTAATCCCGCGCCAGCTCGTCGATTACGAGCTTTCCCACCAGCGGGTAACCCAGCTCGAGGTGGTCGACACCATGGCCCAGCGCAAGACGCGCATGGAGGAGCTCGCCGATGCCTTCGTGTGCCTGCCGGGTGGCGTGGGGACCTTGGAGGAGCTCACCGAGGTCCTCACCTTGCAGCAGTTGGGGAACATCGATGGCCCGGTGGGACTCGTAGACGTGAACGGCTACTGGCAGCCGTTTACAAAAATGTACTCCGCAATGGTGCAGGAGGGGTTTGTTCAAAAACGCTTCCTCGATGCGCTCGTGGTCAATGCCGATCCAGCTGAAGTGCTGAACGAATTCGCATCCTGGGTGAGCCCGGGTAGCAAGTGGAGCAACAATTAGCTAACAACCTGGTAAATAAGGCGGCGCCGGGTTGGCCCAAAGCCCCAGATCTTCGTTAGACTTCGCCCTTATGAGTTTTGACCAGAACGCAGAGCGCCAGCCTTCGCTGCTGGACGCGTCGTGCGATAACTTCGTCCACGACCTCGCGCAGCTCACGCCCACCGATGCCACCGCGTGGGGAATCCCCGGCTTCGATGGGGAGCTGGAGGATTTCTCCCCGGAGTACTACTCCTCCGTGGCGGATCGCACCCGTGAGATGATGGCGGATCTCGATGCACTCGATGACACCACCGACGAATCCGACGATGACGACGATTTCGACGAGGTGGACTACGTCACCGCCGCCGTCTTGCGCGATCGCCTCTGCTTGGATCTTGACCTGCACCATGCTGGCGAAGACATCCGTTGCCTCAACAACATTGCCTCCCCGGTGCAGACCATCCGCGACACCCTCATGCTGATGCCGAAGGACACTCCGGAGCAGCTTGATGCATTGCGTTCGCGCCTGTCGAAGGTGTCGGCCTCCCTCAACGGCTACAAGGAGTCCCTCACCGAGGCGGCGTCGCGTGGCATGGTGGCGCCCCAACGCCAGATCTCGGAAGTATTCGTGCAGAGTGAGCGGCTTGCCGACGCCGGCTCCATGCTCGAGGACCTTGGTGTGGAGGGCCCCGAGGTGGACGCGGCCAAGGAAGCCTTCGGCGAATTCGCCGATTGGCTTTCCAACGAGCTGCAGCCGCAGGCCCCATCCCAGGACGCGGTGGGACGCGAGCGCTACGAGCGCTTCTCCAGGCTTTTCGTCGGGGATGCCGTGGACCTCGATGAGGCTTATGAGTGGGGCCTGGATCAGGTGCGTTCCATCAAGGCGGAACAAGAAAAGATCGCCCACGAGCTCTACGGCTCCGACGTGACGGTCCGCGCCGCGATGCGCAAGCTCAACGAGGAGGAGCGCTACCAGCTCCACGGCACCGACGCGCTGGTGGAGTGGATGCAGTCCACCGCGGATCGCGTCATTAAGGACCTCGACGGCACCGCCTTCGATATCCCGGAGGCCGTTAAAGAAATCGAGTGCTGCATCGACCCGGCCGGCACCGGCGGTATCTTCTACACCTCGCCGTCGGATGACTTCTCCCGCCCCGGCCGCATGTGGTGGTCCGTACCGTCTGGTCAGGAGCTTTTCCACACCTGGCAGGAGCTGACCACTGTCCACCATGAGGGCGCGCCGGGCCACCACCTGCAGATTGGTGCCGCGCTGACCCAGCCTGACCTCAATCTGTGGCGCCGCGCGGTGACCTGGAACTCCGGCCATGGTGAAGGCTGGGCTCTCTACGCGGAAGCACTCATGGCGGAGCTGGGTTACATGGATGACCCAGGTTTCCGCATGGGGCTTCTCGACGCCCAACGTTTCCGCGCCGCCCGCGTCGTGGTGGACATCGGACTCCACTTGGGTAAGCCTTTGCCGGATTGCAACACTTCCGGTGTCTGGGATAAGTCCCACGTCAAGACCTTCATGCGTGAGAACACCGCGATGGATGATGCCAACCTCTCCTTCGAGGTCACCCGCTACCTGGGTTGGCCGGGTCAGGCTCCGTCTTATGCCTTGGGCCAGCGCCTGTGGCAGCAAACCCGCGACGCTGCGGTGGAGCAGGGCATGGAAGTACGCGATTTCCACTCCCAGGCATTGGCCCTAGGCTCTGTGCCGATGTCGATCCTGCGTGAGACAATTCTGGACTAAAACCCCAGGTCGCTTCTTAGACTCTTGGATTTATCCACACCTGACTCTTGGATTTATCCACACCTGACTCTTGGATTTATCCACTTGTCGGGCTAACATGCGTGGTATGTACCTGCCCCGAATCGTTGATGCAGAAGTCGAGAGAGGGCTCCGTGTTTCGGGAGCCCTCTTCCTCAAAGGCCCCCGTGCAAGTGGGAAAACATCAACAGCACGCCAATTCGCAAAGTCCGTCATTCAACTTGACCGTGACTCCCCAGAAGCAAACCTTGCGCGCATGCAACCGGCTTTGGGGCTTCAAGGGGCGCGGCCGCGGCTTATTGATGAGTGGCAGGTTGTCCCTGCTATCTGGAATGAAGTGCGCCATGCAGTTGATGACTCACCGGAGAAAGGACAGTTTCTCCTTACAGGCTCCTCCACGCCCAATGACGATGCCACCAGGCATTCGGGCGCAGGCCGTATTCGTTCTATTCAATTGCGCACGTTGAGTTTGGCAGAGCGAGAACTTGCTGCTGAGCGGGTATCACTGGGCGCCATCATTGCTGGCAATCAAGAGCCTACAGCCGGGACGGACGCCACCGTGGCGGATTATGCCCGATGGATTGTTGCTGGTGGTTTTCCGGAGTTCTTTGACCTTGATCCGCTCGACGCGCAGGAAGGGATGGAATCCTACCTCACGGAGATGAGCGAGCACGATTATCCGGAGCTTGGCGGACCGCGCCGCGATCCGCGCCGTTTCCAGTCTTTCCTTCATGCCTATGCCGGACTAGTTGCCCAGCCGGCCACCGCTGCAGCGATTCGTAAACGCATAGGAGAACTCAGCAGCGCTACCTCGACACCAGCCGCAGAAACTGTGAACGTCATTCACGATTTTGCTACGCGCCTCTTCCTTATTGAGGATCAACCAGCTTGGTCACCGCGTACGAGGTCGAAGACTTCCATGGTCCAAATGCCTAAACGCCAGCTTGCCGATCCCGGTTTGGCTGCTGCTTTGTTGGGAACGGGTCCAGATAAACTGCTTGGGGATTTAGAGACATTAGGCATCCTCTTCGAGGCGCAACTTGTGCACGATCTGCGCGTCTATGCGCAGGCACTGCGTGCGCGCGGAGTATTCCACCTGAGGGATATGAAGGGGCGCGAAGAAATTGATGCAGTAGTGGAGCTTCGAGATGGTTCGTGGGTGGGATTTGAGGCGAAACTTTCGCACAACGAGGTCGATGCAGCGGCAGCACACCTTAAGCACGTAGCCGCTAAGCTTTCTTCGCCTCCAGCAGCGCTGATAGTTGTGATTCCCAGCGGTCCAGCTTTCCAACGTCCGGATGGGGTCTGGGTGGTACCACTAGCGGCGCTTGCGGAATAGCCCCAGAATCTGCGGCAGGTAGCCGGCGATGACCAGCACGATGATGAGTCGGATAATCTGCACGGCCACCACGGCGGGACCCGCCCCTCCTTCTGCGGACAGCGCGAGAACCGTCTCCAGCGCGCCGGGCGAGGTGGCGAGGTAAGCCTCAAAGTAGGTGATGTCCAGCCATGCGGTCAATGGCAGGGCGGTCAGCGCACACACGCCGATGACCACGACAATGAAGAGGATCGTCGCGGGCAGCTGCTTGGCGAAGGCCCGCAAGGCCGGCACGGAAAGCCCGCCACCGCAGACCCAGCCGATGGACATGAATGCCATGATCTTGAACACGTAGAGCGGCTCCAAAGTGTGGCCGGCTGGGATAATCTGCGCGACCAGCACCGTCAAGATGAGCGGACCTAGCACCGCAGCCGCAGGCAAACGCACGAGCTTGCCTAGCTTCTCACCAACCACGGCGATAGCGAGGGTCAGCAGCACAATCCACCACGTGACCTCGCCGTCAACGCTCATGTCGACGCCTTCGCCCGCAGGAGCATCTAACAAAGAAACCACCAAAGGGAGCGATACCGACACCGCCAGAAGGCGCAGATATTGCGTCAGCGCCACGTAGCGGTAGTCCGCACCCAGCTCGCTAGCCAGCGCGGGCATGAGCGAGGCCCCGCCGGGCAGCATGGATAAAATGCCCGTCTCCCAGGAAATATCCTTCGGCTGTGAGCGGTGTAGCAGAACACCGCCGGCGACACCGATAAGCACGGTGATAAGGGACATCGTCACCGCAGCCGGCACAAAGCCAATGAGGGTGGAGGCAGGCACAAGAGTCAGCGGTATGCCCGCCATCATTCCGATGAAACCGCGAGCGACAGCATAGAAGCGATCGTTGACGGTGAGTTCCTTGCCCGTCGTCAGTGCCATGGCGCCGGAGACCACGATGGCGCCCAGAATCCAGGCGGCGGGCACGTGCAGGTAGCTGAATACTGCCCCGAGAGCCACAGATCCCGGGGCAACGATGGCCCACCTTGCACGCACAGACATGCAATCGAGTTTAATGATGGTCATGGGCTTTGGATTGAGTGGTTGGGCGATTCTCACTATTGGAGCTGCCGTGGCCGGATGGATCGACGCCGTTATTGGTGGCGGCGGCCTCGTCCTTATTCCGCTCATCATGGCGGTGGCACCGCAGCTTGCTCCCGCCGCCGCCCTAGCCACAAACAAGGTGGCGGCGGTATCTGGCACAGCGTCAGCGGCCATTACGCTCGTCAAGAAAGTCCGCCCGCCGAAGGGTGAGCTCATCCGTATGGGCCTTCTTGCCCTTGCATGCTCCAGCCTCGGCGCCACGGCGGTCGCGCTCATCGACAAAGACATCATGCGCCCAGTCATCATCGTGCTCATGGTGGCGGTGGGTACCTTCGTTGCTTTCCGTCCAAGCTTCGGAAGCGGCGAAGGAGAGGGAATCCGCGGCGGTTGGCGCACGTGGGCGGGGTTAGCCGCCGTGGCGGCCATTGCCTTCTACGATGGCGTCTTTGGCCCCGGCACCGGCATGTTCCTCATCATGGCATTTACAGCCATCTTCTCCCAGAACTTCCTTACTTCCGCCGCGATGTCCAAGGTGGTCAACACGTGCACCAACGTTGGCGCGCTCATCGCCTTCATTCTGGGCGGGCACGTGGTATGGGGCCTGGCCTTAGTTCTGGCAGCAGCAAATATCCTCGGCGCGCAGCTGGGCGCGCGAACCGTCCTCGGCGGCGGCACCAAGCTCATCCGCTATGCACTCCTCACGCTCGTCGTGGTGATGAGCGTGTACCTGGCCTGGCAGCAGTGGGGTTAAATCCGGTTCTTCGTCTTTGCGGTTGCTACCGCATTCCACGGGTCCTCGGGCCACGGGTGTTTGGGGTAGCGCCCGCGCATGTCGGCGCGCACCCCGGCATAGGGCCCGGACCAGAAGCTGGCCAAGTCATCGGTCACAGCAAGCGGCCGCCCGGCGGGAGACAGTAGATGGAATTGCACGCGGTGGCCGCAGTATTCGGGGGACTCCGCCAAACCAAAACACTCCTGCAACTTGATGGAAACCACCGGGCGCTCGCCGGACCAATCAATCTTTGCATCACGCCCGGACGGCACCGGCAAACGCTCCGGCGCGAGCTCGTCCAAGCGGCTGGCTTCGGGCCACGGAAGCAATCGTTGCAGCGCCGGATACATGTCTGGGCGCCCGCCAATCGCCAACTCATGCAGCTCCGGATCCAGCCACTCAAGGTTGGCATTGTCGATATCTGGCCAGGGCTCTCCGTAGGCCCGATACAGATGCCGCAGACGTTCCCGCAGGTTCTGGGCCTTCTCGCTGAAGTGGAACAAGCTTAAGCCCTGTCCGGACTTGCGCAGTGCCTCCACCGCCTCATCGCCGGAGACCTTCACTGGCGTCTCCGACAACACGATGGCACCTGCCGCACGCACGCGCACGCCGCGGACCTTGGAGCCGTCGAGAAACGCTCGCGTCTCCTCCGTGACGCCGACGATCTCGAGCGCATCCTTGTCCGCGATAGGCACTGCTTCACGAATGACGGCGTTACCGGATTGCGCCAACGACACCTCAGCCACCGCCAACCAGTCAGCTCCCTGTTCACCGTTGAGTAGCCGCGCGCGGGTACCGCTCGCTAACAAGTACTCCTTGTCACCCACGCGCTTAGCCACGAACTCTGGGAAAGCGGTAGCGACCACCACGCCTGGGTCCACCGGCCCCTTGTCGGGCACCAGGCGGGCAAGCCGCTTCGGGTCCGAATCATCCAGACGAGCAATCGTGCGTGCTGCCCCCGCACCGTACTTCAACAGTGCCGCGCCCCATCGCGGGTGCACCGGCAAAAGCGCCAACTCTTCAGTGGCATGAAGCAGATCTAGGGTGCGGTGGGCGTCGGCAAGCGCGGCCTTCGGCGGTTGATCAAGCAAGGGGAAGTCCGGTCCCGCGCCCCAACAGTCCATAAACAGCGCTGCCTGCGTGAGGTCCGCGGAAAGGATTTCTGGAATCACGTGCGGAGAAAAGTGCTGGTAATCCTCCTGCGAATAGCAACGGACGACGGTACCCGGCGCCTCACGCCCGGCACGTCCAGCGCGCTGATCGGCGCTGCTTTTCGACGTCGACACCGTCACCAACCCACTCATCCCGCGCTGCGCATCCCGCTTGGGAACGCGGGACAATCCAGCATCGATGACGGTGCGCACGCCCGGCACGGTCAGCGAGGACTCCGCAATAGACGTCGCCACCACGATGCGCTGTTCTCGCGTATACAGGGCCGCGTCCTGCTCCTGCGTGGTTTGGCGGCCGTGGAGTGGGAAAACGTTGTGGCCGCTCAAGGCATCACACACCAGGTTGACCTCGCGCACACCCGGCACAAAGACCAGAGTGGACTCGTGCTGCCGCGCGGCAACCTTGGCCACGCTTTTCCAAAAGTCTCGATCGCCCGCGGCACGTCCCGGAATCGGTTCATAGGAAATGTCGAGCGGGTACGTTACGGCCTCGGTGGAATGGATCGGCGCCCCTCCCATGAGCTGGGAGAAGCGAGAGGCGTCGACAGTCGCGGACATGGCAATGACCCGGAAATCATCGCGGAGCTGAGCCAACTCCAAGCACATGCCCAGCACCAGATCGGTATCGAGCTGGCGTTCATGCACCTCGTCGATGGCTACGGAATCAACACCAGTGAGTTCCGGATCCCGCAACAGTCGGCGTAACAAAACACCTGGGGTAACAAACTCGACGTCCGCGCCTTTGCGGGAATCACCGCGCACCGCATAGCCGATGCGCTGGCCTGACAACTCCTGCAAGCGGTTGGCCGCGGCACGCACCGCCACGCGGCGTGGTGCGGTGACGAGAACCTTGCCGTTTGCCTGGTTCGCCAACGCCGGCGGAACGAGCGTGGTCTTACCCGTGCCGGGCGGGGCCTGGACGACGACGTGGCCTTCGGAAGGAAGCGAATCAATAGTCTCTAGGACGGGGAGTCCTTTGCCGATCGCCTTGAGATCAAACATCGAGATCCTAGCGCTCCCACCTATCTTCGTTGTCCTCCAGCTTGCGCACCACACGTCCCGGTGAGCCCAAGACCAGCGAGTTATCCGGGATATCCTTAGTCACCAGCGTGCCCGCTCCCACGACGCAGTTCTTGCCGATTGTCACGCCCGGCAGCACAGTGACATTGGCACCAAACCACGTGTTATCGCCGACGCTGATAGGTTTCGCAATCTCCCAACCTTCTGCTCGCATCTCATGGTCGTTGACAGGATGCCCCACGGTAATAAGCGAGCAGTTCGGACCGATCATGACGTGATTTCCGAGGGTTACAGGCGCCTGCGCCAGGATCGTCGCGCCAAAGTTGATGAAGACGCCCTTTCCGATGGTCACATTGCAGCCATACTCCAAGTTGAGCGGGACGTGCAGCCCGGGAACCTCGGACTCGGGCGAAAGCAGCTCTCGCAAGATCTCCTTCGCGCGCTCTGGGTTGGTGTTGTGCAGCTCATTGAGCTCCTTGACCAGCAGGAAGCCGCGTCGATGTTCGGCGCTGACCTCCTCGTTGACACCGGGCATGAACCACTGCCCGCTGGTCATGCGCTCAAAGGATCCTTCGTCTGGGTGATGCATGTCAGCCATCCTATTCCCTCGTCTTAGTCTCGAGTCAGAACATCGAGAGCGGCACGGTGAAGGAAAACCTTGGAGCGGCCTTGTTGGATTTCTTCGAGGATTCCTAAATCTACGAGATGTGCCAGCCACGCGCTGGCAGTTTGGCGTTTGACGAAGCCCATCTCTACCACGTCAGTAATGCGTACATAGGGCTTGATAAGAATGAGCTCGGCCATCTCGAGGGGATGGTTAATCACGCCCGCAGAACGTATTCGTTGCGCAGTGTTTTCCTGGATAGCCCGAAGCTGGGTAATCATCGAGGAGGCGTCGGCAGCCGCTGCGTGAACGCCGCGGATCATAAAGAGAAGCCAGTCTTGCCATGCTCCCTTGGCTGTAACAGCGTTGAGATAGCGATAGTAGTCTGCTTTGTTGTCGACGATATACCCGGACAGGTATAAAACCGGCAGCTCAAGAAGATCTTCTTGAATGAGGTAGAGGACGTTAAGGATTCGTCCAGTGCGCCCATTGCCATCGTAGAAAGGATGGATTGCTTCAAATTGATAGTGAAGCAGTGCCATCTTTACGAGGGAATCAACGTCGTGGCTGCAATATATATAGTCCTCCCACGCTGCGAGATGGCCCTCGATAATCTCCTTTCCTTCAGGTGGGGTGTAGAGCCGCTCCTTCGTTACAGGGTTACCGATAAATGTGCCCGGAAGTGAACGCACCTCGGCCTGAGTATCTAGAAGGGTGCTGCATACGATTTTTGCCGTCTTCTCGGATAGAGGTCGCTGCGATAGCGAGGAAAGTCCAGCGTGGAGCGCGGCGTTATAGCGAAGAGCCTCCTTGGTGGCAGGAGTCGGCTCAGCATCGACGTGCCACGCCGCACGGAAGAGCTCGTCATTCGTGGTGACGATGTTCTCAATCTCGGAGGAAGCACGAGCCTCACGCAGTGGAATCGTTGAGGTGATGATCTCCGGGTTGGGAATGAGCTGGCAGGCCGTACGCAGTTCAGCCAGTTTTTCCTTAGCATCGATGATGGCCTTAAGCACGGGAACGGTTTCCACCACTTCTGCTGGTGGGAGGGGCGGAAGCCCATTGTAGGGGGTGTCCGGGCTATAGGTTGGCATGGTAAAAGAATAGACATGTTGAGCGGATATGTCGATTTTTTCTAGAATTTTCGACATATCTGGGTGACTTGTCGATTGCGTCGACATATCGGCGTACCCTCAGACGTTGACGCGTTAACAAATTAAGAAAGGTACTTTAATGGCGAAAATCGGCATCATCCTCGGCTCTACCCGCGACGACCGCGCCGGGCTGGCCATCGCCCAGTGGGTCACCGACCTCGCTCAGGGCCGCGACGTGGACTACGAGCTCATTGACCTCAAGGCTTTCGATGTCCCGATCCTCACCACCTCTGTCATTCCTATGGCGGCAAACAAAAACTACGAGGACCCGAATGTGCAGGCCTGGTCCGATGCTATCGATTCCTGCGATGCCTTTATCTTCGTCACCCCGGAGTACAACCACTCCGTGCCGGGCGCGTTCAAGAACGCCGTTGATTCCCTCGGTGCCGAGTGGGTAGGCAAGCCGATTGCTTACGTGGGCTACAGCTTCAGCGGCGGCATCCGCGCGGTAGAGGCGTGGCGCCTTATCATGGCGAACTTCTCCATGCCGCAGCTGCGCACTCAGTTGGATATCTCGCTAAATACCGACATGAAGGATGGCACCTTCACCCCGGCTGATTTCAAGAGTGGAATCGTCGAAAACATCTGCGCCGAGCTGGAAGAAGCCCTATCCTAGGGCGCATGGAAAAAGTGGCAGTCGTTACAGGAGCGTCTTCGGGGATTGGGGAGGCGTCGGCAAGAGCGTTGGCGGCTGACGGCTGGCGTGTCGTCGTCGGCGCGCGGCGCGTCGAGCGCCTTGAGGCCCTCGCGAACGACATCGGCGGCGAGGCATATGCCCTCGACGTAACCTCGGACGAGTCCGTGGCCGAGTTCGTTTCCCACCTCGACCGCATTGACCTCTTGGTCAACAACGCCGGTGGCGCTAAGGGCCTGGAGCCCCTCGTGGACACCACCATCGAGGATTGGCAGTGGATGTATGACGTCAACGTCCTTGGCACCGTTCGGATGATCCAGGCTCTCATGCCGAAGCTGCGGGGCGGGCTCATTATCAACATGGGATCCGTGGCCGGGTGGAACGTCTACGAGGGCGGTTCCGGTTACAACGCCGCCAAGCATGGCGTCCGCGTGATTTCTCGTGCACTGCGTATTGAAGAGCACGGCGTTCGCGTTACCGAACTTGACCCGGGCCGTGTAGCCACGGAGGAGTTTTCCCTCAATCGTTTTCGGGGTGACGCCAAACGTGCCGCACAAGTTTATGACGGCGAGCTCAACCTCACCGCAGAAGACATCGCTGAGGCAGTGCGTTGGGTGGCGTCCCTGCCGGAGCACGTCAACATTGACACCATGACTATTAAGCCGCGTACGCAAAGCTAATTTACCTGTTTCGCTGCAGGTGAGACGCCTCTTATAGTGGCATGTGTTAGTGAAAACGCATGTGAGTATGGGGGTGTTAGGTGGCTTTCAGCGCCATAGTGGCCTTGATGGGTGTGTGGTTCGCGGCGATGGCTTCGCCGGGGCCAGATGTGGTTCAGATTATTCGTTTGGGTGCGCGTTCCACGCGTGCAGCGGTGTGGGCCGCAATAGGTAGCACGACTGGCTTGATGATATGGACCGTTGCTTCGCTGGCGGGGCTTACCGCGCTGATTTCGGCCCATCCTGAAATCCTTGTGGCGCTGCAGATTGCCGGCGGTAGCTATCTGCTATGGATGGCATTTTCTGCAATAAGCAGCGGCATTAAAGAGCGTCGTGCTCCAGCAACCATGAATCCTCAACCGCGCGGGTTCACCCCGGACGGCATAATCAGACTCGGCACGGCGTACCGCATGGGCCTGGTCAGCGATCTTTCTAATCCCAAGGTGCTCATCTTCTTCGGCGCTATCTTCGCCAACTTCATCGATCCGGGCATGGGCTTGAGCGCGAATGCCACGGTTGGTTCTGTGCTGATTATTGAAAGCCTCATTATTTTTGTCGGCGTTGCGTTGTGCACCCGTGCGGTGGCGAAGTGGATGGCAAAGAACTCCGCCGGGGTAGATATCTTCAGCGGAGTCGTGTTTGCCCTGCTTGGCGTCATCATTCTGGCAGAGGGAATTCTTGCGCTTTGAGCTGGGTATGCTGGTCAACATGCTAGAAGTCTCAATTAAGGGAGAATCAATTAAGCTCGGTCAGTTCCTCAAACTGGCTTCCTTGGTCGCGACCGGGGGTGAGGCCAAAGAACTCATCGAGCAGGGTCAGGTCACCGTCAATGGGGAAGTAACTAAGCAGCGCGGAGCAACGCTGGCGCTTGGCGACGTCATCTGCGTCTCCGACACTTGCGCCCGCGTCGTCGAAGACGACGACGATTATTTTGATGAGGCTACCGCCGATGATGACTTCGACCCGGAGAAGTGGAGGAACCTTTAATGCCCGCTTTTGAAGCTGAAGTAGGAATGCCCTACTGGATTACTCTGGCCAGTTCTGATGTGAAGGCCTCCGAGAAGTTTTACTCGGCCGTGCTGGGCTGGGAATTCGAAGATGGCATCGCCCGTCTTCAAGGTCTGCCGATTGCAGAAATTGTTCCGGGCCAGGACACCTGGGCTACCTATTTCCTCTCCCGCGACTTGGAAGCCGATTGCGCCCGAGTAGAACAACTCGGCGGAAAAATCCTCGCTTTAGGTGCCCCGCTGGCGCTCGTACTCGACAAGTCCGGTGCCATGTTTGGCTTGACGCAGCCGGAGCTCGACCGCTTCGTCGCCGGCGGTGAGCCTGGCACCCCGGTGTGGCACGAGCTGACGGTCTCGGAGGATTTTCACTCAGCGCTGGACTTTTATGGTGAGCTCTTCGATTGGGAAATCCGTGGTGATGAGCATTATGCAGTTGCGGAGGAAGAAGGCGCTGCCTTCGCTGGGTTCTGGCATGCGGAAGGTTTGCCGAGTTTCTGGCAAACATACTTGGGTGTGCGGGACATCGACCAAGCAGCGAAGGCTGTTGTGGAGAATGGCGGGCAGGTTATCCGCGAGCCCCACGACTCACCATTCGGCCGATTGTGCCTGATTGAGGATTCCACGGGTGCGACGCTTACCTTGTGCGAGGTCGAGGATGCCCCCGAAGAACCCATCGAGCTCTAGGGTTGCGGAGGTCGTTCTCCGCATTCCGCCTGGCAACGTCTCCACCTACGGAGAGATCGCCAAAGTCGTAGGGGTCGGTGCGCGGTATGTGGGCTGGGTGATGTCGAAAAGCGCGGATCTGCCCTGGTGGCGGGTGGTCAACAGTACGGGCCGCGCCCATACCCCCGCCGCCCAAGCCCAGTGGGATGCCGAAGGTATTCCACACCGCGGCGACAGTGTGGTGCTCGCTGAATGCGGGCTGGATGCGGCGGACCTCAATTACCTCCTCTAAGCCGAGCACCAATGTGTTTCGTCGTTTTAAGCGACGAACCTAGTTATCTAGAAGGGGATTTCTTCATCTCCCTTGCCATAAGCGGTCTTCTTATTTGTGTTTGCTTGCTGTTCTTGGTCTAGCTCGGCTTTCAGCTCCTGAGCTTCCCGGTGCTTCCTAGCGCGGTAACCTTCAATATCTTGCGCAACGCTTCGCGCCCAGCGCTTGTTCTTTGGTGCTAGTGGCCCGGAAGGTTCCGTGATTGCCCAGGTTCCATCCTCAAAGAGCCAGACCACATCCCCGGTATCGGGGTCCAAAAAATAGAACGCCCGCCCATCGGTCTTCATGTTGTGGTGATGCTGGCACAACGCCACCATGTTGTCCGGATGCGTTGGCCCACCATCGGCGTAGTTAATACGGTGGTCTAACTGACACAGCCACGCCGGCATTCCGCAGCCAGCTGCACGGCATGTGCCATCGCGCCCTTCAACATATTTGCGAACCAACGTGGCTGGTCCGTAGCCATTAGTGGCTTCTGGCTTGGTGCTCAAGTCCCTTTTCGTTACGGCTTGTGCTGGGATTTTCTCTACCTGCCAGCCGTGCCCTTCTACATATACTGGCGCGTCTTCGACGTCACTCGCTTGATAAGTGTGGAGCACTACTCGGGCAGCTTCTGGTTCTACCTTTCCAGTCGTTAAAAGGATTAGTGCTTCTGCCATCGAGACTTCATGCTTTTCAGCAGCTGCCTTAATGGCCTCATGGATGATGATTCCAACGCTGCTATCCACCTCTAGTTCTATGGTGGCGCGTTGGTCGCGGGTGAGAATGGAATATCGATTCTTTGTGCGTTTATCCTCCACTGCGATGGAGTCGTCATGGACCTTGACAAGGTCACGCATGCGACGACGAATCTGCGACGTGGTGGGAAATACCTGATTTGGCTTCGTAGGTGTAAGCCAACGGGCCAACGCAGCGTCAATGGCGGCCACTACCTCAGTGGAAGGTTGGCCGAGTTTAGCCATGACCTGGTCGATGGCAATCAAGGCGGGTAAGTCCAGCAAAAAATCTGCATCTTGCAGGGCCTTGAGCTGGGGTAGCTCTTTCAATCGGTAAATCCCCATGATTATGCGAGCAACCGCCCCGGCCGCTTTGCCGGTCTTTAGCCCAAGGCGCATGCACGCTGTATCTGAGTCCTCGTCCAAGGCGGGAAGGATGCTAGACCAAAATTCGTAGTCTGCTTGGCGTATGGCTTTACCTCTCATGCAGACCGGGTCGTTCGGATTGGAATGAGAAAAATAGGAAACAACGGTTTCTGTAGCGGAAGACAATTCAACCCCCTCTTTTGTTAGAGATATTGAGAAGGACCGAACCCCCACTGTCCGAATCCCTTTTCGAAAAATGAGTTTATTCTGTACCGTTTGGAAAGTCTATACCCTGGCGGAAAGTTGTGATTAGAGAGGTGAATGTGCCTATTGATATTGCATTTACCCAGCCTTCCGCCGCTTTGAGCTTCGTTGGGAGGGGCTTGTTGGGTAAGAAGCTAATAAAATTACTGTTCGAACCCTAGCGTGGGGACGGGTGCGCGCTGAATCCCTTGGGCAGCGGCGCTTATGTACCAATCAAGCCTGTTGAAGCTGTGGCTTGAGTTAATCTATGAAAGTGCTTAAACTCCGCTCCCTTATTGCTGGTCTTGCGCTAGCGACCGTCGCTGCGCCATCCGCCCAGGCCCTGACGTTTGATCCTGGGAAGGTTCCGCCACGCACTCAAATGACCGTGCGCTATGCCGACGGAAACTCGGTTTCCACTGGAAATGGCCACGAGTCTCGTCCTGCGCTATCCCTCGCGAAGCTGTACCTAGGAATGTGGGTCCTGAAATATGGCGCGCCGGAGGATAAAGCGCGGGTGGAAAACATGGTTCGCTTCTCTGAGGATGGCACCGCTAGCGATCTGGAGCGGAAGTATCCGCAGGCCATACCTTCCATCATCGGGGAATATCGCTTGGGGGAGACCCATCACAACGGTTACTGGGGCAATACCACGACGTCGACGGAGGATCTCGCTCGCTTTATTGGGGTGATATTTGGCGACCCAGTTGCTGCACCGCTCATGAAAGGTATGGCGACGGCAGCGCCTGTGGCATTCGACGGATATCGTCAGGACTTCGGCACCGCGCGGATTCCAGGCATTATCGGAACGAAATTTGGGTGGTCAGATGACCGGCAGGTGCATGCGAGCGCCTCTTTCGGTCCTGGGTATAGTGTGGCGGCAAATACCTATGGATCTCCCGCGGATCTCACCGCAGATGTGCTCGGTGCGGTGGAGGTACAGCCGCAAGCGCCGAACTTGCCGACGCCCCCTCAGGACCTGCGCGATAGGGCGTGTGCGGAGCTGAAGCGCGCTGTGCCTAGTTCATCGCACGTGTGCTGATTGGCCACGGGTTTAGCTAAGTTTTACCTTTGCGGAAACTGAGAAATTAATATATTCTCGGCTACCAAATAAGCGGTTACTAACCCGAAAGGTAATTCCCTATGCGTAAGGCCCTGTCCATCGCGGCCATTGCTGTTGTGGCTTTGACCGTTGCCCCGTCAGCTTCGGCGAAGAGCGACCAAACTCGTTCGCTCATTTCCCCTGCTACATGCGCCTCCATCACTAAGTTGGCAAACGAAGGAAAGCCGGTTCCGGATCCGTCGATTCTGCACGATGCTGATTCCGTTCCTTCCTACTTCAAGAGCGGCGTGCTCAAGTACAAGGTGGCGGATAACTTCCCCTACCGCGAGCAGCTCGATGCCGCGGTAGCTGAGTGGAACGATGCTCTCGACGGCAAGGCTTCTCTGAAGGAAGTAGCGCCGTCCGAGGCCGATGATGACACCATCGCCATCATCTATAAGCCGGAGCCGAATGGTTACGTCCAGGGTACGGCCTACCCGGACCACGGGATGCTCTTCATCAAGGCGGCCACCGCTCAGTACCCAGAGGCGCTTCAGGGAACCATCGCTCACGAGCTCGGCCACATGATGGGGGCGGGCCACTCCTGCGCCCACGCCCTCATGGCCGGCGCAAACCAGAACCCCATTTCCTATCACGTAACTCCGCTTGACGCCGTGGCTGTCCTGCAGGGGCAGTTTGACTAATTCAGCGCAGGCTGGCTGAGCCGGGCGAGTGCGAGTAGGTATCGTCCGCCTTGGCTAGGCGGTGGGCGCGAAGCCCCAGGGTGATGACGATGGGGTAGAGAATGAGCGCGACCACGATGTACTGCGTGACCAGCTGCCATGTCTCATCCCACATGTAGTTCCACGCGAAGTGGAGACAGAAGGAAACAAAAAGCGCGCCCACGCCCACTCCGAGGCGCCACCACCACGTTTTGTGGGCGGCGTAAATGGCCCAGCCGATGCCAAAGCCTGCGATGGCCGTCAGTGACATGTGTAGGCCTGGGCCCGCCACAAGGCGGAGCCCCCACATCTGTAGCATGCCAATCCAATCAGACGTCGGGTGCATGACGGCGCCGAGAGAGGCGTAGAGGACGTTCTCAAAGACCTCGAAACCCCAGCCCACAAGCGCGCCGACGATGAAACCATGCCAAGGGCGGTTGAGCTGGCGGAAACTGAGTAATACAAAAACCACGCCCAGCGCCTTGGCGAACTCCTCCGGATAAGCTCCGGACCATGACATCATGGATTCTTCCCATCCCACGCCCTTGGTGAGGGAGCTGAACGGAAGTGCTGATAGGAGCGCCAAAGACACCGCGGTGCCGGCTCCCCACAGCACGCTGGCTGTGGCCCATCCCTTGGCAGGTCGCGCCCACATCGGGCTGAGGTGCCACAGATACAGCCCCAGCACCAAGAAAGCAAAGCCGATCAACAGGCTTATTAGGCCCGGCAGCGGGGCAACGAGGAAAGCACCAAACAGATTGATCAGAGCTGCAGGCAGGCAGATACCAATGATGACCCACAGCGCCACGCGGAAGATCTTGCTCACTTGAAGGCCTCCATAAACTGATCGGCGATTTCTTCTGGGTTTCCGTCTGAAAAGACGAGCTCGTAGTTGAGATCGTCCTTGGCCACGCTAAAGGCAACGACCGGGATGTATGTATACGTTCGCAGTACGAGGATGCCGTCTTGGTTTTCTACTTCTTCTTTCGGCATCGACCCGAAGGTCGTGGCGCGCACAGCTCGGCGCAGGGCCAGCTCGTCATCGTCGACATCAGAGGTGAGGTAGGCCTCGACCAAGGTATCGCCGCAATCCCACGCCTGGTTGGCCACGGAATCGTAGTTCACGCTGCATTCGACGCCGTCGATAGGCAGACGCCACTCAGGATCGTCGAGGACAACAGGCTCGGTTTCAGGATCGTGGTCCGGCAGCGCCAGGCTGAGGACGGCGGGCGTGCCGAGCACGAGGAGGGTCACCCCAAGCACAGCGAAAAACGGCCCCGTCATCTTCGCTGGCGGGAAACGATAAGAAGTCATGCACACCACACTAACGGGTACATCTGACATAGAGTGAAGTGCATGAAGGATCTGTATCAGTTTGTTAATGGCCCCTGGATCGAGTCCCACGTTATTCCCGATGACCGCGGTGTTGACGGGACTTTTCACGCGCTTCGCGACGAAGCCGAGGAACTCGTCCATGACATCGTTAAGGAAGACGAAGGCCGTCCGGGGATCGTGTATTCCTCCCACATGGACGTTGAGGGAGTGAACGCTGCGGGAACGGCGCCTTTGGCCGAAGATTTGGACAAGCTGGTGGCGGCGGACCCGGAAGAGCTGGCGCACAACCTGGGCGTGCTGGAGCGCGAGGGCGTCGGCGCCCCGGTTACCTTCTGGGTAGAAAAGGACTCCGGCTCCGAGGAGGCAGTGGCCTACATTATCCAGTCCGGCCTGGGCCTTCCAGATGAGGCTTATTACCGCGAGGAAGCCCACGCGGAGACGCTTGAGGCCTACGAGAAGCACGTCGCAGCGATGCTTGGATTCCTGGATCCGGCTCGCCTCTTCGGGCTGGGCGCGGAAGCGGCCGCTACGCGCATCGTGAATCTGGAAAAGGAAATTGCTGCAGGGCATTGGGATGTCGTGGCCTCGCGTGATGCGGTGAAGACGTATAACCCGGTGGACGTCGCCAAGCTGCCCAGCATCACCCGCGCCATCCTGAACGGTGGGGCACTGCCGGAGCACCGCGCGGTGGCCATGATGCCGTCGTATTTTGAGCACCTGGAGGGTCTGTTTACCGCCGGCCGCATGGCGGATTGGCAGCTGTGGGCCACGTGGCACATTCTGCTGTCGCGCGCGCCGTACCTTACTGAGGAGATCGGTAGGAAGAATTTCGAGTTCTACGGAACCAAGCTTTCCGGCGCTACCGAGCAGCGTGACCGCTGGAAGCGCGCCGTGGGCCTGGCAGAGAACATGGTGGGCCAGGAGATTGGCAAGGTCTTCGTGGACAAGCACTTCCCTCCATCCTCGAAGTCCGAGATGGATGAGCTGGTGGGGTACCTTACCTCCGCGTACCGCGAGAGGATTTCGCAGCTGGAGTGGATGACCCCGGCCACTCGTGAGCGCGCGCTGGAGAAGCTCTTGCAGTTCAAGGCCAAGATTGGTTATCCGGAGACCTGGCGTGACTATTCCGACCTAGAGTTTTCACCCAAGGGTGCGGACCTGGTGGCCAATGTGCGCGCAGGCAGCGCGTGGAGCCACGATTATGAGCTGGCCAAGATTGGCAAGCCGGCCGACCGCGACGAGTGGTTCGCAACCCCGCAGACGGTCAATGCCTTCTACAACCCAGTAGTTAATGACATCACCTTCCCGGCGGCGATTCTGCGCCCGCCGTTCTACAACCCGGACGCGGACGCGGCGGAGAACTTCGGTGCCATCGGCGCGGTGATTGGCCACGAGATTGGGCATGGCTTTGATGATCAGGGCTCGCAGTATGACGGCCAGGGCAACCTCAACTCCTGGTGGACGGATGAGGACCGCGCGGCCTTCGAGAAGCTGACCGCGAAGCTGGTGGACCAGTTCCAAGGGCAGGTGCCGAAGGTGCTGGAAGGCACCGATTCCGCAGGCGTCAACGGCAGTTTCACCCTGGGTGAGAACATCGGTGACCTGGGTGGACTGGGGATTGCTGTGGTGGCCTACAAGAACTACTGCGCCGACAAGGGCTTGGACATCAACGGCCAGGTCGCGCCCTTTGAGGCAGAGGGCGCTGAGCCGGAATTGGCAAAGCACGAGTACACCGGTCTGCAGCGCTTCTTCCTGGCGTGGGCGCGCGTGTGGCGCACTGCTATTCGTCCGGAGATGGCCACGCAGTACTTGGCCATTGACCCGCACTCGCCGGCGGAGTTCCGCTGCAACATCATCGCCGAGAACATCGACGAATTCTACGAGGCTTTTGATGTCGAGGGTGGACTGGTCCCAGAGGAGCGCGTCACCATCTGGTAGTACCCTTGGGGGCCATGAGTGAGTGGAATATCGGCGGCCAGGATCGCCAGCTAAGTCCAGAACAACAGCTCGAGCAGCTCTCCTCCTACATGGAGGTGCACTACCCGCTGCCGGATTTCCGCCCGCCGTGGGCCGGTGGAGGTTCGCCGGAGGCGGACCGCTATTGCGCGCTGCTGCCGGACCGTATCGTGCAGGCCTCCATGATGGTGCTGGGATCCGCGGTGGATCACTCGCTGCCCGGCACCGTTTTTACGGAAGGCGTGAGCGTTGAAGGCTCTGAGGTTGGAGCGATTTTTAGACCGTCCGAGCCGAATGGTCGCTGGGCGGTGTCGCTGCACTCCGGCGGCTGGTGGCGCGGTGACGGCAAGGCGCTAGAAATGCAATGGCGGCCCGAAGTTGCTGCCGCAGCGCAGTTGTCGGGCACGACGATCATTGATGTCGATTATCCGTTGGCGCCGGAGCACACCGTGGCGGAGATGGTTCAGTCGGTTCAGGCGGCCGTCGATTATGCGCGCGACCATAGGGCCAACCGCGTGACGGTGTGGGGATATTCCTCCGGTGGGGCGCTCGCAGCGCTGGTGCCTGCCGACGCCCTCCTCCTCACCTTCCCCGACTTTGGCGCGCTGGCCAAGCTGCCGGAGGAGATCCGTGGTGACTACGTCCTCGACGAGGCGGCGCTGCCAGCGGCATATTCCGACATCTTGGTCCAGACCGCGGCGCAGGACGAGATTGCTGAGCGCGTGGAGATCCCCGGTGCACAGACTGCGGAGTACGTGTCCATGCACCGTATTTCGACCCCGGCCGTGGCGCGTCAGCGCATTAAAGATTCGGCCGAGTTCCTGTAGTTCTACTGTTCGCCCTCGGGGCGAATCTTCATCTCGGAGTTCTTCCACAGGCCGGAGCGCTGGATGATTTCCTGGTCGATGTCCGCCTCGAGCGGGGCCTCGCCGCGGGAGTTGGTGCGCAGCTCATACTTTTCAATGGAGCCCCAGTCGCGCGCCCAATCGTTGTTGAGGTAGCTCGGGATCTCATAGGAGTAGTTCACTGCCTCCGCGGTTGCCAGCGCACCACCACCGGAGAAGGACTGGAAGTCCGTGAGGGAGGTTTGTGCGGCGGCGTCGGGAAGAATGCGGAACTGCGGGATCTCGGTCACGCCGGCGTAGTGGTCGAAGGTGCGCTGGCAGGGGAACTGCAGGGCCACGGACCAGTCGAGGAGCGCCGGGGTAGAGGAATCGAACTGGGAGTTGATGGTGGCAAGCTCCGGGACGCGCGGCGGTGTAAACGCCATCCAATCGTCCTCATCGGTGGAATCATCGACCGCGACGAGGCGCACAACGTTGGCCTCCTCTGGGAGCTCGTCTAGAGCAATGCGGAGGTTGCGCCATTTGGGGGTCGCGCCGACGTCGGAAAGCTCGGCCTCACCCTTGTTGGTGACCTTGCCATCCTTGAGCGTTCCGTACTCCAGGGTGAGCTCGGTGCCCTCCTGCTCCACTCCGTTGACGTCGTGGTGGTAAATCTTGCCGGCGGCAGCGACCGAGAGGACGGGGGTGTTTTCGCCAGGTTCCGGCAAGTTATACCACTGCGTGGTGATGGTGGCGGTCGAGCGCTGCGATTCATCGTAGGAGCCCATGACCGGGACCTTCCGGTAATCCAAGTTGAACGGCAGGTGCATCTCGGAGCCGTTGACACCCAGGGTTCCGCGCACGCCGCCGGCGGAGGAGTCGGTGACCTCGGTTGCCTTTTCCTCGGATTCGGTGAGATCCTTCTGTTCATTGGACGTCGCCGAGTCCTCACCGGTGGTGTTGGCAATAGCGCCTACCGACGCCGAGTTGAGGTTCTCCGGCTCAATATCTTCCTTGATCATATTGGGGCCGAAACCGAAGTTGTCCTCCTTCTTGTCAACGAGCGAGTCCTGGAATTCGCCCTCGACCGGAGTGAGGAAGGATTCATTGGTGTTGGTCTCCACCATGGTGGAATCCGCCAGCGAGCAGGTATCGCCGCGCAGGGAAGTCAGGTTGCCCTTGCCCACGGAGTAGGAATCCGCCTGGGCCACGTAGCCCTTGGCAAAGGAGGCACACGAGAAGGCCACGATGATAATGCAGGCCGCCGCAATCGGTGCGGACATGACACCCGCCCAGCGCGAGACCTTGGCGGCATTGGCGGCCTCGAATTCCTCGAGGGTGCCGGCGGTTTCGGCCTTGTTCTTGCGATAGCTGTGAACCAGGGACTGGTAGAGGCCAATCGCCAGGACCACCATGGCGATGGCCAGCACCACGGTGTTGGCCTCGATGCCCTTGAACTGCACGGTGCGGTCCCACCACGGGATGCCGAAGGAGGATACGTACCACCAGGCGTTCCAGCCGCCCAGGGAGATGGCCAGGAGGAAGATCACCGCGGCGATGGAGAAGGTCCGGGCACGCGGGGAGCGCATGGCAATCTGGGAAAGAACTACCGAGCCGAGCGCGGCGATGACGCCGGCGACACCGGCGTAAATGCCGAAGTGGTGCGTCCACTTCGTCGGCGTGAACATGAGGAAGAAGGCCGAGAGCGCCATGATGGCCAGCAGGCGCTTGGTGGGATCTGCCTCCGCACCGACGACGCGGTGGTCCTTGATGAAGGCATAGATGATGAGCGCCAAGCAGAAGAGCATGGTGAACATTGCAAAGCGGCGCGTCAGGGAGCCGTCCACGGAGGGCTCGAAGAGCGTGGAGTAGCGCACGAACTCCGAGTACCACGGCAGGGACGGGCCGACCGCGGAACGCACGCGAGTGGATTCGAGGACCGACGCTAGCGTTTGGTCCCCGAAGGCAGCGACCATGACAGCGGTGCCACAGGCAAGGAACGGGGCGATGAGAGCTGTCCAGCCGATCTGGGGAGCGCGCTTACCCATGATGCGGAACAGGGCGGGCAGGCAGACCAGGAAGATGCCCACTGCGGTGAGGCCGGTGGGGCCAGCGGCCAGGGTGATGGTGGCGATGATGGTGCCCACCGCTGCCGGAAGGAGGCGCTGGGTGGAGATGGCGCGCTCGAAAGAGGCCCACGTCAGCATGACGCCGAGGGCCACGATGGGCTCGGGGCGGATGCCGTTGTTATAGGGCAGCCAGAAAGCCAGGAACATGAACGCGGCGGTCCAGTGCGCCAGGCGGCGCTCGTTGACGCGAGCGCCGAAGCGCGGAAGCATCTCGCGCGACAAGATAAACCAGATGATGAGCGCTGAGATAAGCGCAGGCAGGCGCACGATGATAGACGCGCTGGAGAATTGCGCCAGCCATGCCACGAGGTCGTAGTACGGCGCACCGAACGGGGCCTCGGGGACGCCGTACCAGCGGTAGTAGTTCGCCATATAGGTCGCGTGATCGGAAACGCGTCCCATGGTGAGGATGAAGCCATCATCGGAGGTATTAGCACCGAAGATGTACCACCAGCCGAGAACAGCCGCCACGACGCCATCGAGCGGGCGGATCTGCTTCCAGGTTTCGGGCATGAAGCCACGGCGTTTGCCATCGAGGCGGTCGATTCGCCACAGGCAGACCAGGCTGATGACCACCATGGTCAGGCCCAGCCACATGGCGATGAGCTTGAGCGGTGTCGGGGAGGAGGTGAAGCGGGAGTTGATCTCCACGTGGATGCGGAGGTCGTCGCCAAGCTCGGCGAGGGCTTCCGGGGAATCGTCGATCTCGGTATAAACGCCGGTGACCTGAGGGCGGAGATCCTCCTCGGAGGTCTCTTTGTGCTTGCCCAAGGAGACGGTGGTGCCGTCACCGGTGGATTGGATGCGGAGCGTGGAGTCCTCAGGCAGCTTCGCCACCTGCTCGGCCGTGAGAGAGAAAATGACCTCATCGAGGCTGGTCACCGAGAGACCATCCTCGCCGGCGCGGACAAACATGCCGCGGTTGGAGGCCTTCTTGGACTCTGGGGGCACGGTGCCGTAAAGCAGGTCCTGGCCATCGCGCAGCTTATCGACGGCCTTCAGAGGGATCTCTGCATCGATCTCCTCCGGCGCCACCGAGATGAGCGGGGCGTTGATGGACTGCAGGGAGTCCTGCTGGGGCCAATCGAAGGAAGATTGGGTTTGGTTCACCGGCAGCAGCGGCGTGGCCACAAAGCACAGGAAACCGATGAATCCAGCGATGATGGCGGTGATCCGCAGGGACTGCGGTGCTCGCAGTGAAGAGGTATTCCGATCTGACACGGCGATCAGTCTACGTCACCGCCATGGCTTATTAAGATCTGGCCGCGACGACGAAGGGACCAATCTGTTTAGTGGTCCAGCCCTCTTCAAAGACCTCCGGGTTGAAGAACACCGCGCGGTAGCGCACGTTGGGCTGATTGGGGTAAATGTCTTCTGCCAAGTGCGTCTTGTATCCATCCCCGGGTTCTTCGATATCACCGCGGAAGATGAGCACGTCTGGGCCGCGCCACGGTGAGGACTCGAGGGAATGCGAGAATTCCTTCGGAGTCTGGTCCCAGGAATTGGAAGCCCACTCTTCAATCTGCAGGTTACGGGTGCTGAACTCTCCCAACGGGTTGGCATAGTTGCTGGTGAAGGCGTTAAATCCGTAGTAGGGGTTGTAGGCCATGAAGAGCTTTTCGTCCGTGAGGACGACGGTGTCGTCGGCCGCGTAGCCCTGGGCGTCGATGAACTCACGGATCTTTCCGTAATTAGCGGAAGAATCGCTGGTGTAGCGGTCCGCGCGCTCCCCGTAGCCGTCGGTATCGGTATAAGCGTGATCCAAGGCGGTCACGTTCGTCGCGGGGATCTGCTGCGCATAGTAAATACCGCCCAGCCCCATGATGATGGCAAAGACCAGGGTCACGCGCTTGCTGGTGGTCTCAGTAATGCCCGCCGGGTAGAGCGTGGGCAGGCCCATGAGGCGGACGTCGGCCAGCGCGAGAATGCCCGCCGTGGCGAAGAGCACCGCGACCATCAGCTCTAGGCGGAAGCCCAACAGCGTGCTGCCGGCAAGAGTCATGACCATGGAAGCCAAAGTCCACAGGTAGGTACCGACGAGCGCGGTGCCCATAGCTCGGATTTCGGGTTCGTCAACGCGCAGGATGAGATAAATAAGGCCAATAAGGCTGAGGGCGCCGATGACGGACAAGGAGAGGAAGGGCGCCGGGATTTGGGTGCCCTCCTCCGGCAGGTAGTGCTGCGCGGTGGATTCTAGCGGGGCGGTGGCGTGCAGGACGGCGTGCAGATATGGTGCCCAAGCAATCGCGGCGATGGCCAGGGAGCCGGCCGCGATGGCCGCGAGGCGCACGAGGGGAGTCCACGTACGATCGGCCACGCACGTGACGAGTGCAATGAGGCTGACGATGGTAAGCGCCACGGCTCCCGTGTACAGCGTGTAGAAGCAGGCGGAGATTCCGAGGTAGATGGCGATTGCGGCGGCGGAGAACCACGAGGAGCTGTAGAAAGCGTGCGAACACAGGACAGCTACCGCTGGTACGCCCATTGCGATGACCGCGGAATACGGTTCTTCAGCGCCGATGGTCAGGGTCACCGCTGTGGTGGTCAAGGCAATGGCGGTGGCCACAGGTAGGGAACCGGCAAGCCGCTGCCACAGAGGAACCAGGATGCACCCGGCTACGGCCAGGGAGATGAGGCTCCAGGGTTGGTAGACCTCCCAGCCGGGCATGTTGAGGATGTTGGCCAGCCGCCCGCCCAACCAGAACCAGCCCAACGGGTAGAAGGTGGGCAGGCCTTCGTAGTTCATGTCCGCATAGGAGCTGGCTTCCGTGACGCGGGTGAGGAACTGGGTGCGGAACACCTGATCGACCTGGACGCCGTCGAGCCAGAGGCGCGAGGCCGAAAGGGGCAGGCCGATGCTGGTTAGCGTGAGTAGCGCTGGGGAGATGTAGCACAGGGCGGTGGTCAGCCACGTCCGCCACCGGGGCCGCGGCGAGCTGCCAATGACCCACCACACGCATAACGCGCCCACCAGGAGGACGGTGAGCGCAGTTCCCGCAGTGCTCAGCGCACGGGTCACCATCGACGTACTGAACGCCGGGAGGGAGACCGTCTTAAAGGCAAAGAAGCCAAGAAGCGTGACAAGGCCGCCACCTAGAGCGGCGGCGGCGATACCCACGAGGGTGGCGCGACGCGATAGGCGGTCGACGTCATATTCCATGGTGGGGGACACGGCGGGAGACGACATGGTGGGAGACTCAGTCATGTAAGTAGTTTCCCACACGCCGTGGACTTAGCGGAACTTTAGAAAGGCAGCTTCCGGAAGATCGCCTGCGGGATGAACTTGAATCCCAAGGACACGTACTCAAACAGCGGGTGCACGAAGATGGACTGCTTACCGTCCAGGACCGCCTTGACGGTGGCCTTGGCCACGTCGGATACGTTGACGGTCAGTGGCGCTTCGCCGGCTTCCGCCGACATCTTGGTGCGGACCTGGCCCGGGCGGACCACGAGCACGTTGGCGCCGGAGCCGCGCAGGGCCTCACCGAGGTTGATGAAGAAGCCGTCCACGCCGGCCTTGGAGGCGCCGTAGACAAAGTTGGAGCGGCGCACGCGCATGCCGGCGACGGAGGAGATCGCCACGATGGTGCCGTGGCCCTGCTCCTTGAACTTCTGGCCGAGCAAGACGCCAAGGGAGACCGGTGCGGTGTAGTTGGTCTGGGCGGAGGCGACGGCCTTGGCCTGGTCCTGCCACAGTTCTTCCTGGTCACCGAGGGTGCCGAAGGCGATGATGGCGACGTCGACATCGCCGCGCTCAAAGGCGCGCTTGACGACGTCCCCGTGGCCCTCGAAGTCAGTCGCGTCAAAGTCGATGACCTCGACGTCGCCGCCGCGGGACTCGATGGTCGCGCGGGCATCCGCGATGCGCGGGGAGTCGGCGCGTGCCGCGAGGGTGACCTTGGCCGGGCCGCGCTCGAGGAATTCTTCGACGATGCCCAGGCCGATTTCGGAGGTGCCGCCGAGAAGGAGGATGTGTTGTGCTTGGCCTACTGCATTCAGCATGAGGTGATTCCTTTCTAGTGCAGCTCGAGGCGGCGGGACATATCGGAAGCGAAGACGCCGGTCGGGTCGATGTCGTTGCGGGTCTTGAGCCAGCCCTCGAGGCCCGGGTACATCTTGTGGAAGTTCTCCGCCGAGGTGCGGGACTCCTTGGCCAGGTAGAGGCGGCCGCCGAATTCCATGACGCGCTTATCCAGATCGTCGAGGAAGGCGCCCAGGCCCGGCTTGATGGGGAAATCCACGCAGACATTCCAGCCTGGCATCGGGTAGGACAGCGGGGCCTTGTTGCCGGGGCCGAAGAGCTTGAACACGTTGAGCGCGGAGTAGTGGCCGGAGCGCTGCATGTCCCGGATGATTTCCTTGAAGGGCTCGACGGCGTCGGTCGGCACCACGAACTGGTACTGCAGGAAGCCGTTGGAACCGTAGCCACGGTTCCACTCGCCGATGAGATCCAGCGGCTGGTAGAACTGCGTGAGGTTCTTGACCTGGTTACGCGCCGGGGCGCCCATGAGGTAGTAGGCCTCACCGATAGCCATGAGGGAGAGCTTGTTCATGGTGAAGTTCGGGAAGATATCCGGAACCGTCATCAGCTGCGGAGCATTGAACTTCAGCGGGTCCTTCGCCAGCTTCGGGGCGAGCTCCTCGAGCTGCTCCAAGGTGGCCAAAGAGCCGCGCGAAATGGTGGAGCGGCCCAGCTTCGGCTCCGGGGAGATGACGTCGAACCACGCGGAGGAGTACGTGTAGTTGTGCTCCGAGCCATCGGAGTGGAAGGCCACGGTCTCATCGAGGTTATCGGTGCGGTCGGTATCCGCGATGAAGTAGGCGGTTTCCGTCTTGGTCATCTTGATCTGCGCGCGCAGGATGATGCCGGTCAGGCCCATGCCGCCGACGGTGGCCCAGAACAGTTCGCTGTTCTCACCTTCCGGTTCCAGGTGGAGGACGCGGCCGTCGGCGACGAGCAGCTCCATGGAGGTGACGTGGTTACCAAAGGAACCGGCGGAGTGGTGGTTCTTGCCGTGGATGTCCGGGCCGATAGCGCCGCCGATGGTGACCTGGCGGGTACCCGGCAGGACAGGAACCCACAGGCCGTAGGGCAGAGCGGCCTTCATGAGCTGGTCAAGGGTGACGCCACCGTCGACGTCGACAATGCCCGACTCCGGATCGATGGAGTGGATCTTGTTGAGGGGTTGCATGTCGATGACGAGGCCACCGGCGTTTTGCGCGGGGTCACCGTAGGAACGGCCCATACCGCGGGCGATGACGCCGCGGCGCAGGTGGGCGGGCTTATCAGCGTTGTCCTCAGCCACCTGGGCGACGGCAGTCTTGATGACGTCGACGTCTGGGGTGGACAAAACGTGGGCGGTTGTCGCCGCCGTGCGGCCCCAACCGTGGAGGGACTTCTCAGTAGTATGCAGTTCCATCTCTTACTCTTTGATTCGATGTGATGGGTCGGTTCTCTACCCTACCTAGGTGACAGTGCCTGTGGCGTGAGTGAAAACGTGAGATTAGGTACAAAAGCCAAGTAAACGGAACATGTGTACTGTCCGGTTATGTGGTTTTAGTTCGGAATTAGTACAGATCCATAATCTCGCGGATCTCTTCCGGCAGCTCTTCCTGGGAGGTGATCTCCGGGCCGTCATACTCACGGAGGATCTCGTAGACTCTTGCCCTTGAGACGGAATCGAGGATGGGGAGTTCCTCGGCGATGAGCCGCGTCATGAAACCATTGAGCGGCAGCGAGGTGTGTTCGGTGGCCAGATAGTGGCCGTGGCGTTTGTCTTCCTCGGCGCGCTCATCTTGCGCTGCTCGCTGGGCCGGGGTGAGGTGCTCTTTTTTGGAGGAGTACATGCACGGTAGCCTACCGCCCGCCTAAAGTGGGGCGGTATGACTTCTCCCAAGCAAGACAATTATGCGCTGGATGACACCCTTGCCGGACGCATCACCCAGGCTGCGGCCGTGGGCATCATGACCGCGTTCCCTGACTGGATCAAGAATAAGACTGCGCTCGTTTTCGCCTACGTGCTGTCCTTCCTCGGATTCGGCGCGCTCGTGGCTATCACTAATGCAGAGAGCCATGAGGACCGCCCGGAGCCGGAGACCCCCGACGTTCCCGTGTGGGCCATCCCAGTTGCCTTCGCCATTCTTGTGCTGGGTGGATGGATCACTGTGAAGACTGAGCAAAGCGTGGTCCGGTTTATTCGCCGCCGTGGGGCGGCAAAACCCTGGACGGTATGGGGAGGAATTAGTGCTGCCATCGTCCTCATCCTTAGCGAGCTTGAAGCACGCGAGCTCACCGCGCGTAACTAAAAATGCGTATGGTGGGGCACATGAGCTCACAGGTCACAGATTTGGCGCAGGTCCGCGCCAATCGTGGTGAAACCCTCCTGTGCCAGGTATCCAATGTTCGCGCAGAAGCAGAGGTTCACCGCCAGATCGGTTTCTCTGACGCGCTCACGTTGGAAGAGCTCCACCACATTCTTGAAATCTGCTTCGGGCTGCCGCAAGAGGATTCACCGTGGCACTTCTTTGAGCACACAGATGCCCGCGGCCAGCGCATCGATCCGAGCCACACCGTGCGCGAATTCTTGAGCCGCGAAGGCGAGCAGGTTGATTACGCCTGGGGGCTGTGGGACTTCGAAATCGTTGTGGTGGAGACCTACCCGCGCGATAGCGGGACGCCGGAAGCCCTGTGCGTGGGCGGTTCCGGTTCTTTCCAGACTCCCTTTGATCTCACCGCCGTGAATGCGGAGCTCACGGGCCAGGAAACCATCGATGAGGTGTTGGATCTTGTCATTAGTCCCGTCCGCGCGCTGATTGAGAGAACCCGTCTCTACGACTTCGTTCCGCTCCTCCAAGCACTGGATCTGAAGCGGGATGTAAGCATTGATGCTCAGGCGTACCGCCAGCTGCGCACCTTGCCGCGCGAGGTGACGAACGAGGGCAAGGATGCTTTCTGGTCCATGGCTCTAGCGCTGTCCTGCATGGGCGGGCGCGAATTGACCGATTCCGTAGCGGAAACGTCCATGGCCGCTCTGGGGTGGGTCGATGATGATGGTGAGGAGCTGCGCGGCCCGGAAATTCGGGAGCTGTGCTCGGCTTCGCTGAGGGTTTTGTCATCCCTGGGCGCCTATGGCGAAGACGCCGTCGCGCCCGTAGACCGCCTGGACATTTACCGCGCCCTTGTCCGCGGGTAGAGTATTTCGCCGTGACTGAACCTACTTCTAGCATGAAGACCCAGCTCGTGCGCTTTGTGTCCGTTGGTGTTTTCACCGCGGCGATTGATTACGGCCTGACCCTCTTCCTTACTTATTTGGGTCTGCATCGTTCCCTGGCGAAGGCGATCGGTTGGGTCTTCGGCACCATCGCCGCCTATGTGGCGAATGCCCGGTGGACTTTTGGTGCTCAGGTTTCCGGCCGCACCGCCGGTGCCGTGGGCTTGCTGTACCTGTCCACCTTTGCAGTACAGAATTTCCTGTATTGGGTGCTCAACGCCCCACTGATCAGCTTGGGCTTTGAAGGCGCTGTCAAGGACACCATCGCCTTCGTCATCGCGCAGGGCGTGGCCACGGTGACCAACTTCGCCATTCAGCGCGCATTTATTTTTAAGGGCAAGTAACCATGCCTGATCGCGCCGAACGCCTTTCACAGTCGAATTCCCTGCAGGCGCAGGGCGCGAAGTTCGCGATCACGGGAGCCATTGCCGCGCTTATCGACGTCTCCCTGACCTGGCTCTTTCAAATTGGTTTAGGGTTATTCGGCGATGTGGCCTCAAGGACCGTTGGCTTTGCCGCCGGCACCTTCGTGGCTTATTTATTGAATCGACGGTGGACCTTCAACGCGCGGGCATCGAAGCGCCGCTTTGCTGCCGTGTTTGCCACCTACGCCATGACCTATGCGATCAACATTCTGTTGTATCGCTGGGCCTTCCCCTTTTTCGACCACACGCTGGACTGGCCTTCGTCCTGGGCGCTGGCAGTGGCTTTCGTGATTGCCCAGGGCACAGCAACGCTGATCAATTTCTTTGTGCAGCGGTGGGTGATTTTCCGCAGCACGCGCAAGTCTTTTGAGTTTTAGGGCCGGCGGAAATCTTCCTTACGGCCGCGGTTGTGCAGGCGCAGCCACTCCATAAAGCCCTTCACGTCATGCTGCTGAACTAGGAAGAACCAACCAAAGCGCGCGAATTCCTGGGGAAGAAGCTTGCGCATACCGCGTTGCCACAGCAGGTAGCCGCGGTTGCGGTAGGTAAAGAAACGCTTGAACTCGCCCTCCGGGTATTGCGTGTGCATCTTGCCGCCGAGGATGGGCTTGAACTCATCGGAGCCGTCTGGGTGTAGGTAGCTGGTGGTCAGCGCGGTGCCGAAACTCAAGCCTGAGTTGACCAGGCGGCGGTGGTACTCCACCTCATCGCCGCGGATGAATAGGCGGTAGTCCGGCACGCCGATGATTTCCATGGCCTCGGCGGAGATGAGTGCGCCGTTGAACAGGGAGGCGATGCCAGGGAGAAAATCACCCTCCAGCTCGCTCATGTAGCGGCGCCACACCAGGCCCTGGCGCAGGGGAAAGGCAAGCTTGGCGGGCTCGTTGATGTTGCACACGGCGGGGGAGACTTCGTGGAGGTTATTCTTATCGGCGACTCGGTAGAGCTCCTCCAGCACCTGGTGGTCGGCGGGGCGGCCGTCGTCATCGGCGCACCACACCGCATCCGCGCCGAGGGCCAACGCCGTCAGGAAGCCCAACGCGAAGCCTCCCGCACCGCCGAGGTTGGTTTCGGAAGGCACGTAGACGCCGCACTCGCCGGCCAGTTCGTGGAGGAGATCCTCTACTGCCTGCTCCGCACCGTTATCGACCACGATGACCCACTGCACCGGGTGTGTCTGGTTCACCACCTGCTCAAGGGAGGCGCGTAGCAGCTCCACGCGCTGGTGGGTGACGATCACAGCGGCCGTCGTTCCGGCCTGGGACAAGGTGGCAGTCATGGGTTCTATTGTGCCACCCGCATGTGGCGCTCAGGTGCGTGACATGGAGGTGGCAAAGGTTTAGGCGTTGAAGCCCGGAACCTTGATGAAGCCGGAGTTCACAGCATTGACGACGCCAGCAATGAGGCCCAGCACAATCGCGGCGATGGAGGTGCCAACGAGGATCTCAGCGGTGGTGCCCACCGGGTATTCCTTGGCGGTGTCATTCTTCAGGGAAGACATGGCAACATCCTTGGCGGAGCCGGCAGTCTCTAGGCCTTCCTTGATTTCTTCAAGGGTGCTGCTGCCTTCCTTGCTGCTGATAGCCTCAGCGCCCTTCTCGATGCCGTAATCCACGGAGGAGGCGAAGCCGTCACCACCGACGGCTTCCTTGAGTCCTTGCTTCAGGATGTAGCCAAACACCTCGCCCTCTGAGACCTCGGAGGAACCCTTCTCGGCGGCGGTAGCCGGGGCGATGGACAGGGACAGTGCAGTGGCGGCGGCAACGCCAGCGGCGAAACGCTTCATGGAGGTTCTCCTTAAGAGAAAAGTAGAGGCAGTGATAGCAAAGATAGTGATGAAGAAAAGGTACGCGATAATGCAAAAGCCCCAGCCCACAACGGACTGGAGCTAGAAGTTCAAAGCTAAAAGCTTGATGCGTTCAGATTAGAACGGAAGGGAAACGCCCGGGATGAGACCGTTCTGAACTGCGGTGTAAGCAGCGCCGAGGACGGCTACTGCAACGCCGGTTCCCCAAAGAATGTCGAAAGTGGTGCCTAGCTTCCAGCCGTTCGCCGCGTCAGACTTGAAGGAACTGAATAGTGGCGAGCGGTTTCCGTCAGCCTTGCTGTTCTCAGCGATCTCCTCTACGGAGGAAGTCATGCCGTCCTGACCAGCTGCTTCTTTCACGATGCTTCCGACAATGTAGCCAGTAGTGTAGGAGTCGTTGGAAGAACCATTCTGAGCATTCGGGTCACCGGCAGCAGAGGCAACACCAGTGGACAGGGACAGTGCGGTAGCAGCGGCAACAACGCCGGCGGCGATACGCTTCATGATAGGGCTCCTTAGAGTTAAGAGAGAACAGTGCCTGTGATTCAGGCTCTCGAAAATTATAGATTGAAAAGAACTGAGAAAAAGAAGAAATCGGAAAAGTTTCTATCATTATTCACCCATACAGGGGTATGCATTCTTCCAGCGCATGGGCCTAATGGAGGGTTTTGGCACAGGGCTAGATGCTTTTGATCGCAAAGCAATCGTGATCTTTTGCGGTCTAGAATTCGCTTTATTATCGCAGGTTATTGTAAGGATGCCGCACAAAGTACAGTGAACTCATGACCGTGAGAAGCGTTGAAGAAATGTGGGCTCCTTTTAGGCTTTCCATCCACGTAGGTGAGCTGACCCTGCGGGTGCTGCGTGATGATGACATCGCGGCCATCTATGGCGTTAGCGCTGCTGAGATTTTTGGGGAACCGCTTCCGGAGTACACGTTCCCGTGGCTGAGGCAGAAGCCTGACCCGAGCTTCCGGTGGGCGCACCGCGCGCAGATGTCCCCAGAAGAATGGTCTCTCGACTTCGGAGTGCACTTAGGCGGTGAGGTCATCGGCTCGGTGGATCTGCGGGCGAAGGATTTTTCCGAAAACCGCGAGGTGAAAACAGGATCCTGGATTTACCATCGCCTCCAAGGCCGCGGAATTGGTACGCAGATCCGCCATGCCGTTGCGGTTTTCTGTTTTGATTACCTCGGTGCACGCCGGTTGCGCTCTGAGTGGGAGCCAGGCAATGAGGCTTCCCAGGCAGTATCGCGAAAGCTGGGCTACACCATCGACGGCAACACGGCGGTGTTGTATGCGGAGGATTACCGGCCGGGGTCGGACGTAACGGTGGCCGGAATGAGCGAGGAGTTGCGCGAGCTTTTGAGGTTTTAGCTTCGCATATCGATGGATCTTTCCGTGAAAACGTGAACCTTCCTACTCTATTTCACGGAAACTTGTAGAATATTTGCATGCTCAACGCGCGGACCACCTCAAAAATCGACGCTCTTCTTGATCAGTATGCGGCGTTGCGGGAGGACGCCCCCGAGGCCGTCGCGGAGATTGCACGCGCAGAAGTGGCGGAGTCAGTGTATAACTCGAACGCCATTGAGAATTCCACGCTGACCTTGGAAGACACCGAGAACATCCTGTCAGGGTTTACTGCTGGGCCGCATGATTTGCGGGAAGCTTTTTAAGGCTAAAAACCTGGCGGATGTGACTGAGGAGCTTATTCGGGGCGTCGGTAAGCTCGATGCAAACCTCATTCTGCGATTGCATGGCATGTTGCTTCGCGGCATCAATGACGACTGGGCGGGGCGCTTTCGTCGAAGGGGGGAGTGGGCTCGCGTGGGCGCTCATATGGGGGCCAACTCTGAATACGTGGACAGGCTGGTGGACACAGCCATTGCCGAATACTACGAGGACACCAGCTTCTTTGTTGACCGAATCGCGCGGTTTCATGCGGAATTTGAAACCATCCATCCTTTTTCAGATGGCAATGGGCGCATCGGGCGCGTCATTATCAATCAACAGCTCTTGGAGCTAGGGGCGCCGCCCATCATCATTCCGAACAAGGGAAAAGAGCGCCATTATTACCCTGTGTTCCGTGGCTACCCAGTTAGTGGGGACTGCTCTGCGCTGAGCACGCTCATCGCGCAGCAACTCATCGAGTCCCTACACAAGCGCATAACGCTCATGACCGCGCCGAAGGTGATTCGCCTATCGGAATGGGCAAAGGCTAATGGCGTTTCTGGGTCCGCGGCCGCCAATAAGGCGGCGCGGGGTACCATCCCGGCCTTCCGACAGCGCGGAACGTGGATGATTGATGCGCAGTATGGCAGTGACAACAAACGCAGTGGCTAGGCGTTCTCCTCGTTGTCGAAGCGCTTGCGCAAGTCCCGCACGTACTGGCCCACCTCAGGGCCTTCGTACTCGCCGACGACCTCGGAGACCTCGCCCACCGAGCGAATCTGGCCGTGGTCGATCCACAGGGCGGTATCGCACAGCTGGGCCAGGAAGTCATTGGAGTGGGAGGCAAAGACCAGGATGCCGGAGCGCTTCACCAGGTCCTGAAGACGGACGCGGGCCTTGGCCATGAAGGCGGCGTCGACGGCGCCAATGCCTTCGTCGAGAAGCAGGATCTCCGGCTCAATGGAGGTCACCACGCCCAGCGCTAGGCGCACGCGCATACCGGTGGAGTAGGTGCGTAGCGGCATGGAGAGGTAATCACCCAGCTCAGAGAATTCCGCGATCTCATCCATCTTGGCCTTCATCTGCTTGATGGTCTGGCCCAGGAAGAGGCCGCGGATGATGATGTTGTCGTAGCCGGAGACCTCCGGGTCCATGCCCACGCCGAGGTCGAAGACGGGGGCCACGCGCCCGCGGACATCGGCGGCGCCGCGGGTGGGCTCGTAGATGCCGGAGAGCAGGCGCAGCAAGGTTGTTTTGCCCGCGCCGTTGTGGCCAACGAGGCCGACGCGATCGCCCTCGCGCAGGTGGAGGTTGATGTCCTTGAGTGCTTCCACCATGACCACGTTCTGGTCATTCTTGCCAATGGAGCCACCGGCCGTGGAGAGCATCGCCTTCTTGAGAGAGCGGGACTTGGCATCAAAGATGGGAAAGTCCACGCAAGCGTTATACGTATCAATGGAAACCATGGACGATCCTTTCTAGACCCAGTAGGAGACGCGGAAGCGCCACTGGCGCATGGCCAGGCCGGCGATGAGCAGGCCGGCGACGGTGCAGGCGATGACGATGAGCCAGTGATAACCGGCGACAGGCTCGCCAATCATGGGGGCGCGGATGATCTCCATGTAGTGATACAGCGGGTTGATCTCGGCGATGCGCGCGCGGCTGGCCACGGCACCTCCCTGATCCTTCAGGGTGTTGGTCATCCACACGATAGGCGTGACGTAGAAGAGCAGCTGGGTTAGAGCCTCCAGCAGCGGGGCAACGTCACGGAAGCGGGTGGCAATGATGCCGAAGAACATGGCCACCCACACGCCGTTCACCAGGAAGAGTGCCAGTGCCGGGATGAACAGGAAGAACTCCCAGCCCAAGTGGCGCGGGAAGATAAGAATGAGCAGCAGCCAGATGATGAGGTTGTGGCCCAAGAAGAGGGTTTGCCGCCAGACCAAGCGGTAGACGTGCACCGACAGTGGCGCGGGCAGCTGTTTGATTAGGCCCTCGTTGTCGATGAAGACCGTCGAGCCTTCTTTGATGGCGCCCGAAATGAAGTTCCACATAATCAGGCCCACGGTCACGTGGGGCAGGAACTCCGCCACGGGGATCTGGAAGAGCATGGAGTACAGCAGGCCAAGCGCCGCGGCCATCACGCCGGTCGCGATGGTGATCCAGAACGGACCCAGCACCGAGCGGCGGTAGCGCTGCTTGATGTCTTGGATGCCCAGCTTGAACCACAGCTCGCGCTGGCGAGCGCCTTGCAGGAGATCGGCGAAGGCCGCCGACATGGTCATGGAACGCGAGGCCGGCTCCTCGCCGGGTGCAGGCGCGGAGGTCATGCGGGCGACGTCGTCACGCAGGTTTTTCTTGTCTTGCACGCCCTTCACCCTAGCGCGCACGTCCCACAAACACCTACACACACGCCCGTAACCTGGGAAAACACGGGCGAGCTGGGAAAACCGAGGGTTAGGAAAGATTCAGGTGGGGCGTATAGAGTAGGGGGCGTTCATCCGCATCGGAAGGAAGGGTTGAAGCATGACGGAACAGTATGACGTCGCCAGCGTGCGAGGTCTTTACACTGGTCTGTCCGATGGTTGGACCTACCTGAACGCGCATGCCGCGCCGCAGATTGCGGAGCGCGTGGCCTCTGGTGTTGCCCGTTCTTTCCGCATGTCCGCCACGGTGAAGCCGCTGGAGGACGCCGTGGGTGCGCACTCGGCGCACAACGATCCGGGGGAGCTCCACGCGGCAGACATGTATGCCTCCGCGCGCCGGGCGGTGGCGGATCTCACGGGTGCCACGGCGGAACGGGTCATCCTGGGCCCGTCCTTGCCGGTGCTTTACCAGTCCTTGGGCGTTGCACTGCGCCCGCTGCTGCGCCGCCAGTCTTCGGTGGTGCTCTCCCGCTTTGATTCGCCGGAGATGACACGCGCGTTTGAGCACGTGGGTGCTGATATTCGGTGGGCGCAGCCGGATTTGGGTACGGGCGAGCTCCCAGCCTTCCAGTACGCCGATCTGGTTGATGGCTCGACGCGATTCGTCGCTTTTTCCGCCGCGCACGAGCTGCTGGGCACGGTCACGCCGGCCTCGGACATAGTTGATGCGGTCCATGAGCGTTCGCGCGCATGGGCGCTTGTCGACGTCTCATCGATCGCCCCCTACCGTCTCCTCGACTTTGATGCGATTGGGGCAGACATTCTTGGTGTGGATGTGGGCGCGCTGGGTGGCCCGCAGATGGCGGCGCTGGTCTTCCGCGATACCGCGATGTTCCGCCGCCTCGATGAGATTGTCGTTGGTCCGGTCTCCGCGGGCTTGGCGGGTGGCGTTGGGCCCTTGGTGGATCATCTGGCAGAACTTGCCGGCGGGGAGCGCGGTTCGCGCCGCGTGCGCCTGACGCGTTCGATGGAAGCCCTCGCGGGTTACATGGAGGATCTCACGGGGGATCTCTATAGCTTGTTGGGCACGCTGCCGGCCGTTCACATCCTGGGCGTGACGGGTGAGGCGGCTGCCGACGCCTCCGATGATCGCCTCCCGCGCCTGACCTTCGCCGTGCGCGACGTGCCTGCGGATGTGATCCACCGCCGGCTCTTCGACAATGGCTTGGTTACTACCATCGCCCCGCACACCCCGCTGCTCACGGAGATGGGCGTGGAAGAGGTCGGCGGTGCCGTCACGGTCTCGTTGAGTCCGTTTAGCACGTACCACGACGTTGAGCACTTGACCCGCGTGGTCGCGTCCCTGGCTTAGACCTCGAGGACAAGCTTGCCCGTGACCTCGCCGGAGTCGAGGGCTTGGTGGGCTTCGGAGGCGTCGGCAAGCGCGTAGGTAGCGTGCAAATGGTGCTTGACGCTGCCGTTCTCCAGCCAAGGCCAGACGTTCTTAACGGTATCCGCAACGATGGCGGCCTTGCCCTCCAGCGAGCGGGAGCGCAGCGTGGTGCCCTGCAGGGTCAGGCGCTTGTTAAGGAGGATGCCCATGTTGAGCTCGGCCTTTGTGCCGCCCTGCATGCCGATGGTGACCATGTGGCCGCCCTTAGCTAGCGCGATGAGGTTCTTTTTGAGGTACTTCGCACCCATGATGTCGAGGATGACATCGCACTGGTTCTTCAGTTCCTCGGCGAAGTCCTGCTCGTTGTAGTTGATGAGGATATCCGCGCCGAGTTCCTTGCAGGTCTCGAGCTTTTCGTCCGAGCCAGCCGTCACCGCGACGGTGGCGCCGAGGTTTTTCGCCACCTGGATGGCGAAGGTGCCAATGCCGCCCGCGCCGCCGTGGATGAGGATGGTCTGGCCCTTATTTAGTTTCGCCTCCATCGCGATGTTCGACCACACGGTGCAGGCCACCTCGATGACGGATGCGGCCTCGGCAAAGGAATAGCCGCTGGGGATGGGCAGCAGCTGGCCTTGCGGTACGGCGACGTATTCGGCGTAGCCGCCGCCGGCCAGCAGTGCGCCGACCTTGGATCCAACCTCGATGTCGGTGTCGCCTGCGTCGACGACTTCGCCTGCGACTTCGAGGCCGATAATCTCCGAAGCGCCCGGCGGCGGCGGGTAGTGCCCGCGGGCCTGGAGCAGATCGGCGCGGTTTACGCCGGCGGCTTTGACTTTAACGAGGACTTCGCCGTCTTGGAGTTGTGGTTTATTGGTCTCCCCCAACTCCAGCGAGTGTGGGTCTTCCAGATTGGTCTGAATGATGGCTTTCATGCCACACCACCGTACTTAAGTCCAATCATCCTCGACGAGAAACGCGTTGACCGCGATGGCTGCGGCGTTGGCCTCGCCCATCGCTACCGCCACCTGTGCTGGAGGGTTAACCACGTTGCCCACGGCCCAGATGCGCGGGTGGCTGGTGACACCGGCTGGGCCCACCTTGATGAGGCTTCCGCCCATCGCAGCCGGCGGGCTGCGGCGCTCAAGGTTGAGGTCAGTGAGGAACTCATCGTGTGGGCGGGGAATGGGCATGTAAAACAGCGCATCGACGGCATGTTCGCTGTCTCCAACCAGGACCTTTCCATCTTGGAAGGAGGTGACGGGGCCGTCGACAAGCGCAATGCCCCGCCGAGTCAGGTCCGCGCGCTGCTCCTCGGTGAGCTCCATGCCGTTGGTGAAGAAGGTGATGTCCTTGGACCACTGGCGCAGGAGTGCCGCATGGTGCAGGGAGAACTCGCCGATGCAGAGAACGCCGAGCTTCTTGTCCGCCACCTCGAACCCGTGGCAATAAGGACAGTGAAGGACTGTATCTCCCCAGTTTTCTTCGAGGCCCGGGATGTTTGGATGTACGTCGTCCACGCCGCTGGCGACGATGATGGAGCGGGCCGCGACGGTCTCCCCGTTGCTCAACGTGGCGGTGAGCGTGCGGTCATTATCGGTAACGGAATCTACGGTGGCGTTCGCGATTGTTACGCCGTAGCTGCGCAGCTGCTCTTTGCCGCGCTCCTGGAACTCAAGGGGTGGCGTGCCCTCGAGGGCGATGACACCGTGGATTTCGTGGGCGAAGCGGTTGCGGGGAGTGGCGGAATCAACAACGAGGACACTGCGGCGGGCGCGGACCATGACCAGCGCTGCCTGAAGGCCGGCTGCGCCACCGCCGATGATGAGGGAATCGACTGTCTGCATGGGCCCGAGTAAACCAGAGCAAGGTGCGTGCGGCAATGGTTTTCGGTAGGTTGTGTCGGGCGCTTTGCACAACGTGATGAGGCGAATTCTTCTCCCGCGGCGGAGTCTAGTACTCTGAACGTGTCGCGCGCGGTGCATGCTGACGCGTGACGAGGAGGCGTGGCAGAGCGGCCGAATGCACTGGTCTTGAAAACCAGCGTGGGGAAACTCACCGCGGGTTCAAATCCCGCCGCCTCCGCCAAAAGCTTTCGTATTTTTAGCAGTGGCGCTGGGCTATTCTAGTTCCATGGCCAATCGGCAAATATTCCTCCGCCCAGAGTACAGCCACCCAAGCTCGCTGTGGCCGTCTAAAGAACTCATAGTTTCTGGGGCCAATAGAATCGGATTCTATCTTCCTGAAGACTTAGGAATTGAGTCCGATCTGGGACGCGAAATCCTTGAGTGGACGGAGGAGTTTCAGCAGAATTTCCTCGAGAAACCCGATAGCTTTCGCCAGCGTCCGCGTTGGAAGGACCAATTCGATAGATTTCGATGGTACGACGCGGGATGGCGTATTACTCACCAATTAAGGGAGCTTTTTCCATCGGTACAGATTGTTCCCCAGTTCGCTCAATTCGTTTTCTCCGTTAATGAGCGAAGAGAAAATGTAGGGAAGAAGCCCTTATGCCTCCCCGGAGAACAACTCACAGGGTTTGTATCCATTAGGGATGTGAGGAATGACGATTAAGCGAAGTTATCGCTCTACGGCGTCAGGCATTGTCTCCGTTGTTCATCGCTGCAGTCACCCAGCTCAGAACGCATCCCACTAGTAGGAACCCGCTGATCTGCAGGTGGGTGGCCCAGTTTCCGCCGCTAGGCAAGGCGAGAAAAATTGAAAATGCAACTGCGGCAAGGCAGTGGATGGCTAACCGGCTATGTGCGCCTAGACGTCGTTGTGGCCAGGCTTTCCCGATGGCCCAGCTCACTGCTGTGAGAATGACATAAAAGACGATTCCCGCTAAGGCTCCTGGAACAAGGTAGAGCATGGATTCATCTCCTTTGGAGGAGGAAAAGATTGTAGCGACGAACAGAGCACCTTACAAGTGTTCTGGTACCGTATTGTTGTACCACAACGTGGAGGTTGGACATGTCGATTAGTGCTTCGGAAGCTCGCCGTACTCTTTTCCCCCTGATTGAGAAGGTAAATCAGGATAGGGATGCCGTAGAGATCGTGTCCCGCAATGGGAACGCTGTCTTGATGTCAGCGGACGACTATTCGGCGTGGGTGGAGACTGCTTACCTTTTCCGATCTCCAGCTAATGCCCGCCGGCTATTGGAGTCTTACGAGCAAGCGCTTAATGGAAAAGCGGAAGAACACGACATCAATCTGGATGCGTAAATGCTTTTGTCATGGACCCCGCACGCGTGGGATGACTACCTGTACTGGGAGCGCAAGGATCGGAAAGTCCTCAAGCGGGTCAACCAACTCTTGAAGGACATGATGCGGGACCCTTTTGAAGGAATCGGAAAACCGGAACCGTTAAAGTACGGAATTCCGAATGCGTGGTCGCGGCGAATCACGGACGAGCACAGGATTGTCTATCTAGTCGAAGACGGCGAGCTTAGGATCCTGCAGGCTCGCTATCACTACTGATTCGCCCCGCCAAGATGCGAGGTAGCGCCTCCGCTGCGGTGGCGGTGACCACCACGCTGGCAAGCGGCGAGAGGTCGGTGGGCTGCGGGGTGACTTCCACGATCGGGATGCCGCGTGCGTGGGCAATCTGTGGCAGGCCGGCGGCGGGGTAGACCACGCCGGAGGTACCCACGATGAGCAGCGCGTCCGCGGTGGACATGCGGCGCTCGGCCTCAGCCCATTCGTCGTCGGGCAGGGCCTCGCCGAACCACACCACGCCCGGGCGCACGAGCCCGCCGCACACGGGGCACTCGGGTGGCGTGATGCTCTCGACCGGTTCGTTCGGCAGTGCAATGTCCTCGTCATAAGGCGTATCGCAGTCGGTGCAGCGGAAGGAGAACAAGGAGCCGTGTAGGTGAACCACGTCTTGGCTTCCTGCACGCTCGTGCAGGTTATCGATGTTCTGTGTGGTCACCGTCATGCCGCGTGCGGCAGCAATCGCGCGGTGCCCGGCGTTGGGCTCGGCCCGCTGCGCAAGCTGTGCGCGCCACAGATACCAGGCGAACATGGGCTTTGGCTCGGTTCGCCATGCGCTTATCGACGCCATCGCCACCGGATCCACATTCTCCCAAATCCCCGTCTGCGCATCGCGGTACGTGGTGATGCCGCTATCCGCGCTCATGCCCGCGCCGGTGAACACCTCGACGTGGGTGGCATCAGAAAGAATCGAGTGTGCGCGCTCAAACAGGTGCTCCATATGCCTAGAGTACGTCGATGAGCACGCAGAATGCTATGGATGCAGTGAGGGCGATGCCCATGCGCCACAGGTAGCGCCGGCCCGGTTCGTGCGCGGTGTTGATCTGCAGCTTCGATGGATTCGTGGGGAAGACTGCCATGCACATGGGGTCTGTGGGCTCGTTGTAGACGCCCATGCCACCGGCAAAGCGAAGCTCTTCGTTGCGAACCTGTTCATCATGGTCGGTGGGTATGGCTTTCACGGCTTTTGCGGATGTCAGCGTTAACCGGACGCCCTGGATCATGACGAACACGGTGAAGGCTATCCACGCGACCACGAGGAGAAAGCCTGAGAATGGGATATCCGGAATGACGGTGCAGACCGCAGTGAGGCACACACAGGCCGTCATGGTGAGGACCGTCTGGGCAATGAACGTGGAGGTCTTTCCAGTGAGCAGCTCCGCGCGCTGTGCCGTGGCCTCGGAGAACGGAAGAGCTGACTCTGCCGGAACATCCATTGTTTTTCGTGCCAGCGAGATCGGCGGCACGCACAGCGGCAGCGCAATGGCGAACACAACGCCGATCCACACGAGGACCGTTGCGTTGAGGAAGGACTTCGGTTCGAAGCGGTCCGGATTGCCCGAGCCATCGAAGTGGACCGGGATGGGATCGGGGACCGAGTCCCAGCGCAGCAGTATGTACACCAGCGTGAGAGCACACACCACAGTGGTAGCGACGTAATACTGGCGGCTTCTCATGCCAGTGAGTTTACAAGGTGACCGGTTGTTGACTGCGCTGCGGGAGTCGTTCTCGTACATGGTTCCAGTCGAAAGGTTCGCTTGGGGGCAAGTAAACCATCTGCGCCTAGGTAGATGGTTCGTTTGGGGGGAAACAAACCATCTGACTAGAACCTTGTGAAGGGAACCCTTTGTGGGGCAAGTAGTTCGGACTCTTGGGGGTTGATTGGTCGCTGAAGGGAGCTGTAAATGGTCCCTTCAAATTGGTCTCTTTACTTTGGTCCTTTCACTGAGCAAAAGGACCATCTGGGCACAAGAAACTGGCTGTAAAAGGTCCTTTTGCAGTGAGTAGGGACCAGAGTATGGGGACCAAACTAAAAGGACCATGTGGCAGGGGCGTAGAGAAGGTGGAGCCGCCAGCTGTTGGGGTAGAGAATCTCACGGCCAGTGGCGTGAAGCTAGTCGGCCACGCCCTGCTCGGCCTCTAGGTCATCCAGAGAGATGGTCTTTAGGTCGCCACGGCGGGCGGCAGTGGCCTCGGACTCGAGCTCGGAGATGTGCTCTTGCCAGGCGTCGATGCCGCCGCGCAGCGAGTAGACGTTGCTGAAGCCGTGGGTGCGGAATGGGTCTTCATTGGTAATGAGCTTAAAGGGCGACCGGGTGAGTTTTCCGCGTTACATGGTCTGGGTGAGCAGGTAGAGTCGAGTCCAAGCTGACCAAGAACCGGAAAGGACAGTAGCCGGCAATGGAACCTTATGTTGGAATTGTCGTGATGGAGCTTGCTAAAAAGTCCAGTTCATCTGCCCAAAGCTTCTTCCGCGAGGACTTTTATATTGTGTATGCGGAGTCGGACGAGAAGGCTCGAGAACGCGTTGAAGCGATGGCGAACGAGCAGGCCGATGGTGAGGACGTGAAGGTACGGCACATCGTGGATGTCGCGCCAGCCCTCTATGGTTATGTAGACCGCGATTGTGATCTCTACTCGCGGCACTTTGCGAACCTGGAGGACTACGAGCGTTTCGAGATGAAGCTCGGCGGAACCGACCCGCTGGCTGATTAATCGTAGACTTCGCGTCGGTGACCTAAGTCAACAACGGTGACCGTGACTGTGTTTTCGTATATTGCCGCGATAACGCGGTAGTCCCCGACTCGCCAGCGCCACAGGCCGGATTTATCCCCCACGAGACCCTTGCCGCGCGAGCGCGGGTCTTCGAGTTCTGCCACTTCGCGAAGAAACCTGCTGACTCTCTTCTGCGTTGGCTTGTCTAACTTTCGGAAGGCTTTCGCACCGCGCGGCGTGAAGCTAATTCTCCACGCCACATTCAGCCTCTAGGTCTTCAAGAGAAATGGTCTCTAGCTCGCCACGGCGTGCGGCCTCGGCCTCGGCTTCGAGCGCATAGACGTATTCCAACTGGTCCAAGTAAGCGTCAAGTGCCTTTCGGAGGTAAAACGCGCCAGAACGTCCAGTCTTGGACGCCAAAGAGTCAAGGCGCTCCTTTTGCTCTGCGTCAATACGCAAACTGATAACTGAACTACTCATGTAAACATGATTACACGAGGTGAAGTCCCATGTCTAGACCCCATCGCGATGAGATTCCTGCCAGGCGTCGATGCCGCCGCGCAGCGAGTAGACGTTGCTGAAGCCGCGGGCGCGCAGGGCTTCGACGGCCTGGGCGGAGCGCAGGCCGCTGGCGCAGTAGAGGACGGCGAGGTCGGCGGGGTCTAGGGGCGGGTTGTGGCCGGCGAGGATCTCATCGAGCGGGAGATGCTGCGAGCCGGGGATGAGGGAGGCGGCGCGCTCGGGGGAGGTGCGGACGTCGATAAGCGTGGCGTCCTCCGGGATGACGCGGATGTCCGTGGGGTTGTCGGGGCGCGCCGGGATGGCGCCGTTCGCGCGCACGGGGATGTATTCCCAGGTCCCGGCGAGGGAATCGTAGTAGCCCAGCGTGCCGATGAGCGGGGTGCCGATGCCCGTGAGGAGCTTGAGCGCCTCCACCGCTAGGGCGGAGCCGGCCACGCCGACGACCGGTCCCAGCACGCCGGCCTGCGAGCAGGAGGGCACCTGCGGATCGGTGGGGAAGAGGTCCTCGTAGACCGGGCCGTGGCCAGCGTGGAAGACGGTGAGCTGCGCGTCGTAGCCCAGAAGCGAGGCCCACACGTGCGGAATGCCCAGCTCATGGGCGGCCCAGGAGGCAAGGTGACGGGAGTAGAAGTTATCGGTTCCGTCGATGATGAGGTCAGCGCCGCGCAGCTGGTCTAAGGCGGTATCGGGCGTGAGGCGTGAGAACTGCTCGACGGTGCACTCCGGGTTGAGGGCGTTCAAGGCCGCAGCGGCGGATTCGGTCTTGGGCTGGCCCACGGTTGCTGTGCTGTGGATGACTTGGCGGTGCAGGTTGGAGAGGGAGACGGTGTCGTCGTCGAAAAGCAGGATGCGTCCCACACCGGCCCCGGCCAGGTAGAGCAGGGCAGGCGATCCCAGGCCGCCGGCGCCGATGACGGCGACGGTGGAAGAGCGAAGCCGTTCCTGTGTAGAGGTTCCCCACAGGGTTTCCTGGCGTGCGTAGCGTGAACTCATTCCAGGCCTACCCACGTGGTGGTGTCATCGGTGTGGAGCTGTTCTTTCCAGATGGGGACTTCTGCCTTGACGCGGTCGGCGCAGGTCGACGCCGCTTCGAAGGCGTCCTTGCGGTGCGCGGAGGCGGCGGCGACGATGAATGCGGATTCGCCGATTTCTAGTGCTCCAGTGCGGTGCGCGCACCAGAGGCGGACGGCAGGGAAGGCGGCGGCGACCTCGCCGGCGACGCGTTCGATTTCCTGTTGGGCGGTTGGATGCGCGGTGTAGGTCAGGAGTTTCACACCCCGGCCGGAATCGTGGTTGCGCACGATGCCGTCGAATAAAACGACAGCACCTGTTTCCGCGGTGGCGATGTCGGGGGCCGTGATGGGCTCAGCGCTGATGTGCGCGCCGAGGAGACCGAAATCAGTGCTCATTGATGCCTTCCAGCTGGTTGATGATGTGGTTAAGAACTGGTTCGAGGACCGCGCAGCCGTCCTTGGCCGCACCCGTGGAGCCGGGCAGGGCCATGGCGAAAGTGGACCCGGTGACTCCGGCAACCGTGCGGGAGAGCGCCGCGGTGGGGATGGCCGCCGAGTGCGCGTAGAAGGCGTGGGCCAGGCCGGGCAGTTCGCGGTCAAGATGTGGGGTGAGTGCTTCGACGGTGCGGTCATCCGGCGTGATGCCCGTGCCGCCGGAGGTGAGGATTACGGAGGGTGCATCGGCGAAGGCAGTGGTAAGCGCAGAGTCGATGTCGGCGTCCGCGACGACAAGGGGCTGCGGGGTATCGAAGCCCTGCTCACGCAGGAAGTTCACCAGGATAGGGCCGGAGCGGTCCTCGTACTCGCCGGCGGCGGCGCGGGTGGAGGCAACGATAACGAGTGCGCGTCGGGTCATGAGAGTGGGAACACCTCCACGAGGTCGCCGGCTGAAAGCTGCGTGTTAGCCGGGATACGGATGAGGGCAGTAGCACCGATGGCCTGGGACATCAGGTGGGAGCTGGTGCCGCCGAGGAAGGAGGCTTGGGCGATGCCGTCGGAGATGCTGATGGTTCCACGTCGGAATTGCTCGCGGTTGTTGAGGCCTTCGGCGGGCTCAGTAAGGTGTGCTCTAAATGGAGCGGGAGCGTGGCCGATAACGGGCGCTAAGTAGAGGCGGAAACTCACCAGCGTGGAGATGGGGTTGCCCGGGAAACAGACAACGGGGACCTCCCCCAAACGCGACAGACCCTGCGGGCCGCCGGGCTGCTGCGCCACGTGGCCGAACCAGCCGTCCTCTTCGAAGATCTGGCGGATTACCTCAAACTTTCCGTGGGAGATGCCGCCGGAGGTGACGATGACATCGGGGCGGTGGGTAATGACTGCTTCGGCGAGGTCCGCGCGAAGGGCAGAAGGATTGTCGTTTGTGCGCACGAAGCCGGCTACCTCGATGCCATACTGCGCGGCCAAGGCCGCGAGCATCGGTGCATTGGAATCGGGGATGGTGGCCTCGCCCGCGCCACCGATTTCCGCACCACCGGTGCAGATGAGGATGCGGGCGGGCGCGAAGGTGAGGACCTCGGTGAGGCCCTGGGAGGCGAGGGTGGCGATGGAGGGGGCGTCGAGAAGCGCGTGCTCGTTGATGAGGGTCGTGCCTGCCTGGACATCGGAGCCCGCGCGGCGGATGAACTGTTCGGGGGCTGCCGGCACGGTGACCGTGGCGCCCTCTTCCGGGAAGTGCGGGGGCTCGCAGTGCTCGACGGGGACGATGGTGGCAGTGCCCTCAGGGACCTTCGCGCCGGTCATGATGGGGAGGGCGGTGCCTTGCGGGAGTGAGCCTGGGGGATCACCCGCCGCGATGGTGCGGCCGACGGTGAAGGCGCCGCCGTGTGTAGTCGGAAGCGCATAGCCATCCATCTGTGAATTATCGAAAGGTGGAAGGTTGTGCTCCGCGCGGTACGTCGCAGCGGCGCGGCGGCCGAAGGCGCTGCTCAGGGGTGTGGACACCACCCGGGGCTGCGGAAGGGCCGCGCGGACGGCGGCGAGGTGTTCCTCATAGGTGCGCATCGAGTTCCTTCCTGTCACGGAGGCTGGCATAGTGGCAACCATGGTTGATATACACTACTTTGCCGCAGCCCGCGCCGCCGCAGGGCGCGCGCAAGACACGGCGCAGGCGGCGACCTTGGGGGAGCTGTTGGACGTGTTGCGTGCTCGTCATACCGGCAGCACCGAGGCCGGCATGAGCTTTGCGGAGGTGCTGGAGCGCTGCACCTTCCTGGTGGATGGCGCGAGCGCAAAGGAAGACGCCGTGCTTGCCGACGCCTCCCGCGTCGATGTCCTCCCGCCTTTTGCTGGGGGTTAATTGCGGACCCGCAGAGGGCTGGTGAAGAAGTTCACCACGCTGGAGACAATCGCAAGCACAATCGCGCCGATGATGGCAGCACCCCAGCCGTCGATGACGAGTGAGTCCATGAGCGCGCTGACGAGGAGCAGGACCGCGCCGTTGATGACGAGCGCGAAGAGGCCCAGTGTCAGGCAAGTCAGCGGTGCGCCGAGAAAGCGGAGAATCGGGGTGACGACCTCGTTGACGATGATGAAGACCGCCGCGATGAGCAGGAAATTCTGGGTGGTCGCAGGAACGATGTCGATTCCGGGGACAATCGCTACCACGGCCCAGAAGGCCACCGCGACGGCAATGACGTTGAGTGCAAAATTGATAAATGTCTTCACAACTGCACTCTAACGCGGAAACTAGCCCTCTGCACCGAAGGCCGCGTCCCACGCCTTGAGCAGCGTTTTAGTTTCCTCCGCCGTGGTGACGGTGATGCGCACGCCCTCGGGGAAGGCACGGACCAGGACGTCATTCTCCGCGAGCTGTGCGGCGACCTCCTGCGGGGAGCCCAGCTTCGCAATGCTGTCGGCGGCGAACCAGATGTGGTTGGCCTGGGACTCCGGAACGCCAAAGTCCGCGAAGTGCTTAACCAGGCGGTCGCGCTGCTCAACGGTCTCATCGGTGCGCTCACGCAGCTCCTTCTGAGCGGCCAGCGAGGCCGCTGCACCAACCTGCGCCACCGAGTTCACGGAGAAGGGGATGGCCACCTTGCTCAGTGCCTCGATGATCTCGGCGTTGCCGAAGGCATAGCCCAAACGGATGCCGGCCAGGCCATAGGCCTTGGAGAAGGTGCGCAGGCCAATGACGTTGTCGTGGGTGTGGACATAGTCGGTGGCCAGCGGGACGGCATCGTTGCGGTTGTATTCGATGTAGGCCTCATCGAGCGCCACGATGACGTCCTTCGGGACCTTGGCCAGGAAGGCGTCGAACTCCTCCTTGGTGATGATGGAACCGGTGGGGTTATTCGGGTTGCATACGAAGATCAGGCGGGTCTTGTCCGTGATGGCAGCCGCCATGGCCTCCAAGTCCACGCGGTGGTCCGCGGTGAGCGGAACCTTGACCGGGGTGGCGCCCACGACCTGCGCGAAGATGGGATAAGCCTCAAAGGAGCGCCAGGGGAAGACAATCTCATCACCGGGCACCGAGGTGATCTGCACCAGCTGCTGGCAAATGGCGGAGGAACCCGCGCCGGTGGTGACCTGCTCAGGGCTAACGCCAAGGTTTTCGGCGAGTGCCTTGCGGATTTCCACCGCACCCATATCCGGGTAGCGGTTAACGTGCGCGACGGCAGTCTCCATGGCCTTGAGCGCGCCGGGCAGCGGCTCCTGGGTTGCCTCATTGGAGGAGAGCTTCAAGGCGTGCTCGGCATTCTTGCCGGGGACGTAGACGGGCAGGGAGGAAAGGTCTGGTCGAATCATGTTCTCCACCTTAGGCGTTGCGGGGGCCGCGGGGCCCGAAGTCGAAATCTGCAGTTTGCGGGCCGAAGGCCTGAAGTCCCTTCGGCGCGTCGAAAGCGTCGAGGCGCACCTCAAGGAAGGCGCCGCGCTCCGGGTGGGCGGCGATATCCTCCAGGGCCTTGGCCAATTCGCCTTCGGTCGAGGCCACGTAGGACTCCATCGTGGTGTCCTTCATGAACACCTTCGGCAGCGCTGTGTAATCCCACATTTGGATCTCGTTGTACTCGCGCTCCATGCCCAGGATGTAGCGCTCGATGGTGTAGCCATCGTTGTTGACCAGCACGATGATGGGCTTGAGGTCCTGGCGCACGATGGTGGAGAGCTCCTGGGCGGTGAGCTGGAAGGAGCCATCACCGATGAAGAGGACGTGGCGGCGCTCCGGGTTAGCCAGCTGCGAGCCCAGCACGCATGGCAGGGTAAAGCCGATGGAACCCCAGATGGTGGAGTTAATGTACTGCACGCCCTCGGGCATGCGCTGCTGGCCCAAACCGATATTGGAGGTGCCGGCCTCGGCGATGACCACGTCATCTTCCTGGATGAAGCCGAGCATCTGCGGCCAGATGCGCTCCTGGGTCAGCGGGGCATCCGGGTTCGGCTCGAAGGGCTCGGGTTCGAAAGCCGCGCTTGTCGATGCCCCGGCTTCCGGGATGCGGTCGAGGAGGACGTCGAGAAGCTCCAGCGTATTAATGCCCACGAAGTATTCGCCGTCAGCGTTGAGGTGCTGGTCGCCGAAGTTATAGACGCGGGCATCGGCCAGGTTGTGGGTGAAGGAGCCGGAGTTGACCTCGATGAAGCGCGGGTTTGTGGTGACCAGGAAGTCGGATTTTTCGATGCGCTCCTGCACGCCCGGCGCCGAGGCCGCGCCGTTATAGGTGCCGATGAAGAGCGGGTGGCGCTCGGACAAGATGGCCTTGCCGGAGGAGAGCTGGGAGTAGGGCAGCTGGGCCTTGTCGATGATGGCGCGGAATTTCTCAGTGAAACCGTGGCGGTTGGTGTCCTGGTCGATGAGGATGATCGGGTCCTTGGCCTTCGCGAGGTGCTCCAGCACGTAATCCGCAGCGGCGTTCAGGCGCTCCGGATCGGAGGGGGCGAGCTCGGTGGAGAAAGGCTCGTCGGGGACCTCGATGCTCAGGTGCGTGATATCGGAAGGAATCTGGATGTGCACCGGGCGCTTCTCGCGCAGGCAGGTGTGCAGGGCACGGTCGAATTCCTCGACCACGTTCATGGGGGACACACGCGTGGCCACCTCGGTGAAGGGTGCAAAGGAATCCAGCATGTTGGCAAAGTCGCCGTCGGCAAGCGAGTGGTGCAGGTTCCAGCGGAACTCGGTCGCATACTGCGGCGGCGCGCCCGCCAGCGACACCAGCGGGACGTGCTCGGCACGTGCACCCGCGATGCCGTTGAGGGCGGAAAGCTCGCCCACGCCATAGGTGGTGAGCAGGCAGCCCACGCCTTTCTGGCGGGCATAGCCGTCGGCGGCATAAGCGGCGTTGAGCTCGTTGCAAGCGCCGACGAAGCGGATGCCCTCGGAGGCCTCGATCTGCTCGAGGAAGCTCAGGTTGAAGTCACCGGGCACACCGATGATTTCAGTAATGCCGATGGCCTTGAGGCGGTCCAGGATGAAATCACCAATGGTGGTCTGCATGATGAGGGTCCTTTCTATTTATTTCGGGCGTCGTGGCGCTTCTTGCCCAGCCAGATGAGGGCCAAGGCCACAATCCAACAGGGTAGGACAATGGCGCCGGTGCGGTAGTCCGGCAGCATGAACATCAAAACGATGACGAGAGCGAAGAAGGCCAAGCACAGGTAGTTGGCGATGGGGTAGAGGGGTGCGCGGAAGGCGGCGTTCGGGCAGCGCTTGCGGAAGTTCAGGTGTGCTACGGCAATGGCGGACCAGGAGATGAGCTCCGCGCCGACGATGATGGCGAGGAGAACGATCAGGATCTTGCCCTCGAAGAGGAAGTTAAGTAGCACGGCCGAGCCCATGAGCAGGGCGTTGAAAAGCAGAGCGCGAACCGGCACGCCCTTGGCGCTGACGGAATTGAAGAAGGGCGGGGCTTGGCCGCCGCGGGAGAGATCCCGCAACATACGCGCGCCGGAGAAGGTCATGGTGTTGAACACGGAGACGGCAGCGACGAGCACGATGAGGTTAAGGCCCGTGGCCGCGGCACTAATTCCCAGGGTGCTCAGCGCGCGCACGAAGGGCGAGGTGGAGGTATCGAGCTCATTCCACGGGGCGAGCAGCACGATGATGCCGATGCCGCCGACGTAGAAGATGAGAATGCGCCAGATCACGTTGTTGATGGCCTTGGGCAGGCTCTTGGCGGGATCTTGGGCCTCGCCCGCGGCGGTACCGATGGAGATGATGCCACCGAAGGAGAAAATCACCGCGACGAGGGAGAAGAGCACACCGGCGGCACCGTTAGGGAAGAAGCCTCCGTGCTCGGTGATATTGCTCAAGCCGAGGGCGGGCTCCGGGGTAAGGCCGAAGACGATGGCCGCGCCGACGACGATCATGAGGATGAGTGCGACGACCTTGATGAGGGAGAGCCAGAACTCCGCCTCGGCGAAGGCGCCGACGTGCACCAGGTTGATGGCGGTGACGATGACGAGCGCGACGAGGGCGGTGAGCCAGTGCGGGATGCCGGGGAACCAGAAGTCCATGATGGTGCCCGCGGCGGTGAGCTCCACCATGCCGACGACGATGGTGGTAAACCACCAGTTCCAGCCGGTAACAAAGCCGGCGATGGGCCCGATGTATTCGCGGGCGTAGGCGCTGAAGGAGCCGGCGACGGGGTGCTCCACGGCCATCTCACCGAGCATGCGCATGATGAGGAAGATGATGAAGCCGCCGATGGCGTAGGCGGCGATAACGCCGGGACCAGCCTCCTGGATGGAGGCACCGGAGCCCAAGAAGAGGCCCGTGCCGATGCATGAGCCGAAGGCGATCATTTGCAGGTGGCGCGATTTCATGCCGCGCTGCAGGCCGTCGTCTGCACTGGTGTTATCGCTGGCGACAACGTCCTGTGCCCTGACGGAATTGTTGGTTGTGGTCATGTAGACGCCCTTCATGAACGTATATGTGTGACGTGGGTCATTTAGCTGTAGGAGATTATTGCGCAGCACAGTTTTGTTTGTCACTAGACAATATTCGGAAGTATCTTTGACATATGTCAAAAGTGACACCCCCGCAGCTGACGAGCATCCAGGATATCGTCGACGAATGCGCCCAGATCCTGCAGCGCTCCGTTGAGGTGACCACCCCCGCCATCGCGGTGATTGCGGCTAGTGCGCAAATCGGTGCCATCGATAAGAACCGGGCGGCCTCTATTCTTAATCGCACCCCGCCCCCGGAGCCCATCCCGTGGATGCTCAGCTTCGGCATCCAGGAGGCGACCCTACCGGTGCGCCTGCCTGCTAATCCGCGTTATGACATGCTGCCCCGCGTGGTCATTCCCTTGCGTCACGAGGACAGGCTGGTGGGCTACCTGTGGATCATCGATGAGCCCGCGCTGGGCGACGCCCCCTTGGCCCGCCTGGACTCTTTGCTTGCGCCCCTTGCCAGGCTTATCGACGAACGCGATGCTCCCCTCGCCGCCCGCGCCCAACAGCTCGGGGAGCTGGCCCGCGAGGTGCTCACCGGTGTTCCGGCCGCGCTGGCGGGTGCCCGGGAGCGCGATCTCCTGCCCTCCGATGGTGAGCTGACCGTGCATCGCGTGCTGGTGGAAGGCGACCAGCGTGCGGTGGCCGTGGAACTTGCCCGCCCGTTGGTGCGCCGGCCTTTCTTGGTTGCGGATTCCCACGATTCCCTCGTGCTCGTTGAGTGCTGCCGCGATGGCAAGGACACCGAGGCCCTCATGGAGGAGCTGCAGAGTGCCGCGCTTGTTGCCGGCGCTGAGGTTGTGGCGCGCGGCTCAGCGCCGACGGCCCCGCAGGCGCGACTCATGGCGGACGTGGCCAAACTCTGCGGCCAGGATTCGCTGCGCTGGGAGGAGGCCGGTGCGTGGCGGCTGCTGCGCGGGTGGGAGCTGACCCAAGCAACGGTGGTGGAGATGAGCCCGGATGCCGCCGTGCTTCTCGACGACCCTCGCAACTCCTACTGGCAGACCCTGCTGACCTACTTTGAGCATTCCCGCAACGTCTCTGCGACCGCCGCTGCACTCTACATTCACCGCGCCACGCTGCACTATCGCCTCGACCGCGTCCGTGAGATTCTCGGGCCCGGCGTGCTGGATGATGGCTGGCGCTGCGCGGCTCTCTACGTTGCCCTTAAGCTGCATGCGGCGCTTCAGGGAAAGAATAGGGAAGCCCCATTTTGTCCCTAGGGGAAGCGCTCAGGTAGAGTGATGGACGATTCATTGCGAATCGCTGGAGACGTGCCAGAGCGGCCGAATGGGGCTCCCTGCTAAGGAGTTGACTTACTTGCGTAGGTCCGGAGGTTCAAATCCTCTCGTCTCCGCAAACTACAGAACCCGAGTCATCGTTTCACCGGTGGCTCGGGATTTTACGTTTTCAGTTCCTTCGTATGCCGACAGCCCGTGAGCAGGGAACTTAGAATGAAGGCGCTGACCTTAATCTGTGCTGGCTGGGAGCGTCATGGAGTTACTAAAAGAGCCAATTTGGGATGTGGAAAGTAACGCGAACATCGATCCCGATGAGAGCTTTGTTCGAATTAGGCTGCATGAAGTCAGCGTTGTAGCTGAATTTACTATTGCCGAGCTGTGTAGTTTCTTTGGAATTAACGGTTTCGATTGCTTGCAGCGACAATTCAAGGCTTGGTATGGCTTGAACGCTTTCGCGTGGGATTCAAAAGGTAAAGTTCACTGTGAACAGATCCCTTTCTCCGAATATTTTGCTCTTTCCAAAATTCATGAGTGCTATTCCCCGCAGCCACTTCCCGAAGCAACGAACGGTGTAGTGAGGTGGGGGATGAAAAAGAAGTAATTATCGGGCGAATGTGCTTGATGGCGAAATGGGGGCAGGGTGGTTCCGAAGAATTATTGGTCACCTAGTTCAGCACTTACGTCCTGTGGCTGCGAGGCACTCTAAAACCGGAAGGGCCGCTTTAGCGCAAGCTTCTTCTGTAGGATACCCATTCGTGCTTTCGGTAATATTGGTAACGGGAATTTGCTCAGCTACAGATTTTTTGTCCCCAAAAGTATTCAATAACGTGATCTAAGGAGAAAAATGATCGACTCTCAAACTGGATGGTTTTTGTTCACGCTAGTGTGAAGGTTATTCCAGTCCTCGGCGGTAAGGTGCTATTGGGGCTTAATCCTAGGGGGGATTGGGAGCTACTCGGAGGCTGGCCGGACAGGGGAGACTTATCGCTTCGCGAGACAGCTCAGCGCGAGTTGAAAGAAGAGGCAAATTTAGAGACTCTCCCCGATACCCTAGTAGATGCGTTTCTTCTAAGAGATCCGAAAGTGGAAAATCCGGTTGCGATTATCGCATATGGGGTCACCGTGTCATTGAATGAAGGGATTGATATTAGTGAAAGCATCGAGCATGAAAAGCTAGGTTTATTTGGAAAGGATGAGATTTCGGGTTTGCAAAATTTCTTGCCGGAATATAAGACCGTGATTTTGAAATATCTGGAGATGGGTGGAAATAACAAAAGCTAGTCAATATAAACAGAGGCTCGACAGAGATCCTTCCGAAGGTCTTAAGCGAAAGCTATCGGCTGATGAGGTGATGAAGTTGACGAACGAACTTGGAGACTGGCGTTCGTTTACTGCAGTCCCAGAGAAAATTAGAGAGTATTCTGAGGAACCAAGTTTTCGTGCTGCGTTGTCTGCCTTTTCAGATATGGATAGTGGAAATAAGCGTCAAACTTTACAGGGGATTTGCCAAGTTACCATTGAGCCTGATGGCAGAGTTTTAGGTGCCTGTTGCCACAACATCCAGGAGCTCAATTGTTTCATGCCGATTCAGAGCACTACTTAGCCACTGTTGAGCGGGTTCATGTTGTGGTGCTGCGGAGTGGAAGGCATGAACGAGAATGTTGACATCAGGAATGATCATCGAGCGCCGCCCACACGGCTTCCTTGTCGCTGAGATCAACTAGAGCTGGTCCGCCGCAATCGAAGGAGGGGAGGTTTATCGTGGTGCACATACCTTTAGGGTAAAAAGCATCAAGTCATCAATCAAGGGGTGCAATGATGCATCTGCCTTCAGGAAGCCGTGAAAGGTTGACTGGTGTCTTAATTCAGTGCGAGCGTCAGGATCAGTACTCCGATGGAGAGTGCGAGCATGCCTAAGCAGTTGATCCAGAATGCGCTACCGAGGAAGTGGGCGCGGACATGGGCTGCTGCGGCTGCGCAGAAGTATGCGATGACGCCAACCATGGTTGCAATTCCTACGCCGGGGAACCAGAGGCCGGCAATGAGTCCTGCGGCGGCGAGATACTTGATGACAATGAGCGCCCACCACCAGTCCTTGGGGAGTTTGACGCCGCTGAGGCAGGCTTCGATAAAGGGGACTGGTTTGAGGGAGAGGGCGGCGTCGCCAAGCAGGATGGCAGCCAGTAGCAGGGAGGGCCAAGCGGGGGAGGATTCTAGGATCATTGGGTTACTCCGAATGCGGTGTTGAGGCGTTCGATGGATGAGGCGGCTTGGGAGGTGAGTTGTTCGGTGTCGTAGAGGCCCGCGGCCCACCCGATGAGAAAGCCGAGGTAGACGTTGTATAGCAGGTTGGAGTACTCGGCTGCATCGTCACTGTTGAGTCTGGAGCCAAGGCGCAGGGTGATTTCATCGGTCAGGAGTGTTTTGAGCGCGGTGAGTGCTTCGCCTTGATTTCCTTGTTGGATGAGTGCCGCGCCGAACGCACGGGAGAGTTCTTCGTGGCCGGTGAACATCTGGAGGAATGGCTTGAGGACATCGAGGAGGCTATCGGATTGCCCCCGAATCTCGTCGTGGAGCTCTGAAATGTGTTGGCCAATGGTGCGGATGAGCAGCGTTTGTTTGTCGCCGACTCCCATGACGGTTCCCACGCTGACGCCAGCCTCGGATGCGATGGTCCGGATGCTGGTGGTGGCGTAGCCCTGGGTGAGGAAGAGATCGTAGGCGGTGGCCAGGACCTTGCTGTCGGTGCCAGCTTTGGCGGCCGAACGCGATGGGTGAACGTGTTCAGTGAACATGTTCAAAAGGGTAGCTCTTGATGGCTTCGGGGTCAATGACGCCGAAGTGTTGACAGTTGGCGCTAGGCCAGCGCGGGGAAGACGCGGTCGCGCAACAGATGCGCAAGTTCGCGGTCGGGTGCAGCTGGGTTGACCCAGGCGGTGTCGCCGATTTCGGCGGCGGCGTGGGGCTCGTCGGTGGTGACGGTGCGTGTGCAGGTGAAGATGGTGCCGACAATGACAGAAGCAGCAGGTAGGCCGAAGCCTAAAGGAGGCTAAATGTCAGCAGGGCGAATTGCGGCAAGATACGCCCTCTTGCGGGCTCTCGCAAGGATTTTTGGGGAAGTGTATACGTTCGTCTACGGTTTCCATTTTTTGCTTCCAAATTTGTCTACCACATGTAACTCTAGGGGGTGTCCGAGTTCTCGGCCATCTTCTCGCGAAAGGGATAAGGGCATGTATTGCCCCAAGAAATGTGCGCCTCTGGTAGTGCTGATTGCGGCAGTATCAGTTCTCGCTCCAGTTAAAGCACTTCCTCAGCGGGTTGGTTTTTGAAAACTATCGTTGCACTAAATGGCGAAGGTTTTAGGGTAGCGTGCTTGGAATTTCGCCATATGGACGTTGCTGAACTGTCTGGAGAGCAGTCAAAGAGAATCTACCGGTTAGGGAGAATAATTTATGTGGAAAAAATCTTGGCCACTATTGGCGTTATTCTGATGACGCTTTCCGTTTATGTTCAATAGCCGTATGCTGTCACGATTGCTCTAGCAGTTTTGGTCATTGTCCTTGTGTTTCTTCCCAGCGGGAAGAAGTAAATGCCTGAGTAGGGGTGGGTATTTCAGCGGACCTGCCTCTGTCTTATTTTGATGAGCCGAGAAAATGGGCGCGGAGGTGCGCTGCTACAGATGCGTAGAAACAGGCGATGCGGCCTGTGGCTTCGAGATGCAATTTACGAAAACGTACCTACCCAGCCAGCGCGGGGAAGACGCGGTCACGCAACAGGTGCGCAAGCTCGCGGTCGGGTGCTGTTGGGTTGACCCAGGCGGTGTCCCCGATTTCGGCGGCGGCGTGGGGTTCGTCGGTGGTGACGGTGCGGGTGTAGGTGAAGATGGTGCCGACGACGACCTCGCCCGGTTCGTTGGCGGCGGGAGCGTCGAAGGTGCCGAGTTTGTTGAGGCTCTCGGCGTCGAGGGTGAGGCCTACTTCTTCGGCAACTTCGCGCAGGGCGGCGTCGACAAGCGCCTCGCCCGCCTCGGGCTTGCCGCCGGGCAGTTGGTACTTGGTGGAGGACTTCTTGCGCACGGTAAGCACGTGGCCTTGTGGGTTGCGGATGACGACGGCTGCTACTTCAATCATGGCTGCTGATTGTAGGCGGCCTAGAGCAGCGGCAGGAGCACGAGGGCGAGATTGAGTGCGATGACCAGCGCGGCAAGCGTCCAGCCCACGGCCATAGACCAGGGTTTCGCGGCGAACTCACCCATGACGTCCCGGGAGCCGGCATAGCGGAAAAGCGGGATGATGGCGAAGGGGATGCCCAGGGAAAGAAGTGCCTGGCTGACCACCAGTGCCATAGTGGGGTCGACCCCGCAGCCGATGATGACCAGCGCCGGGATGAGCGTGACCAGGCGGCGGACTAGTAGGGGGACCTTGATGTGAAGCAGGCCGTCCATGATTTCGGAGCCGGCGTAGGCGCCCACTGACGTCGAGGCGAGGCCGCTGGCCAGCAGGCCGATGGCGAAGAGAACGCCGGCCAGCGGGCCGAGGTGGCTGGCAATCGCCGTGTGGGCCCCGGAGATGGTCTCTGTGCCGTCCACGCCGTAGAGGGCCGAGCCCGCCAGGACCAGCAGGCCCACGTTGACGAGCCCGGCGATGGACAGCGCCACGGCGATGTCCGCGCGGGTGCCGGCCAGCACGTGGGGGATTTCCAGGTCGGGGTAGCGCTGCTTGGTCAGGGAGGAGTGTAGGTAAATGGCGTGCGGCATGACGGTGGCGCCCAACATGGAGGCGGCCAGCAGGATGCTGTCCTTGCCCTCTAGGCGGGGGATGAGGCCGCCGGCCACGTCGGCGGGGTCGGGCGGGGCGATGGCGAGGCCGGCAAGGAAGCCGATGCAGATGACCAGGAGCAGGCCGATGACAAGCCCCTCGAACCACTGGTTCTTCTTCTGGAAGATGAGGAGAATGATGGAGACCGCGCCGATGATGAGCGCGCCCGCGAACAGGGGGAGGTTGAAGAGGAGTTGCAGGGCAATGGCGCCGCCGATGACTTCGGCGAGGTCGGTGGCCGCGGCGATGAGCTCGGCCTGGGCCCACATGCCTAGGCGCGCGCGGCGGGAGAGACGCTCGCCCATGATTTCCGGCAGGGAGCGGTGGGTGACTAGGCCCAGTTTGGCGGAGTGGTACTGGATGAACATGGCCATGAGGTTGGCCACGACGAGTACCCACACCAGGAGGTAGCCGTAGTGGGAGCCGGCGCTGATGTTGGCGGCTACGTTGCCGGGGTCGACGTAAGCCACTGCAGCAACGAAGGCGGGGCCGGTGAGGCTGATTAAGGTCTTACGCATAGGCATCTCCATACCAAAAGTTCAACTACTTGAAGTCTAGTTTTCATCGCCATATGTTCAAGCCAGGGGTTTGATCCGGCAAACCATGTTAAAGTTTATTTGTTAATTATTTAAATTACTTTATGTATTTTGGCTGGTTAGAGACAGGGAGGTGCAACGGGTACACTGCCTTCAGTGCGCCAAAGTTGGAAGATTTTTATCAGAGATGTAGCCAGGCTTGGCCGCGTCCCCAGGGCGTGGATCATTCTCATCGGGCTCGTCATCACCCCCGCGTTGTATTCATGGGTGAACATCGCGGCTTTTCGTGACCCTTATGGCCATACCAACAACATCAAGGTGGCCGTGGTCAACGAGGATAAGGGTGCTAACAATGAGCTGACGGGGAAGATAGATGTCGGCAGTGAGGTCATTGAGAAACTCAAAAAGAATGACCAGCTAGGCTGGCAATTCCTCGAGCGCGACGAAGCCGAGAAAGCCCTTTTAGAAGGAGACGTGTATGCCTCGGTGACGATTCCGGAGGACTTTAGCGAGAACCTCGTGAGCATGCTCGACGGGAAGTTCACGCAGCCGCAGCTGGTTTACCGCGTCAACGAGAAGAACAACGCCATCGCCGTGAAGATCACGGATACCGGTGCCAAAGGTCTGGACAAGCAGATTACGGCAGCCTTCAAGGAGCAGGTGGCCACGGTTGCGGCGGAAAACGTTAAGGACACCGGTACCGACTTCGAGCGAAAAATCACGCGCGCGATGAACAACACCAGCTCCGCGTTCGGGGAGACCGCGCAGGAGATTGACGGCAACCGCGAGAACCTTGCGCGGATCCAGGGAAAGCTTGACGCCGCTGCTGATTCCACGTTGGGAGCTAAGTCTACGGTGGCCAATGTGAGTGCTGCGCTGGGCGACGCCCAAACAGCCCTCGCCGAGGTCTCCTCCCTAGTCGAGCAGGCCCAAGGGGGCATCGGTGACTTCACCGACCAGACCACAGGTGCCTTCGTCAGTGGCGCAAGTGCGGTGGCGGACGGTACCGCCCAGGCGCAGGAATCCATTGCGGATGTCACAGCTGGCCTGAACCAGGCCGGTGACCGTTTCGATTACGCCACGCAGCGAGCGAACACTGCCATTGACGCGAGCGCAGAATCGATTGCGCAGCTTAAAGCCCTGCGCGATTCCGCAACGCTCTCACCGCAGGTGGCCAAGGAAATTGATGACGCGATCCAGCGCCTTGATGAGGGTAATGAATCCAACCGCCAGTTGGTGGGAAACCTCAGCGCGCTGAGCAAGGATACTCAGACCGCGGCGGACAATGTGCAGGCTAGTGCGGAGGCCATCAACCAGGCAGCGGCCGATACTAAGGCCACCTCGCAAACGCTGCGCGATACCGTGACGACGGCCGTGCCGGAGATCAACCGCGCCATGAGCAGCCTGAGCTCCACGGCGAGTGCTTTGAGCTCCACCCTGGAAGCCCAGAAGGGCACCATGCAGGAGGCAGACGGTCTCCTAGATGGTGTGGCCCAGCAGCTGCGGGCCACGAAGGACACCTTGTCCGATTTCGATGCCAACCTCCTTGCCCTACAGGACAGTTTGCGCGCTATGCAGGGTGATGTGGGTTCGCTGCGTGCTGCGATGAACTCCAAAGTCGTTCAAGATGTCACCGGGCTGGATGCGGAAGAAATCGGTAAGTTCTTTGCCGAGCCCATCGAGCTGAAGACCGAAACCGTGTACCCGGTGGACAGCTACGGCTCCGCCATGGCGGCGCTGTTTACCAACCTCTCCCTGTGGATCGGCGCCTTTGTCCTCATGGTTATCTTCCGGGTCGAGGTGGATAAGGAAGGATTCCACCGCGTCACGGTGGGCCAGGCCTACCTAGGCCGCTTCCTCCTCATGGCCTTGATGGTCATCATCCAGGCCATCACGGTGACCGTCGGTGACCTGCTCATCGGCGTGCAGACCGTGAACGCGCCTGCCTTCATCCTGACGGGCGTGCTCGTGGGGCTGGCCTACTTGAGCATTATCTATGGGTTGTCGACGTCGCTGGGGCACCTCGGCCGCGGCCTCTGCGTGGTCTTTGTCATTATCCAGATTCCGGGTGCTTCGGGCCTGTACCCGATTGAGCTGTTGCCCAACTTCTTCCACACCATCTACCCACTACTGCCATTCACGTACGGCATCGATGCCATGCGTGAAACCATCGGTGGGTTCTACGGCAACCACTATTTCAAGAACATGGGCGTGCTTGCCTTCATGTTCATTCTGTTCTTCGTCTTCGGCCTGTTGCTGCGTAAGGCTTTGGCGCACTTCAACGTCATCTTTAACCGCGAGCTGCGGGATACCGAGCTCTTTGACTATGAAAATGTGCAGGTTGTCGGCTCCGGCTACCGCATCGCGGACGTCATCCAGGCGTTGGATAGCCGCAGTGGTCTGAAGAAAGATTTGGACCGCCGCGCGCATGACTGGGGCTACTGGCTCAAGCTGGTGGCCATCGCCGGTGTTATCGGAGTGGTGATCCTCATCGTCGTCTCGGGTCTCTTGCCCGACCAGAAGCCGCTGCTTCTGGCTATTTGGACGGCATGGTGCTTCCTCATCATTATCGCCGCGGTCACCCTGGACTACCTACGCATCAGTCTGAAGCAGTCCGCAGAGCTGGTGACGTTGGATGAGGATGACATCAAACATCCGGCTCGCATCGGGGCCGACTCCACGGAGGGGGATAACTAATGCGTGGAACACTCGATCTTTTCGTCAACGACATGCGCACCGCATGCCGCAACGTGATGAGCACGGTGATGCTCGTGGGCCTCGTCGTTATCCCGATGCTGTTCACCTGGTTTAACGTTCTGGCCAGCTGGGATCCCTTCGATAACACCAGCCAGCTCAAGGTGGCGGTGGCTAGCAAGGACACCGGCTATAAAAGCGATCTGTTGCCGGTGCCCATCAACGTCGGCGACCAGGTGCTCAATGAGCTACGTGCAAACGAGCAGCTGGATTGGGTTGTGACGACTTCCGATGAGGCGATTGAAGGTACCAAGTCCGGTGAGTATTACGCAGCCATCGTGCTGCCGGAAGATTTCAGTACCGACATGATGAACTTCTACACGGATGGATCCAAGCCCGCCGACTTGTCCTTCTATACGAATGAGAAGAAGAATGCGCTGGCGCCGAAGATCACTGGTCAGGGTGCAGAAGGCGTGTCGGCTCAGGTGGCCGAGGCCTTCACCACGACGGTCGGTGACGTCTCCTTCGATCTGGTCACCTCACTCTCCGACTTCTTGAGCCAGGGCGATACCAAGGCTGTGTTGGACCGGATGCAGGCGCGCGCGGATGGTGTGCAGACCCAGCTGGACATGGCCGCGCGTACCGCGCGTTCCCTCGCGGGCCTGGTGGATACCGCGGTTCCGCTCATGGAAAGCGCCCAGCGCATTGCGGACTCGGCAGACCTGGAGCTGCCGGAGATCCAGTCTTCCTCACTCAATGTTTCCACCGACGCCCTGCAGCAATCCCTCGATGCCACCAGCGCCAGTTATGACGTGGTACGCCAACGCATTGATGCGCTTTACGACGACGCCTCCGCCTCCCGCGCCGACCGTGTCGCCACGCTCAATACCTTAGCCGGCCAGGTAGAAGGCACGATTACCCAGTACCAGAACCTGCACGGACACATCGAGGCCTTGCCGCTTCCTGCGGGGGATAAGGAGAAGGCGCTCAGCCGTATCGAGGAGGCCATCGACGCGCAGCGCACTCTCCACGCGCGCCTTACAGCAACCGCTAACGCTCCCGAACCCACGAAGCCGGATCTCTCCAGCATCGATGATGCGAAGAAGTCAGTGGAGGGAATCTCCACCTCTGGCCTGCGTGAATCCCTGCGCGCGTTGCAGGATTCCTTGGGCCAGGTGAGCGCGGATCTGGATACCGCGAAGGCCCCCGTCACCATTGATTCCTCTTCTTTGACGGACGCGCGGGATGCGGTGCAGAAGCTCGCCTCCGGTCTGCAGGACAAGGCCAACAAGTTCGCTGACCTGAAGAAAGACATCGACTCCGCTGCGGCGTCCGGTGACTTGAAGAAGTTGGCGGACATCATCGGTTCCGATCCGGATGCCTTGGCGCATGCGATTGCGGCGCCGGTGGACGTCGACAGGCAAGCGGTCTACCCGGTCAAGAGCTTCGGCGCCGGCATGACGCCGATGTACACGGCGCTGGCGCTGTGGGTTGGTGCGCTGCTGACTGCGGTGAGCGTGCGCACGGATGTGGTGGATAAGGATACATATTCGCCGATGCAGCGCTTCTTCGGCCGCTTCGGAATGTTCGCCGCGGTTGGCCTCGTGCAGTCGACGATGCTGATTCTAGGCCTCATCTTCTTCGTGGGCATTGAGCCCGCGCACCCGATTCTCATGCTGTTGGCGGGCTGGGTTAGCTCGCTCATCTTTATGCTGATTTGCTACACCTTCGTGGTCTCCTTCGCCAACGCGGGCAAGGCCCTAGCGGTGCTCATGCTGGTGGTCCAAGTATCGTCGTCGGGCGGTGCCTACCCCTTGCAGGTGCTCCCGGACTGGTTCCAGAACATTAGCCCGTGGTTGCCGGCGACCTATACCATCCGTGCTTTCCGCGCGGCCATCGCCGGCACTTACCACGGTGATTACTGGCTGGCGTTGCTGTGCCTGCTGCTCTTTGCCGTACCGATGCTTGTTCTGGGCGTGGTCTTCCACAAGCCGTTGGAGAAGTTCACCAACGGCTGGGTGGAGACCTTGGACAAGACCAAGCTGATGTAGCGCCTATTTCTTGGCGTAGGCGCTGCTTTCGGGGTTGTCGATTGTGGAGTGAGTGCGGCTGTCGTGCAGGAAGAGCATGGCAACCACACCCAGCGCCGCCATGACAGTGACATAAATGGGGAAGGCGTTGGCGTGGCCGGCGTTCTTCAGCCCTAGAGCGACGTATTCGGCCGAACCGCCGAAAAGCGAGTTGCCCACGGCATAGGTGAATCCCACGCCGAGACCGCGGATGTAGGTGGGGAACATCTCGGCTTTGAGAATTCCGGAGATAGAGGTGTAGCCGCTTTCGAAGACGAAGATGAGGATGATGACCGCGCCGGCGCCAATCAAAGTGGATTGGGCTTCTAGCAGCATGAAGGCGGGGATGGTGCCGACGGTGGATGCCACACCGAAAATGAGGATGGTGTTCTTGCGGCCGATCTTGTCAGAAAGCAAGCCTGTCAGCGGTTGCAGGATCATAAAGACGAAGAGGCATACTGTCATCGTCCGGGCAACGTCGCCTTTGGCAAAGCCGCCCGTATTGATGAGGAACTTCTGCATGTATGTGGTGTAGGTGTAGAAGGTCAGCGAGCCGATTGCGGTAATACCGAGGACGACCCAGAACGAGCGAGGATGCTGCATGAGCTGGCGAAGGGTTCCGGCGCCCTCCTCACTGCGTTCAGTGCTCGACGTCGTTTCTTCAAGGCCATTGCGCAGCCAGAGGCTCACCACAGCGGCGAGTGCACCAATTACGAAAGGCAGGCGCCACCACCCATTTGTGATTGCTTCTTCTCCCAGCGTGGAGGTCATGATGACGGCGAGGAGGCTGGCCAGCAACTGTCCGCCGATGAGCGTGACGTATTGGAAGGAGGAGTAGAAGCCGCGTCGTCCGGAGGATGCAATCTCCGACATGTAAGTGGCCGTTGCTCCGTACTCACCACCCACGGAGAGTCCCTGGATGCAGCGCACGATGAGCATCAGCACTGGGGCCCAGGCGCCAACGGTCGCCGCGGTGGGCAAGGCCGCAAAGAGGAGGGAGCCGGCGCACATCATGATGATGGCGATCAGCATTGAGCGCTTGCGGCCATAGCGGTCGGCGATGCGCCCGAAGATGTAACCGCCGATAGGGCGCATGAGGAACCCGACAAAGAAGACGCCCGCAGACTTCATGAGCGCACCGGTTTCACCAGTGCCGCTGAAGAACTGGTCTGCAAAATAGACGCTGAAGAAGGCGTAGATATAAAAATCAAACCATTCCACAAGGTTGCCGCTGGATGCGGCGAGAATAGCCTTGATGGTTGGCCATTCGATTCTTGGTTTGGCAGCTTCAGCGCCGTCCGCCGTGTGTGTGGTCGCTTTATGATCCATGGTGGCCTCGCTTTCGTATCCGGGTAAAGGGCCGATTCGTTCCTAATATCTGTCGTTCGATTGTCTAATGGGAAACTACCTTTCGGGCAGTTATTACAAAAGATATAACTATAAAATTGCCGGCGAATTCACAGGGAATGGGGGTGATTTAAGAGGGCGCGAAGCGTAGTGTGAACCGCTGTGAAACGCGGTCATTTCCTGGGCCCGGCTCGGCTCACCGCCGTGGGCTTTATCTTGCTCATCCTCGTGGGAACGCTGCTGCTGATGCTGCCGATTTCCGCCAATGTTCCGCAGTGGACCCCGTTCCTGCCGGCGCTGTTTACGGCGACCTCGGCGGTCTCTTTGACGGGTCTGGTGGTGGAGGACACCGGCACCTACTGGACCTCCTTCGGCCAAGCGGTCATCATCGCGCTTATCCAGTTGGGCGGCCTTGGCATCATGAGTTTGGCGTCGCTGTCGGGCATGCTGTTGACCGGCCGTATCAGCTTCAAAGCCCGCCGGACCATGGCTGCGGAAGGCCGCGCCGTGGCCTCCGGCGGCATTCGCCGCGCGCTCTTGCTTACCGTGGTCATGACCCTGATCTGCGAGGCCATCGTCGCCGTGTTCATCGGCGTGCGCCTAGCCACCGAGCATGGTGTAGCACCTGGGCGTGCAGCGTGGGAAGGAGTGTTTCATGCCATTTCGGCCTTCAATAACGCAGGGTTTAGTACCTATTCAGACAGCGTTATCTCCTTCGCTGCTGATGGCTGGATTCTTCTTCCCCTTGCCTTCGCCCTGATCATCGGTGGCTTGGGTTATCCCATGCTGGCGGAGTTCGTGCGACGGGCCCGCGCACGGCTAACGCGCTGGCGCGGCGGCACGCCCCGCATTCACCGCATGTCCATGACCGCCCGGATGACGCTGGGCGCCACAGCGTTTTTGTTGCTTAGTGGCACCGTGGTCTTCTTCCTCTCTGAGGGCTCCGGTGTGCTGAACGGGATGCCGTTGGGCCAGAAGCTCATCAACGCCTTCTTCATGAGCGCTTCGCCCCGGACGGCAGGTTTTAACGCTATTGATTACGGTGAGGCGCACCCGTTGACGTTGATGGTGACGGACATCTTGATGTTTATCGGCGGTGGCTCCGCCGGTACTGCGGGCGGCATCAAGGTCACCACCACATGCGTTCTGGGCGCCGCGATGATCTCGGAATTCTTGGGCCGGGAGGACACCTCCATCGGGCACCGGCGCCTGCCGCTGTCCACCTTCCGCCAAGCCCTCGCGCTCACGGCCGCCGGAATGGTGGTCGTGGCCCTCGGCGTGGCAACGCTGCGCATCTGGGACCCCGAGTTCACCGCGGACCAGGTCACATTCGAAGTCATGTCTGCCTTCGCCACCGTGGGTTTGTCCACGGGTATTACCGCAAGTTTGTCCGCACCATCACAGCTCATGCTGTGCCTCATCATGTACGTTGGCCGCGTAGGCCCCACCACCTTCGTGGCGGCACTGGCCGCCCGGACTATTAGCCTGCGCTACCGCTACCCAGAAGAAAGGCCGTTCATTGGCTAACATGTTCAGCGCCCTGCGGCGCGAGAAGACGTCCATCAATATTCCGCCGGTCGTCGTCATTGGCATGGGGCGGTTCGGTTCTTCCCTGGCCCGTGAATTGATGGAGCATGGCGTGGAGGTTCTTGGCATCGATGCCGAGGAGAAGCACGTGCGCGAGCACGCCGCGTACCTCACCGAGGCGGTGACCGCCGATACTACCGACGCCGAGGCCCTTCGCCAGCTCGGCGTCGATGAGGTAGAGCGCGTGGTCGTGGCCATCGGTTCGGATCTGGAGGATTCCATCCTTACCGCCTCCAACCTCGTGGAGCTCGGGGTGAGCGATATCTGGGCCAAGGCCGATTCAGATGCTCATGCCCGCATCCTGCGCCAACTCGGAGTGCACCACGTGATTCGCCCAGAGCGCGATACGGGCCGCCGCGTGGCGCACTTGTTGGGCGGGCGTTTTGAGGATTTCGCGGAGATCGCCACCGATTATGGCGTGACGGCGATGACCCCGCCGGCGTCGATAAGCAAGGGCCCTCTCAACCTCCACCAGGTGTGGGAGGAGCACAACGTCCAGCTCATCTCCCGCTGTCAGGGGCCTGGCCAGTGGCGCCCGCTTGACGACGGCACCGAGCTCACCCACCGCGACCTCATCGTCGTCGCCGGTAGTCCTGCAGATCTTGAGGCCTTCTCGCAGTCCTAGGCGCCGCGCGTGGGGTGCCTCGTACTGTGGAGTGAGGCGTGGGGCGCTACAGTGGCGCCTATGACGAAGGCACGTTTCCCGGGCTCGGTGTATGGAACAGGGGAGGAACCCGACCCGCGCTTCAGCATGGCTAATGAGCGCACGTTCTTGGCCTGGATCCGCACGTCCTTGGCCTTTATCGCCGGTGGCGTGGCGCTGGAGACCTTCGAGTTGCCGCTGAACACCACGCTGACTCGCGTCGTCTCCGTCATCATGCTGATCGTGGCCATCGTCCTGCCGGCGGTGGCGTGGTTTCACTGGGGTGCCTCCGAGCGCGCGATGCGCCATGCGCGTCCGCTCCCGGCAAGCCCGGCGTTGGCGTTGATTGTTGGCGTGGTGATCCTTATTGGCCTGATGATTCTGGTGGGCGAGCTGCTAGCGTGAGCGAGCTTTTTGATCCTGGCCTCCAACCCGAGCGCACCCGCTTAGCCTGGCAGCGCACGGGTCTAGCCGGCCTCATCGCGGGTTTGCTCGTCGTGCGTTCCGTTGCGCCATGGGCCGCCGTGATTGTTGGAGTAGTGGTGGCTGTGGTGTTGTGGTTGGCTACCGCCAAGCTTCGCGACGCCGATGAGATCCTCGCCCGGGCCGAATCACCCGCCCTGCCCGGGGCCCCGGCGCTTGCCGCCGTTGCGCTGGGAACGATGCTCCTCGGAGCGGTTGCTTTCTTCGCGCTGTGGTAGCTCGGCTTAGACTTCCACAACCGCAAACCCCCAGACCTCGATCCCGAAACTCCCTGGTGGGCGGTGGGGCGTCGGCAAGCGCTTGGCAGCGCCCACCTGCAGGTTGCGGGATCGAGGTCTGGGGATCTAGCGGAGGTTCCTAGGGCCAGCAGCTAAGTGCCGTGCGATGGTGTTAATGAAGTCGTCTGGAGCTTCGCGCAATTCTTGGGGTGAGAAGCGTAAGACGACAAAGCCCTGGTTGAGGAGTGCCTTTTGGCGTTGGTGCTCGGCCCGAATCACCTCATCCAGCTCGTTCTCGTATTTCACGTTGCCGTCGATCTCAATGAGGAGCCAGTCATTGATCGCGAGGTCGGCGTAGTACTGATTGACTCGGTATTGGGCGCGCAGGCTGCGAACCGCGGGAAGGTCCGCGTCGAGGATAAGAGCCCGCGCGTAGGACTCCCAGGGGGATTCGGAGCTGTTGACGCTATGTTCCACGGCCCGGCGTGCATTCGCGACTCCTTTCACGCGGCCCATGTCGCCGAGCACCCAGTTGAGGGTGTCCTTTGATACCCGTCGTGACCTTACGTAGTCTGCGGCGACGAGTCCTTCGAGGAACCCATCGAATCGTGCGATGTCAATCGCCGTACGTGCGAGAGAAGTGACCCGAATGCCGTGGACTTCTGTGACTTGATTGTTGAGTTTCGTTTGCTTGTAGCGGAAGTACTGACGCTTGGACCTTTGGGGAACGGAGTTTGAGGGGACTGTCGCGAAATACTCGCTCGGCGTTGTGAGCGTAGGGATGCCGTGGATACGAGCAGCCGCCTTGCCCAACAGGGTTGCCCGCGGTGCGGCACGCGCATGGGCATAGACCTCAGCGGTCTCCCGCTCCCAGGGCTTCAAGTGCAGCCATCGGTGCAGGGGAATGACATAGCACCACGCGAGCTTATGGAATTTCCTCGCGTGAATTTTGCCCCACCGGGGGTCGTCGTTGGTGAGCGTGCGCAGATCGACCATATGGGTGTCTATGTAGTGAAAGATGCCTAGGTTGTTCATGGCTTACTTTTAGCGCATTGGCGTGGATCGCGCGCGGCGAGCGGTATGCAGCGCTAAAGCCCCAGACCTCGAGCCCGAAACTCCCTGGTGGGTGGTGGGGCGTCGGCAAGCGCTTGGCGACGCCCACCTGCAGGTTGCGGGATCGAGGTCTGGGGATCTGTGGAGGAGGGGGAATTGGGCGGGGAGTGCCCACAGATTGGTGAGCAAACTTTGCAGTTGTTCTGCAATAGAGTTTGCTAACAGGGGTGATTTTATGGCGCTAGCGGGGGTAATGATCGGAAAGTGTTTGTTGGCAGTCTGTGACCTCGATAACCTGAAGTTGTAGGCCCATTCGGCGATCCTAATAACTCTCTCTCGGCTGAATGGGGGGCTGGTTAACCAGGAAAAGGAGGGGGCAGATGACTACCCCGCAAACTCACGTCTCAACATCGCACACGGAGGGCGAAGACGACCACGGCGTTGATACGCGCGAATGGCGTCGCATGGCTATTGGCCTTATCCTCGGGCTCGTTTTGGCTGCTCTCGTGTGGTTTATTTTCCCGAGCAACGCCGTCGATACGGTGCTGCAATCGCCTGGCGCTAAGGATGACACGGAATACACCCAGAGCGCGCTGCGCGCCGTAGCGGCCGTGACCATTCTCATGGGTGTGTGGTGGATGACGGAGGCCATCCCGCTGGCCGCCACCGCGCTTTTGCCGCTGGTCATCTTCCCGCTGGCCGGTGTGGGCAGCATTAAGGATGTGGGCGCGCCCTATGCCTCATCCACCATCTTCTTGTTCATGGGTGGCTTCCTCATCGCCCTGGCCCTGCAGCGCTGGAACTTGCACCGCCGCATGGCGCTATTCGTGGTCAAGGTCGTCGGTACCTCGCCCAAGCAGCTGATCCTCGGCTTCATGCTGGCCACCGGCTTTTTGTCCATGTGGGTGTCCAACACCGCTACCGCAGTGGTCATGCTGCCGATTGGTATTTCCGTGCTTTCGCTGACTGCCGACGCCGTCGGTGGCATGGCTAACCAGAAGAAGTTCGCCACCGCGCTCATGCTGGGTATTGCGTACGCGGCGTCGATTGGCTCGCTCGGCACCCTCATCGGCACCCCGCCGAATACCCTGCTGATGGGCTACATGAAGGAAACTCACGGCATCGTCCTCGGCTTTGGCAAGTGGATGATGGTGGGCATGCCGCTGGCATTCATCTTCCTGTTCATTGCCTGGTTCATGCTGATTACCGTGTTCAAGCCGGAGATGGACAAGATTCCAGGCGGCCGCGAGCTCATTGATTCCGAGATTGAAAAGCTTGGCCCATGGACCGGCCCGCAGGTCATGACGGGCATCATCTTCCTGGGCGCGGCCTTGGCATGGGTTATCATCCCGTTCTTCGTGGATAAGGAATCGAACTACGATGACGCCATCGTGGGTATCGCTGCTGGCCTGCTGCTGTTCATCATCCCGGCCGATGCAAAGACCGGTGTGCGCCTTCTGGACTGGAAGACTGCAAATGAAATGCCGTGGGATGTTCTCCTGCTCTTCGGCGGCGGCCTGTCTCTGTCCTCGATGTTCAACAAGTCCGGCCTGTCCCTATGGATTGGTGAGATGGCCAAGGGGCTGGGTGGTCTGCCGACCATCCTGCTGATCGCTTCGGTGGCCCTGCTTGTGCTCTTCCTGACGGAGATCACCTCCAACACTGCAACGGCTGCGACCTTCCTGCCGATTATGGGCGGCGTGGCCGTGGGTATCGGCCTGACCCAGAATGGCGACATCAACGTTCTGTTGCTCACCATCCCGGTGGCGCTGGCCGCAACCTGTGCCTTCATGCTGCCGGTGGCGACCCCGCCGAACGCTATCGCCTATGGCTCCGGCTACGTCAAGATCGGCGACATGATCAAGGGCGGCATCGGCCTCAACCTCATTGGCTGCGTGCTCATCACCATCACCGTTTACCTCCTTGCCGTTCCGGTCTTTGGGTTGGTCCTGTAACCTTCCAATAATGAAAAACGTTATCATTATGGGATGGCTACACCCGTTACCGTGCTGTCCGGATTTTTAGGCAGCGGAAAGACCACCCTTCTCAACCACCTGCTTGCTAACCGCGAGGGGCGCAAGCTGGCGGTTGTTGTCAATGACTTCTCCGAGGTCAACATCGATGCCGCCCTCGTCGCCGGCGAGGGCCATCTTGAACGCGGTGAGGACCGCTTCGTCGAGCTCTCCAACGGCTGCATTTGTTGCACGTTGCGCGAGGACCTTATCGAGTCCGTCGGCAAGCTGGCCCGTTCCGGCCGCTTCGACCAGATTGTTATCGAGTCCACCGGCATCTCTGAGCCCATGCCTGTTGCCGCCACTTTCGAGTGGGAGTTTGAAGATGGCACCACGCTTGCCGACGTCGCCCCGATCGACACCATGGTCTCCCTTGTGGACGCCTCTACGTTCCTTTTCCAATTGCGCCGCGGCTGCAGCTTGGTTTCTGAGAATATTGAGGCCACACCCGGCGACGACCGGACCATTGCCGATTTGCTCGTGGACCAAGTCGAGTTCGCCGATCTCATCCTCATCACCAAGACCGACCTGGTGGAGGCCTCCGAAACCGAGCGTGTCATCGCCACCGTGCGTGCCATGAACCCCCGCGCCCGCGTCGTGCCGGTGACCAACGGTGTCATTGATCCCGCGTTGGTTCTCGACGCCCACCTTTACGACGCCGCCACCGCCGCGACCTACCATGGCTACGCGGAGGAGCTGGCTAACCCGCACACCCCCGAAACCGAGGAATATGGCATTTCTTCGGTGGTCTTCCGCGCTGACCGTCCTTTCAACCGCGAGCGCCTGCTCAAGGCCTTGCGTGCTAGCACCGGCCTCGTGCGTTCGAAGGGCTATTGCTGGATTGATACCGATCTGCGCGTGGCCCACGCCTGGCAGCAGGCTGGTCCCAACCTGCAGATCATGCCGGCCTCCATGTGGGCGGCCAATGGCGTCACTCCCGGCACCGAGCTCGTGCTCATTGGCGTCGACTTCGACCACGAGTCCACTCTGCAGGCTTTCCGTGACGCCGTGCTTTCCGACGCCGAAGTGGCCACCCTCGTCTAGCCTCTCCTTAAGGTGAACACGGGGTGAATTGCTATGCCCATTTCTTGGGTAGAAAACATGCATTGACATCGGGATTTGTCAGTTTTCTGGAGTGTGGGTATAGTTATTCCTCGTTGCACAGCAGAGCACAAACGCTCCGGCGTCAAGCACTGCAAACCAACGGACTGCGCCCGTAGCTCAACGGATAGAGCATCTGACTACGGATCAGAAGGTTGGGGGTTCGAATCCCTCCGGGCGCACAAACTAAACCCCCAGGTTAAGCCATTAAAACCAGGCTAGAGCCTGGGGGTTTATTCGTATTTCTGGGGACTCCCCACATGTTGCGAGTTGTTGCAGGTCATTGGTTCGCGTTAATTCTGTGTGTGAACGAAATGTGATCGCCATGTGAACGGCTGATCGCCGCCATAATCACGGGGCATCACGGTCACCCGTAGGGTTATTTACAGGTGTTGACCGCAGGTCCAATCCTTTCTAGGGAATAGGGAAACATGGTTCGCGCATAGCCATGGGGCCCGCGGCCAACGCCAGGACTCAACATCATCCGCACACGCATAAACCCCGCCAAGTCGCTGACTTCTTGGCGGGGTTTATGTGTGGGCGCGCCGGGCTACACGACGCGGAACATCGAGCGCCGGCGCTCGGCCTCCGAGGCGTCTTTCATCCGCTCGCTTATCGCCCTGGACTCGCGCTCCGCGGCCATCTTCGACTCGATGGCGTCGGGAATCGCGTCCAGGCCTTCCTCCCACAGGTGCGCGTAGGTATCCAGGGGCATAGCCGCCGAGGCGTGGCCAAGCATGAGCTGGACCGTCTTCACGTCGGCGCCCGCGGCGATGGCCAGGGACGCCGCGGTGTGCCGCAGCTCGTAGGTATCCAGCCCCTCGATTCCCGTGTACTGCAGCATGTTGAACCAGACGGTCCTCCAGCGTGACGTGGTCCACACGTGGCCACGCTCGTCGGGCACCAGCCACGCCTCGGGGTCCTTGCCCTCGGCCGCGGCCATGAGCTCGCGCAGCAGCGACCCACCGATGGGCACGTCGCGGTGCTTGCGCGTCTTGGTCTGGTCCGGGCGCCCCAGGTCGTCCACGTCGCGGCGAATCATCAAGCGCGCGCGGTCGTAGTCCAGGTCCTTAACCTTCAACGCCTTCGCCTCGCCCGGCCGCAGGCCCGTCATGACGAGCACCCGCAGTAGCAGCCGCGCGGCATCCGTCGGCGCCGCATCCATGAGCGCGTCCACCTCGTGGACTTTCAAGTAGCGCCGCTCCGACGGCCCCGGCTTCTTGGCCACGGCCTTCTCCAACGGATTCGACGCCACCGCGCCGCGCTCCTTGGCCAAGTCCATGAGCCCACGCATGACCACGCCCACCTTGTACTTCTGCGCGTCCCCGAGCAGCCGCGGCTCCTGGCCGTCCTTGACCGTCTTGGTATTCACCAACGTCGCGATCCACGCCGTCACCGTCGAACGCTGCACCGAAGCACACGCCTCACCGCCCCACGTCGGCCGCACATGGGTCTGCCACACCGACAGGTAGTCGCGCCGCGTCTTCTCGGAGATACCGGCCTTCGAGGCGTACCAAGGCTCCCACAGGTCCTCGAAGGTGATCGCCTTCTTCTCCTTGGTGATCCAGGTCCCTTCGTCCTGGCCCACCTCCACCCGCGAGCGATGCAACTCCGCGGCATCCTGGGTCACAAACGACTCCGAGGTCCACTCACCGGCTTCTTGCCAGCGCACCTGCCAACGCTTGCCGACGCCCCACCGCGCACTCGGCACCTTCTTCGGCGCGCCGGGGCTTTTGTCGGGGTTCTTCTTTGTCCAGAGGTCCACAATGTAGGCCATGGGATAGACTTCTTCCTTGTCAGGGCGAATCGCTTAGCGGTTCACCTGTCTGGGGCCTCTCTCCCGTCTGTCGCCAAACTTGCCGGGGGAGGGGCCTAATTTATTGATCTAGTGTGCGAGGTTGCAGACGTGCGCGGTCTCTGAGAATTCGGGACTCGATATGTTTGAGCTCATCGATAATCTGTGATTCGATCGCATCATTTTCTTTTGCACGTCGCCGTGAGTCGTAGATTGTGTACCGCTCGCCTGCGAGCCGCTTAGCCTCTGTCATACTGATTCGTCCACGGTCTTGAAGAGGCTCGTATTCATTGAATGCAATAAAGTCATCTGTTTTCTGCATCCAGTCTGCAAGGCGAACTACTTTCCGTCGCTTAGCCTGGCTTTCGGCGTAGTCGAGGAATTGGCTAACTAGGAGGTTCAAGTTTTCCAGCTCATCTGGAAGCAGGTAATTCTTGGCGGAAGTAATGTCGCCCTTGCGTACCTTTTTGCCTCTAAAGGATGTAAGTCCGAGGTTGTCTGCGTGGGGGTCGCATCTTGTTGCAATGATTTCTGAGGCAGTAAGACCTGTAATCGCGTAATGCAACTTATTTTGAATAGCTGCGAAGAACGTTTTTGATTTTTCGGACTTGGGATCGTAGTCCTCGGCGAGCGAAAAAAGCTCCCGAACTTCGGCATAAAAGCGCCGCTCGGACGACCGGATGTCCCGGATTCGCTCAAGTAACTCGTCGAAGTAATCGGCCCCGCGAGGATCCTTGAGCTTTTCGTCATTGAGGACGAAGCCCTTGATTAGGTATTCCTTGAGTACGGATGTCGCCCAGGTTCTGAATTGGATTCCTCGTGGTCCACGGACTCGGTAGCCAACCGCGATTATGGCATCGAGATTGTAGTGATTGAGAAGGCGAGTTATGTCGCGGTCCCCCTCAGATTGAACTCTTTCAAATTTTGTAAGAGTTCGGTCCCTGGTTATTTCACCTTCTTCGTAGATGTTCCTGAGGTGTCTACTGATTGTGGCCACACTGACATCGAAAAGCAATGCCATTTCTTCCTGTGTCATCCAGACCGTTCCCTCGCGAAGACGGAGATGAACTTCTGTGCGCTCATCTTCCGTCGTGTAGACGACAAACTCGCCTAGAGCATCTTCTTCACGTTGGACTGGGGGATTAGTCATGATTGTCTCCAACTCCTTTTTCTTTGGTCTAGCAGGGGCCGTATTCAGACGGGAATCGCTGGCACAGCGGCGGCAACTGTTGGTCTGGGCCGTACCCGTCGCCGCTGTTGGGGTCGTAGGTGGGCGTGTTGGTCATGGGGATATCGACGCCGCCGTTGCAGGCGGGGTACTCGGGGTGCGCGGCGCACATCTCGGCCTCGTTGGCGTAGGTCGGCGCGCTGTCGATGCCGGCATTTCCTTCGGCCTCGGCCGCTGCGGCGCCGCCCATCTGCTGCCAGCACCAGTCGGAGTAGGCGGTTGTGCCATCGGACCACAGCGCGGGACCTGGCGTGCCTTCGAGGCACTGGACTACGTAGGGTTCTTCGTCGGCTGCTGCGGTGGTTGCTTGCGCGTTCGACTCGGGTGCCTTCGTGCTCGTCGCTGCTGCGCTCGTGGAGGTCGGCGTGGCCGACGTGCTGGACGTGGCGGCCGCCGAGGTTGAGGTGGTCGCGCTCGTGGAGGTAGCCGGGGTGCTGTCGCCAGAGTTTGAACATCCGGCCACGAGTAGCGCGGCCGTGGCGATGGAGGCGAATAGCTTCTTCATGGGTGGTTCCTTGTGATTGCTGAGAGGTTAGAGAATCATGCAGCTGTATGGGCTGTGGGTTGGGATTCGGCCGGCTTCGTAGAGTTGCATCCAGATTCGTAATAGTCGTGGGGTAATTCCTAGCTCGGCGGCGATGGCGCTTGGTGCTCCGCCGTTGTCTGCGGCGGCGTCTTCGACTAGGTCGACGTCGATAAGTTTCCGTGCGGCCCATTCATCTGCGAGGCGTTCGGCCCGCGCGGTGGAGCAATCATCACCGTTGGCCGCGTGGCCAAGCTCGTGGCCGATGGCGCACGTGCGAGTGGCAGGGTCCAGCCCCGTTCTCACGATGATGGTTCGGGTGGCCTGGTGGTAACAGGCGTTGTACCTGGCGTCGAGCTTGCCTGTCTCTACTAGCTCGACACCTGCCTGGGCTAGCAGGTCGTGTAGGCGCTCCTCTATAGGGGACATAGGGGATTCCTTTCTAGGGCTGGTGTTCCTCTAGTGGCTCCGTTGCCTCCTGGGCGGCTACGGGTTCGAGGCCAGCATTGATTCGGTCGATTAGGTCATCCTTGCCACGGTCGTCCAAATCGTAGACCTTGCTCTGGACATTCCCTTTAGCATCGGAGCCGTGAACCAATCGGTGCAGGACTTCATCGGTCAATTGGTGGTCGTTTGCTTCTGTTAGAAGCACACCTCCGACCCTTACCTGTCGTAGCTTGGCCTCGTCCTCGGAAATCAAGCCGGACTCTACGAGGGCTTCCAACACATTCGCGCCGTAAGCCCGAGCGAGTTTCACAGCGAACTCTGGGTCGGCCTTGGCGCCTTTCTTCCATCGCGAGAACGCCGACTTGTCGAACCGGGCCTTCTCGGCCGCGTCCTTGAACGAGTCATTCCCGATTAGTTGAGTTACGTACTTCCACCAGCGAGTTTCTTCCATAACGTAAACACTAATTGCGCACGCGCAATTGTGCAAGTAGTGGGCCAATGCAACTTACAGTTGCGCATAAACTTCCAACGGTGTAAGTGCAGTTGTGTTCGAGCAATCAATGGTTGTAGCAACACATACTAGGAGGTGAAAAGTGGAAACTATCAACACTGTCCGAGTGAACCAAGAGTGGCTCGAAGCTCAGATAAAGGAAAACGGCGGTGCCTCAAACTTCGCCAAAATCCTCGGAGTTACCCCCTCAACCGTTAGCCGACAGCTCAACATGAAGGCCGAGGCGAGCCCCCGATTCATCGGCGCGGTGCTTGCCAAAATCGCGGTCCCGTTCGTTGACGCCTTCGATGTTACTGAGGAATCCGTCCGCGTTCACCGCTCGCGCATCGTCAAGACGGTCGCCGTTTAGGCGCGCCGGGCCCATGAAGTGATTGGAAGTTAGAAAACAATGAGCACTAACAATAAGAAAGCCCCCGTCGGGGCAACGCCAGGGGAAACCGCTCGAAAGATCGTGCTGAATGTGGAAACGGCAGAGGCCGTATTAGCTCGCCGTGAACGAGAGCAGGGAACTACGTGCTCCACGCAGGTGAAAGTTGCTAATGATTCGGACGAGTTCACGAATCCTTGGGAGCTGTCTTTAGACGAGACTCATTACGCAGTCCGGGTGCTCAATGATGCGCTCGAGCTGCTTGCCGAGCGGAGTGCGCCACTGGATAGTCACGGTGACGTCGAACTTGAGCGGGAAATGTATCGGGGCAATGCCTACCGAGAAACTGGGGCCGAGGCCGGTGGCGGCGAGTTTAGCTTGTCGCGCTCGGTAAGCCTGCTGTTCGGCGTCGAATTCCGCTTTGTTGCGGCGGAGCTTTTCGAGAAGTTCCGGCAGCGAGATGCGGATGTCCTCGCCGGGGGCCAGGTCGACGGTCGGGTGCGTGAGGTGCTCCCCGTCTACGACAACCGTGGCGACGACGTTCAGGGCTTTATCTTGGCCCGTGTTGGTGAGCCGGCAGGTGCTCGGGTCTACCCAGTCGTCCTTCCAGCTCACGTTATTGACTTCAGTGTCGCGAGCCTCGGCCCTGCTGCTTATCGCATTCGCTTCCTCTGCGAGCTCACGCGCATCTACCGCGATGCTGTTGGACTCCTTAGCGACAGCGAGGGATTCCACCGCCTTTTGCTCACTTCGCTGGGCAATCTCGTTAGCGCGCTTCGAATCCAACTTGGACCAAGCTGCCAAGCCAACGCCGACCAGCCCAGTGACACCACTTAGCACGGTGAATAACGAACTCACATCCATAAGCAAAGAATACCCACCACCTAGCTAGGGAAAACACCTAGCGCAGTGGACCACCACATGCTCCTACGGCAGGGGATACCGCAGGAGCACCAACCTCTAGGGAAACCACCATGAAATTCGATACCACCCGCGACTGCGGCTTGGGCATGCGTACGCCGGCCATCTCGTTCGCTGCACTATTCCACCGCCACACCGGTCGCGACTACGAGCCCGCACCACGCGACTACCGCGGCCGCCACCACAAGCCCACCGAGGACCAGGCCCAGCGCCCCGTCCTGCTTATCCGATAGGAGACCACCATGCCGCTATTGAAATCTGCCGACGTTGACGAAGAAAGGAAAGGAGCCCACAAGATGGATGCCTTGAGTTGGGAGGAGCTGCAGTCGCGCTCGATCCGCGACATGATGCGCAGCGGTATTGATGTGCGTTGTCGCACTGAGTTTGGTTTCGAGCCGGGCTGGCAAGACCAGGCGGAATGCTTCACCGAAATGATTATTGACGGCATTTACGGACAGGGATATCGGACAGCGCGTGAAGTGCCGTCTGAGGCCTTCGCATCGCTGGTTATGTCGAGTTGTATGAGCTTGACCGCGGCCCAAAAAGCTGTGTTGGAACAGGCCCTGCTGGTGCCGTAGCGGATAGCAACTCTCCTGTGGCAGGGGATACCGCAGGAGGGAATCAAGAGAGGAAAACTATGAGTAATCACGAAGAAACCTCCGGCGCTGCAACGCCGGAGGAACTGGCTGAAAAGTCGATCGCCTTCTCCAAAGCAGCCATCGAATACGCAAAGAAAATAATCGAAGAACTGCAGAAAATTGGCGACGACGAGCCTGGTTAGAACGGCTTTTCTCCGTACTTCTGCTCAAACGCAGTAACTGCGGCGTTGAGAGCATCTTCGGCAGAGCTGTGTGTGGTCTTGGCTTGCTGGTAGAACTCTTCAGCCTTGTCGAACTTCTCGGCGGCTGCCTTCTTGGATGCCTCGGCCTGATCCAGGTTGAAACGGGCCTTACTGACAGAGATAGCCGCCTGGTCAAACATCGACTTCGCCAGCTGCAATTGGGCTCGTTCTTGTTCCTTACTCATCTTCACTTCACCTCACTTTCCAGGGAAATGTCCCTGCAGAAAGTGAACCACATTGTTAACCCCACAGCAGTGGAAAATCAGCACAAAACGAAAGGAGCCCCGGATGTGCCCCGGAGCCTTAACCGGGCGTTCCGCAGTCGCGCTCCCGCACTAACGGCGCAGATTCGAGTTTTCTGACATAGTGGGGCGCCTAAGCAAAACCGTGATGTGAAGGAGATTAAGAATGACTAGCGTATTGTTCGTCGTCAGTGCGGCAGATGGCTGGACCCAGAAGGACGGTTCTGTTCACCCGACTGGGTACTGGGCCGAAGAACTTGCCGTTCCACACCGCCTGTTTAGCAATGCCGGCTGGGAAATCACCGTGGCAACCCCCAACGCAGTCGCTCCGACGCTGGATGAGATGAGCCTTGGTGAAGGAGCCGGTGACCCCGCGGAGCTTCAGAACATTCGTTCATACCTTGAGTCCATCAAGGAGGAGCTCGATAATCCAAGGGCCCTAGCGGATGTTAACGAGGAAGACTATGACTTGGTCTTTTACCCGGGTGGCCACGGCCCTATGGAGGACTTGGCAGTCGACGCCGTCTCTGGTGCATTGTTGAAGCGGCGCCTTGCGTCCGGCGCGCCCCTCGCACTGCTGTGCCATGCGCCGGCCGCAATCCTGGCGGCCAAGAACGATGACGGCACCAACGCCTTCGCCGGCAAGCAGGTGACTGGCTTCTCCAACACGGAGGAAGAGTCCACCGGGCTCGCAGAGAACGCGAAGTGGCTTCTGGAAGATGAGCTCGTTGATGCTGGCATGAAGTACGGCAAGGCTGCTGAAGACTGGAGCTCCCATGTTGTGGTGGACGGCAATCTGTACACCGGCCAGAACCCGCAGTCTTCGGCCGATCTGGCTAAGCGTCTATTGGAGGACCTGGGTAAGTAATTACTAGAGGATCGCACGGTGGGCCCGCCGGTGGCGGATATAATGATGCCCATGATTCAAGCGATTCTCTCCGCTATCCTGCTTTTCATTTCCTCCCTCTTCTCGGGTGCAGGCTCCTCGGAGCTGCCGGGAAGCTCAGGCATAACGGAAGCTGGATCCTCACAGCGCAACATTATTACCAGCACGCCCGCAGGCCTGGTCACCGCCAATGCACAGCAGATGGACTTCGTGGAGAATTCTGAGTGGAAGTCCGCGGAACAGCCGGAATCTTTTTATGTGAACTTCAGGGATCAGGTCATGGAGTTCTCCTGCGATATCGCCGGTTTCCACTTTGAAAGCAATGAGGCTGGTCAGATAGATATCACGTGGGATTTGATATCGGATCACGTCTGCTTTGGCCCACAATCGGACGGGGCCATCATGAAACTTCTTGCGAGCCCAGTAATGGTGAAGGTGGATCCTGCTGCCTCCGTAACGCCGCAGCGCATCTACCTTGTGAACGGGGACCAAGCCATCACGCTCATTCGCTGAGACGCATATCACGCAGCGCTGAGTGAAATGCAGAGTTGAAAACGAACACAAATAAAAAGACCGGCTAGAGCCACTGGTCGGTCTTTAAACGTTTTCAACTGCAAGGAGATGAATAGGTGTCAGCGCGCGCCCGAATAGTGGGCCTCGATATTGCTCGTTCCTTGGCCATCATCGGGATGATTATTCTGCACATGGCCAATCTGGTCTGGGGCGCCAAAGTGGTGCTCTCTGGGCTGCCGGCGGCGGGCTTTGCCATCATTGCAGGTACCACGATGATGATTCTTGCCCGCGACTACTCGCTGCGGGTCTTCCTCAAGCTGGTCGCCCGCGGCCTGATAGTCATGCTCATCGGCGTGGCCTTGCTTCCCGTGGGCGGTGAGATTCAGGTGGTGCTCGTCGTGATGGGCGCAGCCATGGCTCTCACCGCGTGGGTGCCGCCGCTCGCCACTGGCTGGAAGGTCCTGTTCTTCGCGCTGGCCACCGCGGGCGCCACGGTGCTCTACGCTCCCTATACCCTCCCGCAGGTTTACCCCCTCGTGGCATTCCTGGCGTACATGGTGGCAGGCATGCTGCTTTACGACGTCTACCTCACCCGCCCCACCCGCACCCAGATCGTCACGAGCGCGGTGGCCGTCGTCGTTACCGGCATCGGCCTGTGGCAGCGCTTTAACCCTGACATCGCCGGCTGGCTGCGCTTTACCGGGCATACAGGTGTGCTCGGTGAAATCCTTCTCTCCGTGGCGGTCACTGCGGTGGTGCTGCATCTGTGCCTGATCATCGGCCGCCAGCTGCCGCGCTTGACCTTCCCCTTCGCGGCATTGGGCTCGATGTCGTTAACCATCTATATCCTGCACATTCTCACCGCACGCTACTGGCAAGCACACGTCTCGCTGCACAACACCATGGCGGCACTGGGCTTTGTGCTCGCGTTCCTGCTGCTGAGCGCGCTGTGGAAGAAGTTCTGTGGAAAGGGTCCGGCCGAGAGGGTCGTGGCTTGGGCAATCAAGGAGGTGGCCGCGTAATGGTGGCACGAAAGATAACTGCTGTTGTGGCCAGCGCTCTGGTCGTGGGGCTAGGCGCTGCGCCGGCCATGGCCTTGGAATTCGCCCAGCCCGCACCTCACTCGGAGGAAAGCGCTGCCGTGGCTGCGCTGCGTATGGGCAAGATCGGAAACTTCGGCGATTGCACCGGCACGCTGGTGGCTGAGCAGTGGGTGCTGACCGCCCGCCACTGCTTGGAGTCCGTCAACAACGAGGGCTCGCAGGCCCGCTTTGGCCAGGGCAAGGAAACCCGTGTGTATGACGTGGACTCCTGGGCTGTTTCGCCGACTATCGACGCCGGCCTCATGCACCTGACCGAGCCCGTCGAGGGCGTCAAGCCCGCCAAGCTCGCGGATGCGGTCCCCACCGCCGGCGAGAAGGGGCACTTCTACGGCTGGAGCAGCAGCTCCCGCATGGCCCGCAAAGGCCAGCTACCGATAGCCGAGATGGAAGTAGGCGAACTGCTCTCCGGCGGCACCCCGCCGGCAAGCCCAGATGAATCCGGCGAGAAGATGACGCCGGTGGCTCCGGGCGAAATGGCGACTGCTCCGGGTGATTCCGGGGCCATGGCTCCTGGTGACATGGCAGTGCCTGCTCCCGGTGGAATGGTCGCTCCCGCCCCTGGTTCGTCCGACGCGCCCCAGGTAATGAAGGGCGGCGACATGCCAGAGATCGCCGTTGGACCCGACGGCGCGGAAAGCATTCCCGCCGGTGAGCTTGGGGGAGTGGGCCCGATGATTGCGGCTGCCATCATGGACGTGAAGTCCCTTAATGGTGAGGGCATGCAGGGCGGCGACTCGGGCGGGCCGTTCTTCGTAGGCGGTCGCCTCGTCGGCGTGGCCACGGCGGGAACGTCGAACGCGGATCCGGATCTGCCTTCCCCAACAGCGGCGATTACGTCCGTGGTCGAAGTCCGCGATTGGATCGAGGACGTCACCAGCGGCCGCGATAACGACGGCGTCCTCAACGCTGATAATTCCCCGAAACCGCCGGCAACGATGCAGGTCAGCGCGCCCGTCGCGTGGCCAGCAGGCATTGCTGCGGTAGTGGGCCTCATTGCGATAGCCATCTTTTCGCGATTGATTCGTCGCAAGTCTGGTGCTGGGAGGCGGACCAACTAGGCTGTTTCTTCATGAAGGAGAAACTCGTTCCGTGTCTGATTGCCGGTGCCATCCTTGGTGTGGTGCTGTGGCTGGCCTCCGGCATGCTGTGGTTGTTGCCGGTGGGCCTCGTGGTAGGCCTAGCGGGTTACCCGCTGCTTGGCATCACACGCGATGAGTCCCAAGCCCGCAAGCGCCGTGACGACACCTTCCGCGACTAAGCGTCCCGCACCGCCCCACGCCACCGCACTACGCCGCCCGACGCCGCCACGCACGCTCCCCACGGTCGGTCGCTAGATGGCACCCCACAAACCGTCACCAAATGGCGCCCCAGAAAAGGCATCCGCTAGAAGGCATCTTTGGGGCCAAAAACGCCATCTGCACGCCCCAAAAGGCGTTTTCAGGCGAGAAGACGCCTTTTGACAGACGCCATCTGCAAGATGCCTTTTGAAAACTGACCCATGCCCAGCAGCACGCAAAAGGCTTCACTCAGAAGTCCCTAGTCAAAAGGTTCCTCTGGGGGCAAGTAAACCATCTTTAACCAGGTAGAAGGTTCGTTTGGGGGCAAAGAAACCTTTTGACTGGAACCAGGTGAGGGGAACCCGTTGAGAACCGCCTGCTAGAGCAGAAGGTCAGGGCTGGAAGCTCGCCAACGGGTTAGAAAATTTCGATGCGTCCGCCCAAAGACTCCGTTTGGCGCAGCTGTGCCACCCAGTTCGGCGCACCCGGGTGCATGCGCAAGACCGGGCGGGAGGAGATCTTCACCGGGGAGACCGATTCCTTGCGAGCACCGGAGCGGGCTTCGATGCGGGTGCGGGCGCGGAAGCCAGCGTCGGCAAGCGCGGCGATGGAAGGCTGATCCGAGGCCAGCGATTCGCGCGCATCCTGCAGCAACTCAAGGGCTTCGTCGAGGGCCTGGACCAGCGCAGTCGAGTTGGTCTCGCACATCTGGCGCACCAGGTCCGGGCGAGTACCCGCCACGCGGGTGCCGTCCTTGAAGGAGCCAGCCGCCAAGGATTGGGCCAGGATGCCGCCATTATCGCCGACCACCGCGAGGGTCTCCGCCAACACGTGCGGCAGGTGCGAGATGCGGGCGACCGCGGCATCGTGGTTAGCCACGCGCACCGGAACTGCCTCCGCGTGAACCATCTGGGTCATGCGGACCACGTCCGCAAAAATGTTCTCCCACTCGGCGGGGATGCGCTCGCCGCGCGCCTCGCACTCGGCGGCATAGTCATAGGTGATAACCCAGGCAGCGCGGTTGAACAGCCCGGTGTGGGAGTTCTCCCAGCCGGACTTGGAGGTCCCGGCCATGGGGTGGCCGCCCACATAGCGCGACTCCATGTTGCGCTGCACAATGAGCTGGCGCACCTCGGTCTTGACCGAGACCACGTCCGTCAAGCCGCAGCTCGGGGCGTGTTCCTGAATGGAGTCGAGGACCGAGGCAACCGCATCCATGGGCACCGCGACGACGATAAGAGCGTTGTCTTCCTCTGCCCGGTGCAGGATGGCCGGCAGATCATCGGTGACGTCGTAGCCCTGTTTAATGGCCGTTCGGGCACCAGAGGTGGAGTGGTTGTAGCCGTACACGGAATGGCGTGCAGCAGCTAGGTCACGCAGGAGGGAACCTCCAATGAGACCGAGGCCGATAATGCAGACGGGGCGTTGAACATCTTGAGAACTCACGGTGACAATTGTGGCACAACCCGACTAATCTGACGAGGTATGAGCCACGACGATCTGTCCTTTGCCATCACCGTTGCCAGTGCCGAAGGCGGCTGGGTGATTCGCCCTTTCAAGGATGACTTCACCGACGTCAACACCTCCATCAAAGCGGTGCGCAACCTGCGTTCCGAGGGGGCGGCATTCGCGCTGCTGTGCGTGGAAGATGATTATTTCGTCGTCGTGCGCCCGGTTCCGGGGGATGTGCGCATGCTGCTTTCCGACGCCACCTACGCCTCCGAAGACGACTTCGCCGCGGATTTCCTGGACTTGCGCGATATCGATATCCCGGATTTGGACGAGGACGAGTGGGAGGACGCCGACCCCTACGGTGACGGCGATTTCGATATCTTCGCTGACCTCGGCCTCGATGAGAACCAGTTGGGCTACATCATCGATAACGATGAGGACTGGCCTTCTGACATGCTCCTGCGCATCGCCGGCGAGCTGGGCTTTGGCGATGAGCTAGAGGATTTCATCGACGGCCTTGACTCGGATGATTCTTAAACCAGCGGAGGGGCTGGTGCGCGCGGAGGCCCGCATGCGCCGCGCCTTAGAGGTCGCGCGCACGACGCCGGCGGGGGATATCCCTGTGGGTGCCGTGCTTTACGACGCCTCCGGAAAAGAACTCGCCACCGGCGTTAACCGCCGCGAGCAGCTAAATGACCCCACCGCACACGCAGAGGTGGAAGCCATCCGCCAAGCGGTGCGTGTGCATGGCGATGGTTGGCGTCTGGAGGGCTGCGAGCTGGTTGTCACCCTGGAGCCCTGCGCGATGTGCGCGGGCGCGATCCAGGCTTCCCGGGTGTCCTCGGTGGTCTTTGGTGCTTATGAACCGAAGACGGGGGCGTGTGGATCGCTTGTCGACGTCCTCCGTGCCCCCGGCGCCCTCCACGTTCCCGAGGTACGCGGCGGTGTGCTGGAGGAGGAGTGCGCGGAGCTGCTCACGGGCTTCTTCGGGGGTCTTCGCGGCAGCGGCGCTTAGCCCCTGAGCGGGTTAGTGGCCCCGGAGCCGCCTTCCAGTTCGGGTGTAGGCTTGGTGGCCCACGTGAGAGAAGTAGAGAGTCCCACGTGAGAGAAGTAGAGAGTAAGGAGAAAACCATGGGTGATTTCGAGAACAAGAAGGACGAGTTCGTTGGCAAGGCTAAGGAAGCCGCTGGCGGCCTGACCGATAACGAGAAGCTGGAGAACGAGGGCAAGGCCGACCAGGTCACCTCCGAGGCTAAGCAGAAGGCTTCCGACGCCGTTGAGGGCGTCAAGGATAAGGCCAACGAGGTTATCGGTAACCTCAAGGACTAATTCCTAGCCTCATCTAGCTGAATCGCTGTCCGCGCCGCGTGGTGTGGGCAGCGATTTTGTCGCTCGGGATGACTCCCGTAATCTGGAACGCGGTGGCGTGTCCGAGCGGCCGAAGGTGATCGCCTCGAAAGCGATTGTTGGGTAACCCCCAACCGCGGGTTCAAATCCCGCCGCCACCGCCAGATCCGGCACTCCAGTTTTTAGCTCTGGGGTGCCGGTCTTTTTGTGTTTTAGAAGCCGGCCCGCCCTCTATCAACATCTCTTTGGAAATCTAGCGCGGCTTGGCGTGCCTCGGGGTCGTGGTCTTCCGTGCGTTTGTGAATCCGCCGGCTCATCATGCCTGCTGGGATAGAAATGAGAAGGATGGCCGCGATGGCAACGATGACGAAAGTAGACATGGGGGTCTCCTAGAGCACTTCAGCGGATAAAACTCTGGTGGGGCAGGGGGTGTCCTGACTCTCTATGCGGGAATACTATGATGTGTAACACTATAAGACGTTGAGGTTGATGAATAGTCTTTCTTTCAGATCTACGTTCTCGCTCGTCTTCGCAGCCGCTGTCGTTTCCGGGTTAGGTGACGGCCTCATCCCGATTGCTTTTGCGCTTCAGGCACACCGAGTAGATCCGTCGGGGCGCGGCTTGACGGTGGTGCTTATCGCGCTGTGGGCGGGCCGCTTCGTCAGTTCTTTAGTGGTCCGAAAGCTGCCGCCACCTCACCGGCCAGTGGCCTGGATGCAGGGTAGTGATGTCGTTCGGATGTTGGCGCAGTGGGGACTCGTGGCGTGGGTGGTTGCTCGCGGCGATTCTATTGCTGCGTTCGCGCTCTCAAGCTGTGTGTACGGTTGTGCCTCGTCATTCTTTGGGCCAGCAAGGTTTAGCCTCTTGTCGCAGCTGTTTTCCGATGAGCAGCGCACCCGCGTCAACGGAACCCTGTCGATGCTTGGTGATGTGCTGTTTATCGCCGGCCCCCTCATCGGTACAGCGGCAGTGCTCACCTTGGGATTTAACACGGTATTGCTTATCGACGGCGCCACTTTCCTCGTGGCCATGCTCTTTGTTCTTCCGTTTCTCTCAGTACGCAGCGAACCAGCAGGAGAAAGCTCTAATAGCGCAGCGGCTGAACCAGGACCGGACAGTGCAGGTTCATCGACTTCGAACAAACCTCTTGCGTCCCCAACGCTTCCGAGCTGGGTGCGGGTAGGACTCGGTACTTGGCTGGTCGCGGCAGTGGTCAACGGCTTCCTGGGAAGTGCTGGACCTACATGGATTATGAATACTTTCGACGAAAAGTCGTGGGGATTTATGGCAACTGCGCTTGCGGTCGGTTCGCCGCTTGGCTCAGCCGCAACAATTCTGAAGGCATTAGATCGGGTGCGTTTTAGCACCTTGCAAATCCTGATGCTGATTCTTCTGGCCGGGCAGATCCTGGCTTTGGCATTCTCCTCTGTCTTCGTGCTCATCGCAGCAGTTGGTGCCGCTGCGTCCTTGATGATGACTGCTGCAGGAATTGCGTGGGATTCACTCGGGCAGTCTTTGGGGGATGATGGTCTGGTGCATCAGTTCGCTACAAAGGATCAGCTGGTCTTTACCGCCGGTACCCCGCTTGGAATGATTCTTTTCGCAGTTCTTTCTTCTCATCCTGGTGTTGCGGCGGTTGCCTTGGCAGTTGCGTTGGTAGTTGCAGCAGTTGCGTCGTTCTTGCCCGTGGCGCGTTCGCCGCGAACTGCAGATATGGCTCAGGCGTAGCGGAGATTGCTTAACTCTCGGCCACGTGGTGGTGCTTTGCTGGGGCGCGTGATGTCGTTAGGGCTTCACAGCCCAACTGGTTAAACTGGTGCACATTCGTGTCCACCACCAAAGCTTCCGCGAGCAATAATCGCGCATGTGAAGGGGAATTTCCGTGGCAAAGCTGCTTTACCACCTAGGCCGCTGGTCTTACATCAATCGATGGAAGGTCATCATCGCCTGGATCTTCATCGTGGCGGCCGCGGGCGGAGCGACCTTGAGCTTGATGAAGCCGATGACCACGGAGTACTCCATCAGCGGCACGCCCGCTATTGATGCCACCCGCCGTGCGGTGGAGCTCTTCCCGGAGAACGGTAACCCGGCCAATGCGCCGTCGGTCAACCTCGTCTTCAAGGCCCCGGAAGGGCAGAAGCTCAGCGATCCGCAGAATAAAGAAGCTGTCGAGGATGTGGTGCACCACATTGCTGAGGGCTTGGACATCCCGGAGGGCAGCCAGCAGCGCTGGGGTAACCCGCTTGAGGTATCGCCAGCACTTCAGCAGCAGGTCATCGAGCAGTTCACCTCCATGGGTTTGCCGGAGGAGACCGCGCGGGCGGATGCCGACAACCTGGCCATGGTCAATGCCGATGAGACGATTGCCTACACCACCTTCGACTTTGATGCGGAAAGCCCCTATTCGGTGGACCCCGCGGATAAAGACGTGGTCCATGAGGCCATGGATATCGGCCGCGCGGCGGGGCTGGAAGTAGAGGCCGGCGGCGCGGGCTTCGGTGATGAGATCCAGGTCAATTCGATTTCTGAGGTCATCGGCCTGGCCGTGGCGTTTATCGTCCTGATTATTACCTTCGGTTCGCTGGCCTCCGCGGGCATGCCACTTATCTCTGCGGTCGTGGGCGTGGGCCTGGGTGCGATGGGTGTCATGATCGCTACCCACTGGATTGAGCTCAACAACCTCACCCCGGTGCTGGCCGTCATGATTGGCCTGGCCGTGGGCATCGACTATGCGCTGTTCATCATGTCGCGCTACCGGCAGGAGCGCTCCCGCATGGATGGGCCGGATGCCGCCGGCATGGCCGTTGGCACGGCGGGTTCCTCGGTTGTCTTTGCCGGCGCGACGGTCTTCATCGCGCTCTTCGCGCTGCTCGTGGCGCGCATTAGCTTCCTCACCGCCATGGGCCTGGCCGCTGCGGGCACGGTCTTCATGGCAGTGCTCGTCGCGCTGACCTTGGTGCCCGCGATGCTGGGCCTGCTCGGTGATAAGGCCTTCGCCGGGCGCATCCCCGGCGTGGCCGGCAACCCCACGAAGCGCCGCCCGCGCCGCACGAAAGCAACGATGGGCAACCGTTGGGTGCGCACGGTGCAGCGCGCCCCTGGCATCGTCATGGCCTTGGTGGTGCTCGGCCTCGGAGCTTTGACCGCCCCGGTCCTGCACATGGAGCTGGCCCTGCCAGCGGATACCACCTCCAACCCGGATACCACCCAGCGCAAGGCGGCGGACCTGCTCTCCGAAGGCTTTGGCCCCGGCATCAACGGCCCCTTCCTGGTGATCGTGGATGGCGCCAATGCCAACCCGGAATCCGCGGCGCTACAGCCCTATATCCAGGGCCAAGAAGGCGAAGAAGATGAGCAGAAGAAGGCCGCGCTTTCCTCCTTCATCTATTCCGTACAGCGCCTGAACCAGGTGGGCGGCGTTAAGCACGCCCAGCTCGTCGGCGTGAGCAAAGACATGAAGTCCGCGCAGATCATGGTCAGCCCCACCACTGCACCGACGGATGAGGCCACGATCGGCACCGCCTCCGCCTTGCGCACGGCTAGCGCGGAGCTGGAGGATGCCACCGGCGCCGAGATCGGCATGACGGGCCTGACCGCGGTGCAGCTCGATATCACCGAGCGCCTTGAAGGGGCCATGGGGCCATACCTCGCCATCGTGGTGGGCCTGGCCATTATCTTGCTCTTGGCGGTGTTCCGCTCCATCTTGGTCCCGTTGGTCGCGGGCCTGGGCTTCCTGCTTTCCGTCGGCGGCGCTTTCGGCCTGACCGTGCTTGTGTGGCAGGACGGCCTCACCGGCCTGGTGCCCGCGCCGGGCCCGCTGATTTCCTTCATGCCCATCTTCCTCATCGGCGTGACCTTCGGCCTGGCCATGGACTATCAGGTCTTCCTGGTCACCCGCATGCGCGAGCATTTCTCCCGCTTCCCGCAGGGCAGCGGCGGGCAGTACAGCAAGTACAACGCCAACGACGAGGCCACCATCGCCGGCTTTACCGCCGGTGCCCGCGTGGTCACCGCCGCGGCCATCATCATGATTTCCGTCTTCGTGGCGTTTATCAGCCAGCCCCTGCCCTTCATCCAGATTTTCGGCTTCGCGCTGGCGGCGGGCGTGCTTTTCGATGCCTTCTTAGTCCGCATGTCGCTTGTCCCCGCCACGATGTTCCTCATGGGTCACACCACCTGGTGGATGCCGAAGTGGCTGGACAAGCTGATCCCGCAGCTGGACATCGAGGGCACCGCACTCGAGGAAGAATGGGAGCGCAAACACGCGGCAGCATCCCGTGAAGCAGAGGATAAGGCAGCGCAGCCCGTAGAATAGTTCCCTATGACTCACCCTAAGCCGCAGCTTGAGACCGATCTTTCCTTCGACGTGAAGAAGGAGCTGGACTTGAGCGGTCCAGCACAACCGGGAAAGCACGGCCGCACCGGCGTTATCCATACCCCGCACGGTGATATCCAAACCCCGGCCTTCATCCCGGTGGCCACCAAGGCCACGGTGAAAACGCTGACCCCGGAACAGATCCGGGCCACCGGCGCCCAAGCCATCCTGTCCAACGCCTATCACCTTTACCTGCAGCCGGGCCACGACATCGTGGATGAGGCCGGTGGCGTGGCTACCTTCGAGAACTGGCACGGGCCGACCTATACCGACTCGGGCGGATTCCAGGTCATGTCCCTGGGCGTGGGGTTCAAGAAGGTCCTGGCCATGGACGTGGCGGAGCTGACGGATTCTGATATCCGTGCGGCGAAGAAGGAACGCATGGCACAAGTGGATGAGGACGGTGTGGACTTTAAGTCCGTCATCGACGGCTCCTCCCACCGCTTTACCCCGGAGGTCTCCATGCAGATTCAGCATGGCCTGGGCGCGGACATCATGTTTGCCTTCGATGAGCTCACCACCCTGGTGGATACCCGCACGTACCAGGAGGAATCCGTGGAGCGCACGCGCCGCTGGGCGCAGCGCTGCCTGGATGAGCACGACCGCTTGACGCTTGCTCGCGGTCCGCAGAAGCCGCGCCAGTCCCTGTGGGGCGTGGTGCAGGGTGCGCAATATGAGGACCTGCGACGCCAGGCCGCGCGCGGGCTGGTGGAGCTTTCCGATCGCGCCGAGGCGAATGGCCGTCGCGGCTTCGGAGGCTTCGGCATCGGTGGCGCGTTGGAGAAGGAGAATCTGGGAACGATTGTGGGCTGGGTGTGCGATGAGCTGCCCGTCGATAAGCCCCGGCACCTGCTGGGCATTTCCGAGCCGGATGATTTGTTCACCGCGGTGGAGGCGGGTGCGGATACCTTCGACTGCGTGGCGCCGACCCGCCTGGCGCGCCGCGGTGGCGTCTACACCCTCGATGGACGCCTCAACCTCACTAATGCGCGTTTCAAGCGCGACTTTGCTGGCGTGGACGAGGAATTCGGCGGTTACGTCTCGGAGAACTATTCCCGTGCCTACATCCACCACCTGCTCAAGGCCAAGGAATTCCTAGCGGGCACGCTGTGCACCATCCACAACCTGGAGTTCATGATCCGCTTGGTGGATAACATCCGGGCGTCGATCGACGGCGGCTATTACGAGGCCTACCGCGATGAATTCCTGGGGCGCTATTACGCCAAGTGACCGGTGACGATGACGTTGTACTCCAAGTCAGTAGCGCCGTCGACAGCGCAGGCAATGAGTACGATGCGCCCGGGAACCTCGGTATTCATCAGGTCCGCGTCGCTTCCTAGCTGTTCCTTGCCCACCAGGAAAGCGTTATCGACAACCCATTCGCGCCCGGCACCACCCTCAGAGGTCATGCGGATGTGGGAGCCGTTGAGGATGGGCGTCGCAAAGCGCTGCACGTGCGCCCCGTCGAGGCCCTCCACAGTGGTGGGGTTGCTCAGGTCCACGTCGGCGGTGACCACCTCGGAGAAGGGGTTGAACACCAGTTTCTGCTGGCCCCAGGCATGGCCCAAGACGTAGGTGGTGCCCTGTTCTGCTGTGGCGGGTGACTCACCCCAGTCTTGCACCCAGCGCACCATGGTCTCCTGTGGCCCAGCGGGGTTGAGGGGCAGGACGAAGGGCATCGAGTCATAGGTCGCGCCCGTGATGGTGGCCGGGCCATCCATCTCAAACGTGCCGGTCAGTGCGGGTGCTGGGCCCTCATTGAGCGGGGGAGGGGTGGGCGCTGCGCTTGGCGACGCCTTACTGCTCACCGTCGTCGTTTCCGGTGCCGCGTGGCTCGTCGTTGCGGACGACGTGGTGACTTCCTCTGTACCCGAGCACGCCACAAGGTTGAAGGCTGTGGCCAGGCCAAGGATGGGGAGGAGGGAAGTTTGTAGATGCTTATGCATCGTCGATGTCCTTTAAGACCTCATCAAGATTAAACCGCTCGCCAGAATCCTCTGCCATTGCTGTGCGCAGTTCCTGAAGGTCGTAGTAGTCTTCGACCCGTTCCAAAAGTGCTGCACGGGCTGAAGCAGATTTCGGACGGCCTTCACATGCAGCCATTTATTCTCCTTTGCTCTTGTGAATGCATCGTATTACGCAAGTTGGGTGAAGGGAAGAGAGAAATAGACCCCCTCAGCACAGTGCGTGCCAAGGGGGAATTCGGGACGGGTCGCTGCTACTTAGACGGCGCTGTCGTAGGGGTGTCGGCCTCGGCGATAGGTGCGTAATCCTCGCGGCGCTTAACCCAGGAGATAACCAGCGTGGTCAGCGGAAGCATGATGACCTCGCAGGCGGTCTTCCAGAGGAAGCCCACGATGACGTAGTTCAGGAAGCCACTGAAGGAATCGATGCCGATGACGGGCGCTGCGATGGCGCAGAACAGCAGAGTATCGCCGAATTCGCCGACGACGGTGGAAGCAACAAGGCGGCCAATGAGGCCCTTTTCGCCGGTGCGGGCCTTCATCTTCACCAAGGTGAAGGAATTGAGCAGCTGGCCCACGAGGTATCCGGCCAGGGAGGCGGCGAGAATCTGCGGCACGAGGCCGAGGGTTGCTTCGAAAGCTTCTTGGCCTTCGTAGAAGTCAGCCGCGGGCAGCCAAATCGCAATGTAGAAGGAAACCGCGGCCAAAAGAGCCATGGCAAAACCGATATAAACGGCGCGGCGGGTGGATTTGAAGCCGTAGCATTCGGAGAGGACATCGCCCACGATGTAGGCGAGAGGGAAGAGGAAGAAGGCACCATCGGTGATGAGTGGGCCGAGTTGGACGCCCTTCGTGGCGTTGATGTTCGAGATGAGGAAGGTAACGACGAACACCGAGACCAGCCACGGGTACAAAGTGGAATGTACCGGGATGAATCGGATGCTCTCGCCACCGTTTGTGGTGGTTGCGGTTGCCGATTGAGTTGTCATGGCACAGCATTTTTCCACGAAACTAGGGGAACTAGAAATAGGGAGTTTAATTCGGTTCACGCGGGGAGCACTCCCTTGCCCGGCGGTTCCTTGGGAAAAGGCAGCGGAACGGGTTGTTTCTTTGCCGTGGTTCCAGCGCTTCGCCCATCAAAATCTGCAAACTGGGCAGAAAAAATGCACGTAGTATGGCATTCTTTTGCTTGCAGTGTTTTCGTGTTCCCTGAACGTTTCCTGTCTATTGTGCCGCGGTGCGTGCTCGAAGAGATTCGGGGCGTTCGAAGTCCGAGGTTCGTGACGGGCATGTCGTGTCAGGGGGTGCGGCTACCTTGGTTTCTAGTCCTTAGAGCTTTCCGGCTGATCTGCTACCTTCTGCGTCTCTAGATGGGGGAGGCACCAGGTTTGCCGGTGGCCCAACTTCGTACAAGGGAAGGTCATCGATATGACGTTTGGTTCCCCAGGCTCCTCACCACAGTTTGGCGGGCGCCCGCCCCAAGGTGCTAGCCAGCCAGGTGCAGGATCCGCGCCTAGTTCTGGCTCCGGGTTTGGATCGCCCACTGGGGCTGGGGGCTTCGGCGGTTTTGGCGCCCCGAATCCTTCCCAGAATCCTGCGCAGAAGCCCTCTCCGGGTTTTAACTCCGGTTCGAGCGCGGGCGGCTCCTTTGGCGCGCCGGGCTCGCCGGATGGTTTCGGTGATTCCTCGCCCGCGCCGGATTACCGCCGTCAGGTGGCAACACCGACGAGCCCAACGAAGGGGCCGTGGCCGATGCTCATTGCCGCTGGCGTATCCGCGGTCATCGCGCTGATCCTGTTGATTCTTGCGCCGCTGCTTGCCGCTCCGACGGAGGGCCTTTTCTTTGGCCTGGCAATCGGGGGATGGCTCTTGGCTGGAATCGTGTCCTTCATCCTCTTGGGCCTGTACACGCTGAAGAACACGCAGCGCCAGGCTGAGACCTTTTATATTGAGGATACGACGCAAACCTTGCTCTACCGCGTCATTATGGGTGGAAGCTTTGTTCTTGTCATTGTCGCTGCGGTGGAAATCGCCTTCTACGTAGGAAAGGCGGTTGGCGCCTAATGAAGAAACTCACTCGTGCACTTGCCCTATCCGCGGCGGTGACAATCGCTGGATTCGGTGGCAGCTTAGGCGCGGTAGCGCAGGATGCTCCGCCGCCTCCGGAAGCTCCTGAGGCCCCAGAAGCCCCAGAAGCTCAGCCGGAAGAGCACCCTGAGGGAATCGGTTCCGAATCCTCGCTCTCTGAGGTTTCGCAGAAGAACCTGTCCGATTTCGGCTCCTGTATTGCCAGCGAGAAGTCTGCGGACCTGCTTTTTGTTCTTGACCAATCAGCGTCGTTGGTGGGCTATGAAGGCTCTCAGCCGACGGACGCCGATGCCTTCCGCGTCGATGCCACGGGGGACATCGTCAAGCAGCTGGCTAACCTCGGGGAAGATAACGGCGCAGACATCAACGTGAAACTCGCCGGCTTTGGTTCTGACTATTACAGCGATCCGGCCGAGTACGGCGGGTGGACCAATGTCTCCGGAAACGGTGATGCCCTGCAGAGCGAATTGGACAAGTTCCGCAAGGAGGACCGCGTAGCGGACCTCGAAACCAACTACGGCGCAGCTTATAAAGGCGCGTTGAAGGAACTGGCGTCTCACCAAGGAAGTAGCTGCCGCGGCATCGTGTTCTTTACCGATGGCAAGTACTACACCGACGCCGAGGCCAACGATCTCCAGGGTGCACAGGACAAGCTGTGTGAGGTCAATTCCTCTGTCACCGCCTTCCGTAACTCCAATATCCGCCTCTTTAACGTGGGACTCGTTCCGGCGGCGGAAGCCCAGGACCAGGTCCGCCAGCTCACCCGCATGGCGGAGGGTGAAGACTGCGGCCAGGGTGCCCCGAACGGTGCATTCTTCGACGCGGGTGAGGACCCGGCAGCGCTGTTCGCGGCCTTCCGTAACCTCATCCCCACCTCGGGTGGCGTGACCAAGGACGGCAACTTCAAAGACCAGTTTGATTTCGTCCTCGATGACTCCGTATCCCCTGTGCGTTTGTCGGCGGTACCGAAGAACTCGGTGGGTGAGGACGATCTCATCCCAACTCTGACTGGCCCCGATGGCGAAACCGTGGAACTCAAGCCGGATACCACGAAGGTTGCCGGTGCGAAGGTCTCCGTGACGGAGAACAACAAGCTGCCGGGCATGGTCGATATCGCGATGGAAAAGGACGGCGATTCCTGGGCAGGAGCGTGGACTTTTGGCTACAAGGTGGCTGAGGGGACCGAAGGCGAGTACCTCGCATCCGTTGTCATGGTGCCGGGCCTTAACCTGGACCTCAAGACGGAAGATGGCGCCAAGGTAGAAGGCGGCATCAACTCTGACCAGGTTTTGAAGGGACAGTTGGTTGATGGCCACGGCGAGCCCCGTGCGCTGGAGGGCCAGGGAACCCTCCATGCGGAGTTCGTGCCGGAGGATGGTTCCCCGGTTACCCTCGTGGACAATGCCCCCATCACCGATGGGCAACCAGTAGACATTCCGCTGGAGAAGGTGGAAAACGCAGCATCCGGTCAGCTCGTGACCCGCGTGGAAATCACCACTAAGGACACAGGTGAGCGCCCGGGTTCGAAGCTGGACCCCATCAACGCGGAAACGCCGCTGACGGTTACCCCGGTCAATATGCCGACGGTGGGCTCGGCGCAGACGATCACCATGACGGAGAAAGAAGTTACTGTCGACGTCCCGGTGACCGGCCCCGGCAAGGTGTGGGTAGCAGACCAGACCGTGGATTCCGCTGACGGGATGCTGCCCTCGGGAGTTCCTGCCGTTGCGGTGAGCTCCAAGCACAACTCGGAGGATTCCGCGCTGGAGCTCTCCAGGGACGAAAAGGCGACCATCCCGGTGACGTTGAGCGTTGAAGAGATGGCGGACGGCCCGCTGCGCGTGGATCCGGTGATCAACCTGCAGTCTGCTGAGGATAACCAGCAAATGGAGCTGCCGCTGACGCTGCAGGGTTCCATGACTGCGCCACTGAGCAAGTCCGCTTTCGGCCTCTCCTTTGTCCTCGCGGTGTTGCTTGCACTGCTGATTCCGCTGGCCATCTTGTACCTCATGAAGTGGGTTAGCGGCCGTATTCCGGAAAAGCCCCGAATGTTTGCGAAGACCATCCCGGTACGCCGCGAGGGTGCTAACCTCGTGCGAACCGACAATGGCCGCCCGTTCGCGGTGTCCAAGGAGGAGTTCCAGGGCGCTGTTCCGGTAGAGACCACCGGACGCTCTGCTCGCTTGGGCAGCAACGATGTCAAGGTAAAGATGGGGCTGAGCCCGTTTACCGCCGCCCACGTGGAGGTCCAGCGCGATGGCACCATTTCCGGCAAGGGCAAGAAGTCCGGCTGCCGGGCAGTTCTGCCGCTTGCGGTGCAGAACACGTGGTTCTTCGTGGGCAACGAGAAGGACCGCGATTCCGGTGAGATTGTCATGACCATCGATACGCTGGCCCAGGCCAGCGCGTATGACGAGATGTCGAAGGAGATCAGCCGCCAGGCCCTGCAACTCTTTGGCCAGGTCGAATTCCCTGCCGAGAAGCCCGACAAGGCACAGACACCGCCGCAGTCCGGCCAACCGGGGCAGCCGGTCCAGCAGAACCAGCCTGGCTCCCAGCCGCCGAGCGGTCCGCCGCCGCAACGTGGACCGCAGCAGGGTGCTCCGCAACCTGGTGGATTCGGCCAGTCCCAGCCTTCCGGCCCGTCACTTCACGGCCAGCAAGGGCGTGCGAACGGGCCGGGACGCCCCGGCTTCGGCGGAACGCCAAATGTTGGCGGTGGCACCGGGTTTGGCGGTGGCACTGGCTTTGGTGGGGACTCTGGCTTTGGGCAACCAGGCCAGCAGCGCCCGGGTAATCCTGGTAACCCTGGTACCAACGGCGGCTGGCCCCCAAGCCCGGGATTCGGCTCCCAGGGCTAAGCCGGTAGAGCAGTACACAACAGCCATAAACAGCACAGAAGCGAACCTCCCCTTCGAAAGGTAGTTAAAGATGAAGAAGTTCCTCGTCGTCGGTTGCGGTGGCTCCGGCGCCAAGACACTGGCGTTCATGATGGATCAGCTCAAGGCCGAGCTGCGAAGCATTGACCCGGACATGACCGAGCTGCCCAAGGCATGGCAGTTCGTCAACATCGACGTGCCGCTCGAAGAGGAGGCTGGACCGCAGAAGCTGCCGAATGTTACCCAGAACGGTGGTCACTACGTAGGCATTGGTGCCCGCCAGAACTACAACTCCTTCGACGAAGGCGTGTCCAGCACCTTGGGGCGCGCTGGCAAGCTCGGTGAGATTGCAACGTGGGCCACCCGCAATCCTTCCACCAACGACGTGAAGCTGGCTGACGGTGCCGGCCAGTACCGCGCGATTGGCCGTATGCTGACGCTGCCGAATCTCAAGAAGATCCGCCAGTCCCTCAAGGAAGCGGTGGATGAGATGTTCACGCAGGAGGCGATCCAGGAGCTCAACCGCCTTAACTACAAACAGACCAAGCTGGATTCTGATACCGGTGATTCCCAGCCGGTTGTCCTCGTTGTCTCCTCCATGGCGGGTGGCGCGGGCGCCTCGATGTTCTTGGACGTGTGCCGCGTGCTCACCACCATCCCGAACGTGAACCCGCAGGGCACTCTCATCTTCATGTACACCCCGGAGATCTTCGCCGATAACAAGGCGGATGACATGGCCGGCGCGTGGCCGAACTCGCTGGCCATGTTCGGTGAGGTTGTTGCCGCGCAGATGGGTAATTCCTATGAGCATGACCGCGCCATCTTCGAGGCTTTTGACATGGGCACCCCGCCGGAGGGGCAGACCTTTGGCCGTATTTTCCCCATTGGTTCCAAGATGGGCACCACCAGCGCTCGCTTCGGCGATGGTTCCGCCATGTCCATCTACCGCGGCCTGGGCCGCGCGTTGGCGGGGCTGATGGCTTCCACCAAGGCCAGCGATAACCTTGTGTCTTACGCGCTGACCAATACTCCGGCCGGTGACGGCGGCCGCCGCTTCTTCGGCTGGGATCGCCCAGACGGAACGCCGTGGGGGCGCCTGCCCTGGGGTTCGCTGGGTTATGCCCAGGTTTCGATGGGCCGCGACCGCTTTGCCGAATACTCTTCCCAGCGTCTTGCCCGCAGCGCCTTCGAGCGCCTCTTCAACGGGCACCTCGACCCGCAGAACCCCGAGGCCGGCGAGATGCAGATTGCTAAGAAGTTGGAAGAGCGGCTGCCCAAGGCCTTTAGCTCTATGACGCTTGAGCCCTCCTGGGCACAAGGCGGCCAGATTGATAGCGGCAGCGTGTGGAATTGGCTCAACAGCGTCTTTGGCGGCCAGGCCCAGCAGGCCGCGGATAGTGCTGCGAAGCACCTGCAGAACTTCATTCCGGTGGGCCAGGGCCGTAACGTCAACGAATGGCGTGAAGAGTTCGAGGGCAACATGGCCGATCCTCGCAATGAACAGGCCATCGCATCTGTGCTGAACAATGCCGCCTATGACATTGTTTACCGCTACGCCAACTTCTTCAGCGATGGTGTCCTCGCCACCGTGGAGTCGGAGCTCGCTGCGGTGGGCGTGCCCTATGTGCGCGAGATGCTCTCCAAGATCACGGACGTGCTCACCAACTCCGACCGCCTCCTGCCGCGCCTGTCTGAGTACTCCGGCTACTACCAGAACACCCGCGTGCTGGCGAAGCCAGAAGGCGCGGACCCTATCCTCAGCCCGTTGACCGGCAAGGGCCAGATGACGGACCCGACTCCTACGGTCAATGCTCTGATGGGCCTGTACTTCAACCAGTTCTACAGCTACGCCCTCATGGCCATTGCTCACCTGCTCAAGGATGTCCTGCAGGACTACGCCGATGAGAACCTCTTCCACCTCAAGCGCGAGCTGGGAGATGCCCACGCGGTGCTGGAGAAGGCAGTGTCGAAGCGCCCGGAGACGAACAAGCTGGCCGACGTCCGCACTGACGAAGTCAACTCGTGGCCAACGGAGCTCGATGAGGTCGTGGAAACCCGCTTTAAGGGCGCCGAGAACGAAATCATGCTGACCGACGTCAACAGCTTCATCTCGGACTACCGTGACCAGATGCTGCGTACCATCCAGGGACAGCAGTCCACCTCGGATGTCACCAACTACGAGCAGGCTTATCCTTTTGCGGTTCGTGCGGTCATCCGCGGTGAATGGGAATCACTCGATGCGGCCCAGGCGCCGAATGACACCCTGGCCCCGCAGAAGCGCACCAATGATGCTTACTCCAACCGTGCTGGCTGGGTGTCCAAGTACCTCTCGCGCCACCCGCAAAGCGGTGAATCCCGCGAATCCCAGCGCGCGCACTACCGCGCCAAGATTCGCCCAACTGATTTGCTGGAGCGCTCGCGCCAGTGGATTAATCGCCGTGATTATGAGTTCCAGAAGTTCAACTCGGTGGATCTGCGCCGCTACCTCACCCTTACCCCGGATATCAACGAGGTCGAGCACGCGCAGCGTCAGCGCCGGTTCGTCGAGGCATTCCAGCTTGCGCTGAGCTATGCCCGCCCCTTGGCTGCCGTCAACGATGACATGGTTCAGCGTATCCACGGCAAGTCCGTGCAGTACACCTACTCCTTCTCCGATATCCCGTTTGCGGAGCTGGGCTCTGCGGAGACCGGCATCGCCTCCCAGCTGGAGTCGGTGCTCAGCCGCCCGGAGATTGACGGGCCTTCCACGGTGGCTCTGCGCAACTCGCTGAACATGTCGGACCATGTGCAGCACATCGAGATCTTCGGTTCCTACCCCAACTACTCGCCGATCGTCTTCTCCTCCATGTTTAACTACATCGCCAAGGACATCGAGAAGCAGGATAATTTCGACGGTTCCTGGTGGTCGGAGCGCCGCACCCGACCGCTGCCAGCAGCCCTGCCGCTGACGAAGACGGAGCGCCAGGCCATGGTGGCCGGCTGGATCATCGGACGCATTACCGGCCGCGTTTACATCTCCAACGCCGATGCAGCCAACGCAGCGGCCCACATCTTCGATGACACGGATGGCGGCGTGAATGGATGGGTTGATTTCCCAGATCCGCTGCTTATCTCGCCGCGCCGCATGATCAAGAAGTCTGACTGGATGCCTTCGGTTCTGGAGTCCATCTTCATCGCCTACGCGAAGGTGCAGGAAACCGGACACTATGGTTTTGCCTCTTCGCTCTACCCATACCAGCTGTTGCGCGGGCTTTTCGACGACGGCCTAGACTTCGCCCACTCCGGTGCGTCCACGCACCCGGTGGTCCACCGCCTCGCGCAGTTCTTGGCATCCGGTGAAGCCCCGAACCGTGGTGTTATGGGTACCTCCATCCAGGACCGCTACGAATCCTTCGTGGAGGAGCTGGATAAGTTCGCCCGCGGCGCAGATCACTTCGTGCCGGGCCACACCAACTCCTTGCCGGGACAGGGACGTAAGGAAAAGCCCTTTGCGGAGGTACGCTCCCGCGAAGTCGCCTCGCATACGCCGTACTACCGTGACTTGGCGCTAGACGTCATCGAGATGGTCCCGGTCATCCGCAACTACCTGAATCAGGCCAAAACGGTGGCGGAGAACCCCGTCGCCCAGCCTGCCCCGCAGGTGCGCAGCTCCGATTCTGGCTTTGGCCAGGACCTCGCTCCGGAATTCAACCTCAACGACCTGGATGACACCTTCTAATGACGAACGTAATTATTTTCGGACACGGCGCCACCGCGGATGACATCCGCTCCCGCCTTTGTGACTTGCGTGCGGTCGGCCTGCTGCAGGACTTCCTCTGGATCGACTATGCCCACCCCACGAGCGGAGCTGTTGTGCGCTCCTTTACGGAGGAGGGCACGGCGCGCTTGTCGACGCTCGACGAGGCCCTCCGCAGCTTCAGCGGGGACGTCCTCCTCGCCACGATTGACCCGATGGATGCGGAACAACCGCAGGACGTCGACAAGCTCACGGAGTGGGTCGGGGCCGTCGACCAGCGCCTGATTCAGGCCTCCAACCTGCGCGTGCGCCTGTTGTTGTCAGCCCTTCCGCGCGAGAGCGTGGACATCGCGCCGCTGCAGGGCTGGAGCAACCTCGTGCTCTCCCCAGAAGAGGGCGGGACCCCAGCCTCCTCGCGCATTCGCCCGATCAAGCGCACCGCAGATGGCTTCGAGCTTGCCCAGTTCGCAGCCCCGGCCGTAGCCAGCATCTTTGGTTTATGGCGCGGGATGCCCGAACCGGCCGTGTTGGATCCAGAAACTCATCGCGTCATCGAAACAGGCGACCGGCAGCGCTTCCGTCTGGTGCGCGCCTTCCACCGCACCATCGATGCCAGTGATATCGAGGACAAGGTCAGGAAGGCCGTTTTCGATCCCAGTCAGCGCTTGCCGCAGCCGCAGGTCAATAACATTTCGCGCGCCGTGCACTACGCCAATCCGGAACAGCTGACGGATCAGTGCGCTCAGATGTTCATCAACCAGGAGATTTCCCCGTTGGTGAGCGCTCCGACCGCTTATGAGGAGCTGCAATCTCACAAGGTCAGCGGCTGGGCGGCGCTGAAGGATAATCTGCGCCTGTACTGGTCTACTGTGGTGGGCAAGCCGCAGGATTGGGTCGAGGGCCAGCGCGGTGCGATGAACAAGAACGCCGCCACCTTCCTGCAGAAGATGCTCTATGGCCAAGACTCCAGCGTGGAGGTTGTCTTGGCTGGGCACTCCGGCAAGGGCAGTGGCGCAACGAGCGTCGACGAGCTGCGCCAAGCCAGTGAGCACACCATGCGAGTCGCCCGGGAGCAGCACTTTTCCTTGGGCCAGGAACCGCAGCTCTCGCGCACGTGGGAGGCCTACCACGACTACGCACTGGGGCTTGTCGACGGTTCCTGGCGCGACAGCATCGATACCAAGGGCCTGCGCAATAACCAGGGCAACATGTACATCGTGCAGTACGGTGGCCAGTCCGTGCAGGATGTCAGCGCTTCTTTTGAGGGCTTCCATCCGCTCATGACCAGCACGTTGGGCTATACGCACGAGTCCCAAGCAACCGTCGCGCCTTTCGATCCGGTAGGCGCTGAGCGTTTTGCCGCCGACATCGAGTACACCAGCCAGCAGACCCGCAATGAAGCGGTCAGCCGCAAGAAGCACGAGTTTGCCTCCTGGCGAGCGAAGAACAGCACCACCTTCGCGTGGAAGGTAGGCCAGGGCCTCTGGGATAAGCTGGGGCACGCCCAGCAGAAGTACCGCGACGCGCACGCCAAGGCGCGCGAGCTGCAAGAACTGGCCAATAGTTTCCAAGCGCGTGATTTCAACGCGGAGAACAAAGCACTGACCCGGAAGCTGCGCACGATGTGGATCGTCCTCTTCGTGGTGCTTGCCCTGATGACCTACATGGTGGCTGGCCGCTATAACCCGGACTTGCCGCTGGGTGAGTACCTGCAGTGGTTCGACTGGCCGTGGTACGTCGTGGGCATCATCGTGGTTGTTCTTCTTTTCCTCGTGTGTTCTTGGGCGGTCTTTACCAAGGCACAGCGTGAGATCTTCGACTACGTGCAGCGGCGAAAGCTGCTGAACCGCAACCAAGAGATCGCCGCGCAGAATCTGGCCACGGCCTCTGCGGAGATCTCCCGCATCTCCAACGCCTATAACCAGTTCCTGAGCTGGTCGGCGCTGCTGGGCCGCGCGATTTACGCGCCCTTTGGGCGTAAGGAAACGTCGAGCGATCACCTGCGGACGCCGCAGTCGGGTCTTCCGGAGAATGCCCGCATTGCCCAGGCCGTGCTCAACCGTGACGATGCCGTGCGCATGACGGATGAAATCCGCTCCCATATTTTCCAAGCGGAGTGGGCACACCGTTCGCTTAAGTCACTGCTCGATGACATGAATGACACCTTTGAGCGCAACCGCACCGGCCACTCGGCTGTGGCCCTCAATGAGATGTGGGGAATGGCTGGCCTCGGCTCCAGCACTGCGTTGGATAACCTGTCCCGCAGCCTTGACCACCCCTACATGCAGGACCGCGATCACAAGCAGCAGGAATGGCAGAAGGTCATCACGGATCCGCGCATGACCCGCAGCCTGCAGCAATACCTCAGCCGTGTCACCTTCCGCGAGGAAGGCGGCAGTCGCGTTCAGAGCACCGCCGAGTTCCTCGACGGCATGAACCAGGAAAAGGGAGCCCTCCAGGCTTTTAGCTCCACTGCGCTCACTAATGCTGGCGGCGCTGAAGGGTATACCGAAATCGATGGCTCCCGCACGCGCATCGTCGAGGTAGACAGCCAGACCGCGCTGACCAGCCAGCTTTCGCGCTCTGTGACGGTGGTGCAGTACGGAAAGATCACTGACTTCAAGTACCTGATTCCCGACGCGGCGTCGAATGCCCCGTCCTTTGTGAATCCTGCGGATCTTTCACTCGACGACCTAGATGACATGGACCACATGGGCTTTAGATCGCCGGTGCAGGGAGATAACCAAGGGCCGACTACGCAGCCGCCGTTTGGTCGGCCGGAGGCACCGGACCTCTCAGACCTCGACGAAACTTTCTGACGAGACCTCCTTAAGGAACGTTGATGACACACAACCCGAAACCTTCGATCACGGATATGCCGCTGAGCGAGCTTAAGTCCCTGCACCAGCTCAAGCGCGTGAACGCCGATGATGTGCGCGCGGCCGTATCGGCGCCGTTTAGGCAGTTCGCCGAACAGATTGCCGCCGCGTATAACGGCGAAGAGGTGGCCCACCCAGAGCTGAGCGCACAGGCGCGCAACGCCGCAGTGGCCCAGGAAGAACGTGCCGCGCAGGAACGTGCCGCGCAAGAACGCGCGGCACAGGAAAAGGTAGCGCAGGAACGTGCGGCACAGGAAAAGGCAGCGCGAGCCGAAGAACAAGCCCGCCAGCGGGAACAGGCACAACGTGCCGCTGCAGCTAGTACCGCAGCAGGTGGCGTGGCGCAGGCAGGCTCCGCGCCTCAACCAGAACCGGCACAGCCAGCGGCACAGCCGCATGATTTCTTTGCCGAGTGGGAGGCACTGCAGGCCGAGGAAGAACAGAAGACCCAGGTCAACGAAGAGGACTACATCACTATCCCGGGCTTTGGGATTAAGGCGGAGTATCAGTTCCGCCAAGACCCGAACTGGGAAGCTCCCGGCATCGAATTTGAAGTTGAGGTGCCGCAAGAGGACGCGCTGGCGCAGGATTCTCACGAGGACTTTGGCTATGGCATCGAACCAGAACCGGAGCCGGAGGACAACGACCTTCGCCATCCGGTGCGCCTGTGGTGGCCCGAGCTTGAGCACTCGCCGGATGAGGTGGTGTTCTACCGGGTAGTCGCCGATGATTCAGAAATGGTGGCCTCCCCGGATGCCGGTGACACCCTCGTTTACACAAAAGGAACTGCCTACCGTGACCACACCCCGGGCGAGGCAGGTCTGCGCCACTACGCGGTGTGGGCGTATAAGGGACGGGATCTTCGCGAGCTCATCAATAGCCAACCGGTATTCATGGGAGACACGGGCGTGGTCTTCCCACCGGTGAACGTCCAGGTATCCACCATCAAGGGAGCCATCCAGGTGTCCTGGGACCTGCTACCGGGGCACTCGAGCGCCATGGTTTATGCCTGCCGGGACAGCGAGAAGGAAAAGCTCTCCCCGCGCTTCGAACAAGACGTGGATAGCAGCGGGCGCAAGGCCACCATTCCGGTGCAGGAAGCCGGGCAGACCGTCGTCATCTCGTTGCTGGGCCAAGCGGAGTTCCACGGCGCTACCGAGCAGAGCCAGGACGAAGTTGCCGTCCAGCGCTCCGTGAAACTTGCCAGCGAGCTGGAGAAGCTGGAGCTCTCACGCTGTGAGCGCCGCAGCGAATACGGACAAGACAGCATCGAAGTTGATTGGTACTCGCCCAAGACCGGCGAGGTAAAGATCTATCTGACACCCAACGCCCCGCAGGCGGACCTTCGCACGTCCGCGGTGCCAAAGACGTACGTCGAAAGTGCGCTATCGAGCGCCATCAGTGAGACCCGTGGAGTGTCTGAACCGGGCTCTTTCCAAACCACCACGGTGCCGTGGCCGCCGGATTGGTACGAGGTCTACATCACCCCGGTGAACTTTAACGACGCGGATGCCTGGGTGGGCGAATCCAAAGTGCTGCAGCGCGTGCAGTCCATTGAGGATGACCAGTTCCGTCTCATCGAGCGCGTGGACAGCCAGCTCATTACATTTGATTGGCCGAAGGGCGCGACGGCAGTGGAGTACTCCACTAATCGCGAGCACGATCAGATCCGCGAGGAGGATTACGACCTTCAAGGAGGAATCCGCCTGCACCTCGATCAGCACGGCGATACCGTGCGCCTGAAGCCTTATGCAGTCTTCGCGGGCAAACGCACTGAGGGCGATGAACGCGTGATTCAGTACGAGGGCCTGCGCCCAGTTACCTATGACTTCGAGGTTGATTACGCTCAGGGCCAGATCGGGGTGTTCCTCTGGAGCTTGGGCAATGGCGACAAGCGCCAGTTCTCCTGCCAGGTGGTCTACCGTGCTGACCGCCTGCCACTCTTCCCCGAAGACGGCGAGGCACTCGGCATTGTGGAGACCAACCTGCAGAGCACCACACACGTGGCTCAAGGACTGGGCCCGATGCGCGGGCAGTACCCAGATTTCACGGTGTCAGTTGGCGAGCGAATTCAACGTAGGGGATTCATCCGTCTGTTCGCCGTCGAGGGCTTTGATAGCCAGGTCGATACCTCTTTCGACAGTTTCGGCGGTGAGGACGTCTTTAGTAGTTTCTCGGAGAGCTACAGCGATGCCTCCTCCACGTTGAGTGCATTGGATAAAGCCGTGGTGGTGGAAGGCGATGTGTCTTACAAGTTGATGCTGCCCCCACCCGTGCAGAACCAAGCTCCCAGCTATGACCCGCAGTACGGCCAACAAGGATATGAGCCCAACGCTTATGACCAGCACAACTATGGCCAGGATTATTCTCAAGACCAGTACTTCCAAGGAGGCCAGTAGTTATGGGCGGTGCCTTTAGCTATGCATCTTTTTCCCGCGCCAATGGCCGTGCCGGTGGTTGGGGAGTGGGTCAGAAGGCCGGCGATATTACCCAGGAGGAGCTGGCTGAGCTGGTGTCCTTCGTGCCGACTTCGCTCAACAACGGCACGACGATACCGGATTTCCCTTCTGCCCAGCAGCGCGCGGAGCTGGTCCGCCGCACAGCGGTTTTTGCTCTCACTCCTGAGGCGGAAAAGTGGGTCACTATGGTCTCCGTCCCCGCAGGCCTAGATGCGACAGGCCGCGGCGGAAACGTCTTCACCTACACGTCCATTTCGCGCACGGGCACTCCGCCGGCGCCGGCGACGGTCCTGTTTTCTCCCGATATCCCAGCGCCTTTTTCCATCTACGAGGTGGACAAAGTCCAGATTCCGGCCAAGATCTCGGCGCGCGGTCCGTTGCACTCGGATGTGTTGCTGGAGGAGTTTCTGGATGGCGAATTCCGCTATCCAGAGAAGCTGCCCGCACCGTTCAAAGCCGTGACCCCGAACCCGAACCCCACCTTCAACCGTGCGTTGGTCACCGCCATGGCGAAGGTTTTGAATTCCCGCAACGGCCTGGTCATTCTCGTGGCCCCTGATAACCAGGCAGCGCTGTGGATCGCCGCCACCGCCCGCGAGGTGGGGGAGGATGGTTTCGGATTCTCCACTTTTGAGAAGGCCGCCGCCATCAACGAGTTTCCGCTGAGTACGTCCACCATGCTCGTGGTACCGCCCAGCGAGAAGCAGCGTCTTAAGGAAACCGCGATCCCCGGCAATCCAGTCGTGTTTGCACTTGATGAGGCCCTGCCCGATGTCAGCGCGTACGAAGCACGTGCTGCGGAAGAAACTGAGGCCGTGGCCCCGGAGTCGCAGCACGAGCAGGCCGAGCAGCGCACGGGTGCAGCACAGGAACCGGAAGAGAGCGCTGCAACAGCCAGCAAGCCTGAGAAGAGTGCAGCACTCAGCTTCGACGACTCCTGGGGCGAAGACCCAGCTGATTTTGGAGCGCCTATCCCAGACGCCTCGCCTTTTGCGGCCCCGGGTCATGGCCCTGCGGGTATTCCGCCGAATCCCCTCGATACCCCCGCGCCGAGTACGTCGCAGGAGAACCCTTTCGCCACGACAGTAGAAACGGCGCCGTCGCCAAGTGCAGAAGCCGCACCAGCAGCTGAAGAAGCACATCCGCTGCCGGCAGCGGCATCGGGTGGCAACGCCAATGTTCCTGGGCTCAGCGCCGAGGAATGGCATAGGCTCAAGGATTTCGATCCGCGCTGGTGGATCGAGCACTTAGATACCAACCGCGGACGCGCCATCCAGTTGGCTTACCTCGACAGAAACTCGTTGGGTGAGGGGCTGGACAAGTTACTGATGTCCGCAATCGTTGCCTCTTGGGTGTTCTATTTCCCGCGGGACTTCAACCTCCTGGCAGAGGATGCGCTGCGGCTCTGGGAGGACCGCGAGCTCGAGCACATCGCGCACCTCACCGCAATGCACTTTGCGGGAACATTCGTGCCGGAGCATTGCGAGCGCTATGCCACGGGGCGCGTCGCCATGTTGCTGGACCGCACGACACAGTTGCTCGCGGAGCGCTCGGCGCGCGCGCAGCAGCAACCCGCCCCATCGCACTTTGCACAGCACACAGCGTGGCAGCACCGTGGAGCAGCTCACGGAGGACTAGGCGAACACGGTCGAAACACGGGATTCCACGGAAGGTAAGAGAAGGGAAGAAGCGTCATGGCTAAATACACACTGCGGGACGGAGAGTCCCGCCGCATCGGCTCAGACGGCATCCTGCGCGTTGAAGCCTTCGAGATGGGAACTGGCGGCGCCTCGATGGAGCTGGCGATTATGGGAGAAGGCGTTGATGCCGTGCGCGTCCACGACCTCTCCATCATGGTGCACTCCCTGCCTGAGCGCGCCACCATCGTCGTGCGCCCCAAGCGGAATGGGACCTTCGGCCTGCGCAGCGAGGTCCGCCTGACGGTAAGCAACGCCGGTGATTCGGTGACGTTCCCGCGCGTGCTTATCGACGCCGCCGAGGACTCCGCCGAACGCCTCGCCGAGGTCACCCCGGAATCTGGGAGCTACCTCTTGGAAGCATTCGGCACGACCGAGGGCACCGGAATCACAGATTCCGCCCGCGAGGTGCGCTCCAAGATGCGCCGCGCGGAGCTGGATGTCGCTGGCCTCGATGATGTCACCGTGGTCATCGATGGCTCTGCCTCCATGCAGGTCAACGTCACTCCGAAGATCATTGAAGCGGCCGCTAAGTACATCGATGCGCTCTCCGATGCTTTCCGGCACTTCCGCGCCACTGACGGGCAGGACAGCATCGAGACCCATAAGGTGGATGAGCTCACCCGTTTCATCGCGGGTGTGATTGATAGTGGAGCGGAGCGCGTAGGCCAGCGGCCGTGGCGCTTGCCGCCTCTCACCTCAACGTCCTCGCTGGTCATCTACGTCACCGATTCTCCCGTGGCCTCCATGCTGGAGACCCAGGTGCCCACCGTTGTGCTCATCACCAGTGCCATCGGCCGCCAGGAGCTCGAGCTCGCGCGCATCAACGGGACTCCGGCTCATGTGGCGTATGCGGTGATCGACGGGGACGTCGTCAAGCAGCTCGAATCCGGCGCCAACACTGAGCTTTCGGAATTGACTGACCGCGTCACCGCCATGCTGAAAGAGAGGAACTAATGAGCCAGGCACGTTGCCCGTGGACCTTTAAACCGCTCGAGGATGGTGTGACGGTGAGTCCGTACACCAACCGGGAGTTGCCGCAGGGATGGACCGACGCCGTGACACATTGCGTGGCCATGGCGGGCGCGCGTAACTCCGGTAAGTCGCTGTACACCGCGGTGATGATCAAGCAGCTCAAGCAGCTGGCGCACAAACACAACCGCTCCGTGCAAGCGGCGGATGAATCCACCCGGGAGCGCTACGCGGAGGTGTATGAGAAGCCGCTCTTTGAGGAGATGCGGGCCATGGATCCCACGCCGAGCGCGGTGGCTACCGACGCCTACCAGCGTGATCCGCTGATTTTTGAGCTCGGCAAGTGGCCCGATGAACAGGGCTTTGAGCGAATGAATTTCTTGGTCTTCCGCGACGTTGCGGGCGAGGACCTGGAGAACCCGCCGGAGAACGAAGCCGACCGCGAAAACCTTGCGTTCTTCTCCCACGCGGATTTGGTGATCTTCCTCTTTGACCCGCTGCGCGTGCAGCAGATTCAGGACTTTATCCACGGGCTGATCCCCAATATTGGTGAGCTCGGTGCGGATTCCTTGCGGGTCCTGGATAACCTGCTGGCGTTGCTCGACACGGATACTCCGCCGCCGCTGGCCGTGACAATCTCGAAGTTCGACACGGTTCAGAAACTTGAGCAGGTGGATGACGTGCGCTGGAAGAAGCTCATGGCCAACCGCGGCTCCGCCTTCCGCCGGGATACCGGGTGGAATTTCCGCGATTCGGACCGCTGGATGGTTCACCTCGAAGCCGAATCGTTGTTGCGCTTCTTGGGTGCCAACGACCTCATCAACAAGATCTATTCGGCAGCGCCGAGTGGCGGTAGTTTCTTCGTGACCTCCGCGTTGGGTGAGGCCCCGACGGGCCGCCAGCTAGCCCGCAGCGGCATTGCGCCCTATCGCGTTCTGGATCCTATTCGCTGGTTGCTGAGTCAACGCGGCGTCTTTGCTGAGGATGTGTCATGACCTTCGGCAACCCGCAGTCTCCAGGAACCCCACAGCCGGGCTCGCCTGCCGCACCCGCGCCGGACTATCGCTATGGACAGGTCAGCGACACCGTCCGCCAGGCCCGCCGCGCGGCCGATATGAAGGCGCAATGGGCACCGTGGCCGTTGAAGATCGCAGCGGTGCTGGAGGTCTTCATCACGAGCTACACCGTCTACAACATCTGCCGGCTCATCGCCTTTGAAAACAGCCCGGCGGCGGTAACCCGCACGGACCAGCTTTCCACCGAGCTGGGCGTGTTACTTGCCGTACTGGTTCTCTTGGTGTGTGCCCTCACCACCTATGTGCTGCATGCACAGCAGTCCGCGCGAGTTGCGTTGACCGTTATCAGCGCCATCGTGGTGCTGCTCATTCCGGCAAGTTGGGTCATGCCCGCGTCGATCGCTTCGGCGGTGGTCATTGTGCTGCTGTGGCTACCGGCGAACCGGCAGTGGTTCGGCGGCCAGGCGCGATGAGGCTAGGCCTCGTGCATCGCGGGGCCTAGGCCTTCTTGCGTAGCTCCTCGAGCGCGCGGACATTGTGGGCCTTTTCAAACAGGTTGTACGCCAAGAAGTACATGCTGCGAGCGAGGTCGGCCTTGCCGGTGGAGGCGTGGCGATCACCTAGGAGCTCGGCGACTTCCGCGAGGGCGTTGTGCTCCGAAGGCGTCGTGGCCTCGGTGTCAGGGTGCCGGTCTAAGAAATTGAGCAGAACCTGGGTGGATTTATACATGTCCTGCGCCTGCAAAAGCAGGCTTTCAGAATAAAGGACGGTCCACTTGGCCGATACGGGCAGGCTCTGGAGCTTGAGCGAATCTACGTAGCGGGAGGCCAGGATGTCATAGGCTTCCTCAGGGGCGCGGTGTTGCACGTCGAGGGTCACGGTCTTGAGGATCGAACGGAGCTCGCCGTCGAGGTCCCCGTAGCACTGATACTCGCGGGCAGCAGCGGCGAAGCAGGCCACGCGCTGCTCCACATCCGCAGCGGAGTGCTGTGCAGCATCGCTGTAAAAGCGGGCCAGCATCGGTGCCGGGAGCTGCTGGTATTCCTCATCCGCGCGCGCGTTGGACAGGATGGTGAAGGAATGCGCAGCAACGCGCTCGCAGTCGGCGGCAGAGCCGGATGCCCACAGCGCGCCCACGGCGGATTCGAGGATGGTACGGAGGATATCCCCCATCGTGGCCCCTGCGCCGTCGAATTCTCCTGCGGTCACGGCGTCGTTGATAGCCACGAATTCAGCAGCGTGTGTTTTCGCTTCGCCGCTCTTGGCGGATTCTAGGCGCTCTTGGAGCTCGGCCAGCGAGACGCTGTTGCCGAAGCTCGAGGATGGGCTATTGGCGTCGGCTGAAGCATCCACGCTGGCGGGGGCGGACTCGGAGAAGTCCTTGTGGCTTGCTGCGATGCGGGCGGCGGCAATCTCATTCAACGCCGTGTCATCGCCAGCCGCGGCTGCCTTGGCGGCGAACTTCTCTGCTTCCTCGGTGTCGTTGTGATCCATCCATGCGCAGGCGACGCGGGTATAGCCTGCGGCCACCAGCGATGGTTGTCCGGTCAGCGCACCGAGTGCGGCAATGGTGAAGGAATCGTCGACGTTCTTGATGGTGCCGGCGGCCACACGGAGGGTCTCCCGGGCCTCCAAATAGCGGGCGGCGGGAATGGCATCTTCCAGGCTGCCTAGGAAAGTATCATCTGCGAGTACTCGGCTAATCTGCTCATCAATGTGGGTGGACTCATCGGTGGGAAGAGAAAGCCCGGGAGCCTGGGCGCGCGCATAGGCGAGCATTTTTTCGGCGTCGGCAGAATCAAGCAGGGGATACGTCGCATCAGAAGCCATGGGGGAGAGTCTAGTAGAGGACTCCGGTGCGCGCGGGGCTCCTCGTAGACTGGTGGCCATGGATTCTCTTAGCCCCGCCGGACGTTACGCCCCGAGCCCGTCCGGCGATCTTCACCTGGGTAACCTGCGTACGGCGTTGCTGGCCTGGCTCTACGCTCGGAGTAGCGGGCGCCGCTTCCTTGTGCGCGTGGAGGACATTGACACGCAGCGCTCCTCGCGGGAGGCGGCGCAGCGCCAGCTGGAGGACCTCGCCGCGCTCGGCCTGGACTGGGACGGGGAAGTCATCTACCAGCAGGATCGCTACGCGGCTTATGAGGAGGCCCTGGCGCAGCTTCCTACCTACGAGTGCTATTGCTCGCGCAAGGACATCCAGGAAGCCTCCCGCGCGCCGCATGCCATCCCTGGGCAGTACCCGGGGACGTGCCGCGAGCTTAGCGACGATCAGCGGGCCGCCAAACGCGCCGAACTCGCCGCCCAAAACCGCGTGCCAGCCATACGCCTGCGTGCCGACGCTTCCTCCTTCACCATCCACGACGCCCTCGCCGGCGAGTACACCGGGGAGGTGGATGACTTCATCCTGCGCCGCGGCGGCCAGCCCCCGGCGGATCCGAACCAGGGCATGGACTGGGCCTATAACCTGGCGGTTGTTGTCGACGATGCCTTCCAAGGCGTCGATCAGATCGTGCGCGGCGATGACTTGCTGTCTTCTGCCCCGCGTCAGGCATACTTGGCGCATAAGCTGGGCTATCCGGAGCCGGAGTTCGTTCACGTGCCGCTCGTGCTCAACGCTGAGGGCGTGCGTTTGTCCAAGCGCGATGGGGCGGTGACCCTGCGTCAGCTGCTCGAGGGGCACGGTAGGGATGCGGGGGACGTCGTCAAGCTCTTGGCCCAATCCTTAGGGTATGAGGCCTCTTCCGTGCAGGAGCTGTGCGAACAGTTTCAGCCGGAGAAGCTATCGCGGGAGGCCTTCGTCTGGGATGGCGCTGTGTAACTGCTCTCCCTCGCCGGCCACGCAACGGTAGTCTGAGAACAGAAAAACTTAAACGGGGAAAGAAGCGCGTATGGAAGTTTTATTTGTCCTTATTGGCCTGATGCTGTTGACCGTTATTGTCATGGCGGTGGGGGACAAGATCGGGCTTCCCTGGCCAGCGCTTCTGACCATCCTTACGGCGGTGGCGGTTTCGGTATACGCCACTTTTTCGAATGGCACATTCGAGTTCGCCGTACCCGCCGACCTCATTCTTCCGATCTTCTTGCCGCCATTGCTGTGGGCGCTGGCAAGGAGAACATCGTGGGGTGTTATTCGTGAGCAGTGGATGACCATCCTGGCTCTGTCCGTGCTGCTCGTGGTGGCTACGACCCTTGCGGTGGGATTCACCGCTCGCGCATTCATGCCGGGCTTGGGGCTAGCTGCCGCCATCCTTATCGGCGCCGCGATTGCCCCGCCGGATCCGGTGGCCGTCGAGGCCGTGGCAGAACCTGCCGGTATCCCACGGCGCATCATTTCCGTGCTGCAGATCGAAGGCCTGTTTAATGATGCCGCGTCTATTGTGGCCTTCCACCTCGCCCTGGAAGCCGTGACGAGTTCGGGTGAGATGCACGCCGGGGAAGCGGTGACGCGTTTCCTCTACTCCGCGGCTGTAGCCGCCATCCTCGGGCTCGTCGTGGGGCGCGTGTCTTCGTGGTTCGTCGGCGCGGTTCACGAGGTTGTCGCTCGCAACGCCTTGACGTGGGTGATTCCTTTTGCCGTGTATATCGCTGCGGAGGAGCTCGGCGCCTCCGGTGTCATCGCGGTGGTGATTGCCGCGGTGGAACTGCACTCCCGCGCACCGATTCAGGCGGAGGACCGCCTCTCCGGCCAGTCATTCTGGGAGACCGTCGAGCTGCTTTTCACGGGCGTGGCTTTCGGCCTCATTGGCTTGACCGTGTTCAGCGCCATCGACGCCGCGGGCGCGGACCTCTGGCACGCGGTCATCATCGGCGTCATCCTGTCCGTTGTTGCTTTCCTCGTGCGCTTGGTGTGGATGTACGCCTTCTATCTCATTAATAGGCGCCGCGGGAAGCCACGCCTGGCGCCGCTGCGCCTGCAAGAAGTGCTGCTTATGACGTGGTCCGGCATGCGCGGTTTGGTGACTCTTGCGCTGGTTCTGTCTGTTCCGAGTGGATTGAGCTTCTACAACGAGTTGACCGTTATCGCCCTCGTGGTGCTGCTCATGACCATGGTGATTCCCGGCCTGTTGCTGCCGTGGCTTATGCGTCAGCTCGACCTCACCACGTATTCGCAGGCAGCCACGGATAAGATGCGCGCGACCATTACCTCCCGCGCGCGTAAAGCCGGCATTGCTGCGATGCGCGCGAAGTATGAGGAACTGGACCCCGACACTGCGGCAAATATTGCCCAATGGTTTGAGGACCGCCTCGGCGAAGACGAGGATGGTGAGGACGCTACAACTCGTCTGCGCATGGCCATCGAGGCCCGTGAGGTGGCCCTCGCGGCACGGCGAACAGCCCTCGCCGGCGCCCAACAAGAGTTACTACGCCTGCGCCGCGATAGGGAATTCAACCCGATGATTGTGGACGAAGTGCTTGCCGACGTCGACCGGATGTCCCTCGGCGCAAAGAAACACAGTTGAGAGGAGTGCTGATCCGTGACTAAGAATGAGGGCGAGAGGAGCGAATCAATGGACGCCTATGAGTACGCCCAGCTGGAAGACGGCCTGGATTACCTCTACGACTTCTTCGACGCTGACTTGGAGGAGCGCGTGCGCGCCGGGCGTGAGCTGCTGCCAGAAGGCATGGAAGACATCTTGGGCGACCACACCTTGGAAGACTACGTCTGGCTGTGGATCAAAGAACCTGGCCCCCGCGGTTTCCGCCAGTTCTTGCGCGATGGCGGCTATGGCGAGGCCGAGGTGAAGGAGGCTTTCCTGCTCGCCCGCACGGAATGGGGCATGAACACCCCGCCGCACGTGGAGTGGCTCAAGGAAGACGGTTTCGCGGCCCCCGAGTTCGAGTAGGGGCGGTTGACCATGGGCGTTCGATGGAGGTGCCCAGCTCGAGTGCCCAGCCGCAAAGGAACCAAAGTACTGGCACCTTATGCGAAACTCCGCATGCAATCACCTGGGGTTTTCCATCCTGGGCCCCGCAAATGGTGCCTTTGCTTTGGTTCCTTTGCGTGAAGGCTCCAAGCCACCGCATGAAGAATCCAATAGCCTCGATTTCTAATACCGCACACGGGCAAAGGGCATTTGGAATAATCGCGACTAATCTTTGGCCCAGCGAGAAAGGTTATGCCAATCATGCGATTCGATCATTTGACGATCTTGACCCGCAATATCGAAGCCTCATGGGAGTTCTACCATCAACTTCCAAACTCCGAAGCAAAGCCATTGTCTGCTGAAGAAGGATATTTTGAAGTGTCGTTTGATGGCAGCGTAATTGGCGTATTCGATTCTTCAGTTTTTGCTTCAGCCACTAACACTAGTCCGGCAACCCCCGGCGGAGCAGTAATCCAATTCTCTGTCGAGGACGTCGACGAGTATTGGGGTCAACTTCCAGATTCCTATCGCGAGGCTTCTGCCTCACCCAAGAAAATGCCATGGGGTTCTTATTCCGCCTACATTTCGGATCCAGACGGAAACATTCTGGAGTTCTATACGTGGTGAAATCAGTTTGCTGCTTCGCAGAAATCGGCTTCTGAGAATTAACGGCTTAAGGGACTTTTCGTGTGGATAAACCGATACGGATTCCCAAGGCAGCCTGGGATAATACGGTGATCTTGATTTTGAATCGGTTCCAACAGCCTGATCGGTGAAATCGACATCGGATAGCCATAGACCTGTGGTGGGAGGACTGCTGCTGGTGCGGTAATGCCAATTCATATGGCTAATAGGAATCGGCTGTCGTGCGATATGTGCGGCCACTTTCTGGTTAAGAACAACAAAACTGCGGCAGGACCCCAAGGCCGGCTATGCCCTCAGTGCAACGTTTTCATCGATTAACACCCGCGCACACCAGTGAGATTCGGCATTTTAAAATCTTTATTGACTGGGTCCTTTCTGGGGAATCCGCAGACCACTTGGCCAAACGCCTTGGGATAACAAGGCGGGCTTTGACCCGGTGGTTTAAGCTGCTGTGGTTTATCATCGTGCCAACAGCAGCAGATCCCTATCGTGTCTATGACCAGGTCTTTATCGACGGCACCTACTTTCACAAGAAATGCCTGCTGGTAGCCTGCACCGAAACGCACGTCATCGCCCGACATTGGTGCCTGCGTGAAAGCTCAAACGAGTACCTGAAACTGCTCGACAAAATCGCGGAATCGTACATCGTTACCACCGACGGGTCGGGGGAGTGAACCTTTGCTGATCGGGTGGTTGAGTTCCACAGTGCCGAGTAATGGCATACACCTATTTTCCCTTTCATGCACTCTTCAAGCCATAGAACCCGAGAAGAGTATACGAAAGTTCCAAATTTAGGTGGGGGGATCAATTGTGAGTAAAGAATTGTTATTCTCATGGGGATTCCTGCCTTCGGGCGATGACGGAAGTTGTAAGGAAGATGCGGAAATGAAACTATTTAAAGTCTTTACCCTTGTCATTCTCATTGCAGGCGCTTTGTTGTGTATAGCGGGCTTATTTTGGGAAACTCGGCTTACTAATCTTGGGCTTCCTATGGCCCTTCTAGGAATAGCTCTTTCAGTTGCTGCATCAGCTAAAAGGAGGAGTAAAGAGTAATAGGGATATGCTCAGTCTAGGTTTGTCATATAGAAAGACGCCGACTCATTGAAGACTGAGGTAGCGCCTTGCCGGTTGTTGTCTGTCAGCTCAAGCAAGTAGAAGCCCCTAGCGGCAAGGCGTAGGCGATTTCGGAAGAGATACCATGCGACAGCACGGTCGACATGGTCACAAATGTTCCACCCATTCCTGGCTACCTCTTAGCCAAACAGCTCATGGGATATCTCGCTGTCCGCAGTCGTATCGACAATAGTCGCCTACGACTGCGGGAAACTCGGCCTACGTGGTTAAGAAGAAGACCACGCGCAACCCTAGGATTTGCAATACCAGCCGAAGAAATGGCCGAACTCCTAGGCTATGCCAACGAAATCTAAAACCGTGTATCCGCGACCACTAGAATCTGCCACCTGCGCATGAGGAGAAGTCCCCTGGATGATGACATCCAGGGGACTTCCCAATGGCGGAGGATAGGGGATTTGAACCCCTGAGGGATGTGACTCCCGCACGCGTTCCAGGCGTGTGACATAGGCCGCTAGTCGAATCCTCCGCTGGAAAACATTACATGAGCCCCCTAATGAAGCAAAATCGCCAGGTCAGGGCGGAAAACTTAAGAATTTAGTGGCTTGAGTTGGGGAGTGCGCTTGGAAGAGGAGTGGGGAGTTGGGGGGCGGGGGAGCGGTTTGGCGTCGACAAGCAAGGCGCGCTAGGCTAGACCGCAGGATTCCGCGTGGCGTCCATCCTCTGAACTCCCCCAGGGCAGGAATGCAGCAAGGGTCAGGAGGCTCTGGCGGGTGCGCGGGGTCCCCTTTTTGTATGTATGCCTTCACACGGGGGATGTGGCCTAAACGACAAAACGTGTTGTTTTCCGGCGTGTCGAGTTAAACGACAGATTGTGTTGGTGGGGGTTGGGGTTTAGCGTATGTGACCTTTGCGTATTCCCATAGAGTGGTTGTAGGCAGTGTCG